>CAZKOL010000009.1:0-47187 GCA_964554375.1 uncultured Dehalococcoidales bacterium
AAAAGATGCATTCCGCCGTGCCCGGCGCCCTGCTGGTGGCCAAGTCAAACGCCGGTATGCCTGAATTCGTGGATGGTAAGACCATGTACCGCGCGTCGCCCGGAACGATGGCTCAGAGCGCCGTCCAAATGCGTGACGCAGGCGCACGCATTATCGGCGGTTGCTGCGGCACCACGCCGGAGCATATAGCCGCCATGGCGCGGGCAGTAAGCTCATAATAGGTCGAAGAACACCATGGGCTTTCTGCGCTCCACCAGCTTCTCGGCGTTGAAGGCGATGCGCAGCAATAAGTCCTCTTCCCACCAGCGACCCATGGCCTGCATCCCTATGGGCAGACCTATGCTGTCATAGCCGGCCGGGAAACTTATGGCCGGCAGACCCGCCAGGTTGCCAGGAAAAGCAAAGCGCATGACCTCGAACGTGCTGGAAAGGTCGGACCAGCCACCCTGGGCATCCCCAAGCGTCACCTCAGGCCCGGTGATTCCAGCAGATGGCGTTATGATCGCGTCGACGTCGCGATAGATTTCTTTAAATACAGACATGGCGCGCGTGCGGATGCGCTGGGCTTTGATGTAGTCGCCAGCAGTGAATACTCGTCCAAGGCCGAGGGTAACGCGCACCTCCTCGCCGAAGTCTTTGCTATGCTCAGGATAGTTCCCCATGGAGCCCGCCATCTCGCTTGCAATGGTTATCGCATGGGCGACGCGCATGGTATCAAGGCCTGGTACAACGATCTGCTTAACCTGCGCCCCCGAGCTGGCCAACTTCTCCAGCAAGTTGTCGCAGGCTCGCACTACCTCGGGCGATGCATGCTCAAACCAGGGCCTGTAGACCCCGAGCCTTATGCCCTTAAGATCAGTCTTGTTCCACTGCTCCAGCACCACAGCAGGCTGGTGCAGCGAGTTCGGCTCTTTGGCATCCGGACCGGCCATGCAGGCATAACCTATGGCCGTATCCTCAACAGTGGCCGCAATGGGGCCTAAATGTGCAACGCTCCAGCAGAGCGGGGCAGCGCCATATTCGCTGACGCGTCCGAAGGTGGGTTTGAGCCCCACCACACCGCAGTGCGAAGCCGGTATGCGTATAGACCCGCCGCCGTCGGCGCCCACGGCAATCGGGCAGATCCCGGCCGCAACTGAAGTGGCCGAGCCGCTGGAGCTCCCTCCTGTATCATGCTTGGGGTTATACGGGTTGCGTGTCGAGCCGAAATTGACGTTCAGCCCATCGGGATTTATGCCTATCTCGTGCATGTTGGCTTTGCCCAATAGCAGCGCACCCGCCGCTCGCAGCCGCGCAACGGCCGTCGCGTCCTGTTTGGCCGGCGCCCTGCCGAAAAATTTAGTGCCCACGGTGGTGGGATAGGGCGCCATATCCACCTCGTCCTTGACCGCCACCGGCACGCCGTCCAGCACGCTCAGGGGCTTCCTGTCCTTCCAGCGTTCGGCGGAGCTGCGCGCCTGCTGTATGACGTCGCCCTCGTTGACGGCGATGAAGGGGCGCAGCTTCAGGCTGCCGACGTCGGCCTGCTTTATGGCATCCAGCGCCTTTTTAGCGACATCTTCCGGATTGGCCTTGCCCTCCTTATAAGCCTGGGTATAATCACGCGCCGTCCTGAAGGGCATGGCAGCGGCAGCCCTGCCCTCTATCTTATTCAAAGCCCCGAGGTCCGGCCCCTCTTCGGGAGCGGCCTTCTTGTCTACAAAGAAAATAGGAAACACCGTCGGTGATTCCTCGGGTGACAGCGCGCGGAAACCTGTTATACCCCCGCTTTTTAGTAAGGATGGCGTGATCAGGGGCCTCAGCAAGCCATTCTCCAGCGCGGCCACCATTAAAGACAGTCCTCCCCCGGTCAACCTGGGCAATTTCACGGATTTAAGGTCGTAAGTGCCTGTTCCACTCATCTCAACCTCCTTCAATTGCGATTTGAGCGCAAGTATATATGGATTTGTTATCTACATGCAAGTAGCATCTGAAACAGTAAACTAAAAGCCGTGCCAGGAGCATATCTCGCTCAGAGGTACCCTCTCCGTCCTGAATTTGTTCACCGTGGCGTCCGGGTCGGGATAGCCGATGCCAATGGCGATCAGTATCTGCTTCGATTCAGCTATATTTAGCTTTTGCCTTACGGTGTCCGGGTAGCTGACACCCGCGGCCAGCATGATGGAGCCGAGGCCGTAATGCAGTGCGGCCAGACTGATAGTCTGCGCGATCAACCCGACATTCATGATGGCCCAGTTGCTCACTTCCCGCTCGGTATAAATATAAATGGCGTTGGGCGCATCGAAGAAACGGTACATGCTGACGAACCAGTCGAGTTGCTTCTCCACATCCTCCCTGCCTATGCCCATGTGCTCATACAGCCTGTACCCGTTGCGGCTGCGCCGCTCCTTGTGCTTGCCCGTCCACTCCGGGTAGTCTATATCCGCATTGCGCTCATCCTGCGCGAAAGCCCGCGCTGCCAGCGCCTTCCTCAGGTCCTCCATCACTTCACCGCCAACCACGGCGAACTCCCAGGTCTGCGTGTTTGCCCATGATGGCGAGCGCTGCGCAACGGTCAGCAATTCTTCAAGAACATGCTTCGGCACGGGGTCGCGCTTGAAAGCACGCACACTGTAACGTATATTAATAGCCTTAATAATCTCCATGGCCACTCTCCTGTCTCAGCGGGCGCCGCTGAATTTCAGCAAAATGTCCTAGCCGATATCAGGGTTGCCGCCATTGCGCATTAATCTTCTAACTTGAAGCTATTTTCGTTAAAGAGCTTCAAACAAGCATCAACGATGTTGGGATCATAGAGAACTCCCCTGTTACGGGAAATCTCATCAAGCGCTTTTTCAATGCCTAAAGCCGGCCGGTACGGCCTGTAGGATGACATGGCCTCAACTACATCAGCCACAGCCAGTATTTTTGCTTCCAGTAAAATATGGTCGCCATCCAGTCCTTGGGGATATCCCGAGCCATCCAATCTCTCGTGATGCTGCCAGGCTATCTGGGCTATCGGCCATGGAAATTCTATGGTTTTCAATATATCGTAGCTTCCCTGGGCATGGATTTTTATAAGTTGCCACTCCATATCACGCAGCTTGCCCGGTTTGCTCAGGATATCAGACGGTATGTATATTTTGCCGATATCGTGGATGAGAGCTGCTATGCGTATATACTTGACACGTTCCTCGGGAAGTTTTAATTCCCTGGCGATTGCCACTGATAAATCGGCAACCCTCGTTTGATGTCCCGCCGTGTAGGGATCTCTTATTTCAACTATTTTGGACATGGCAGCGATGGAATCAGTCAGGGCTTTATCCAGGGCCCGGTAAGCGGCCTCGCGCTCATCCTCTGCTTTACTTTTAGTTATCAATGTCTGCTTCTTGTCCAGTGCACTGACGACCGCCGGCCCCAGTCGTCTGATATGTTGTTTAATTATATAGTCCCAGGCGCCGGCCTTCATACATTCGGCGGCTACGTCTTCACTGACCGAACCGGTAACAATGATGAAGGGCATTTCGGGCGCATACTCCTGCGCCAGCTTTAGAGCAGCCATCCCATCGAAGCCGGGCATGCTGTAATCACTGAGTATTAGATCGGGTTGGAACTCGCTGAGCGCTGTCACGTATGCCTGGCGCTCATCCACCACCTGGAATTGGCACGATTTCAGTATCTTGCGCACCTCCCGCTCACATAGCTCGGCGTCAGCGGGCGTGTCTTCCGCTATCAGTATCTTGATTATCTCACTCATGGCACTGCCTGCTCAGGACATTTCTATTCGCATTTACAAACTCACTTCGGCGGCTGATTGATCAGCAGCCAGTAAAGCCCGACACTACCTATGGCTTCGGTGAAGGATTCAAAATCCACCGGTTTTACCACGTAGCTGTTGGCGCCAAGTTCATAGGCAGTCTTGACGTCCGGGTCCTCGCGTGAAGATGTCACCACCACCACCGGGACCGATTTGGTGCGGGCATCCTGCTTAATTGCTCGCAATACTTCCAGCCCGCTAACCAGAGGAAGCTTCAAATCTAAAAATATTACACGGGGCGGATGTTTAATGTCCCGTTCACTATATTTGCCCTTGCAGAAGATGAAGTCGAGCGCTTCCGCTCCATCCTCGACCACGGAGATATTGTTGGCCAGCTTGTGCTTCTTGAGTGACCTTATAGTAAGTTCTGCATCCTGCTGGTTGTCCTCGACCAGTAAAACGTCTACGGCTTGCATATCGGTCATCATATCACTCCTTGTCGGGGAAGTGTAAAATAAAAAGTCGCGCCTTTGCCTACCTCCCCTTCAGCCCAGACACGGCCACCATGTCGATGGATCACCCGCTGGACCAGGGCCAGGCCTACTCCGTTTCCTTCAAATTCCTTGACGCTGTGCAACCGTTGGAACACGCCAAAGAGCTTATCAGAATACTGCATGTCAAACCCCACACCGTTATCCTGCACCGAGTAGACAGTCTCGTTTTCAGTATTTTCTCCCCGCACCCTGATGACAGCGCGTTTTTTCTTCCGGGAGAACTTGATGGAGTTGGAGAGCAGATTTACCCACACCTGCCTTAGTAACGCCGGGTCACCCACCGCAGGCGGCAACGAATCCATCTGAAAATCGATACGTTTGCGGCTTTGCACCGTGGTTAATTCCTGGAATATTGTTTTTGCCAGTGTTTCCATATCTATGTTAGATGGATTTATTGCAGCCCTGCCCAGGCGCGAAAATGCCAGAAGGTCATCGATCAGGTCGCTCATTTTGTGCGCACCCTGAGATATAACCGAGCAGATCCTTTTTCCTTCGTCATCCAGCAGCGGTTGGTAGTCCTCCAGCAGGATGCGTGTGTAACCGTCGATGGCCCGCAACGGGGCACGCAGGTCATGCGACACAGAGTAGGTGAAAGCCTCCAGCTCCCGGTTAGCCGCTTCAAGCTGGGCGGTACGTTCATGGATGCGTCGCTCGAGATCATCAATCGAAACGGTGGTCTCCTTTAGCTCCACGGCCATGCGATCGAATGCCCTGGAAAGCTCACCGATCTCATCCCTGTCATCAGTGCCAACCTTCTGGTCAAGATGGCCATAGCGGCCTATCTCAGCAGCGCCCGCGACCAACCGGGCTAACGGCTGGGTGATGGTGCGGGCTAATAAAAAACCAGCCGCCACCACTATCAACGTCAGCAGTGAGACAATGGTAACCATTGTCACTGCCATAGAATTTACCGGGGCATAGGCCTCAGCCTGGTCAACCTCGGTAATCAGGCACATGTTATATTCAGGCAGCCATTTGTAAGCACCGATAACGGGGATATTCCGGTAATCCACGTAGAAAGCAACGCCGTCACTGCCCGAAAGGCCGGCCTGGACACCCTCAGTCCGAACGGTTTTTTTCAGAGCATATCCCTCGCCGGAGCTCGGCTCGGTAACGAAGAAATTGGATTTGTTTACCAGGTAGGTTTTCTCACTCTGGCTGAGGCCGCTCTGTGCAGACATGATCAAGGAGAGGTCGCGCAGGTCAAGACGCCCGGCCAGGACGGCAACCAGATTCTCCTTCCTGTCACTGACAGGAGTGCTTACAATCATGGTCGTCTGCTGTAAAGGGAGCGAGTAAAACACCCCCTGTGTGTAGGTATGTGTTTTCCCTTCCATAAAGAAACGCTGGTTGGCGTAGTATTTCCCTTCCTGCATATCATCGCTGGAAGCCAGAATGACGCCACTAACAGGGTTGATCACCGACATCTCGATAAAACCTCCGGCGGGCTTGACACGGGGTCTGAGATGGTCCGCCTCGAGGCTCAGGCGAGCCGGATCATAGGAAGGGTCGGCAGGGTCGAATGTTGCCATCGTTGCAGAGTACTGCGCCATCAAAGGGCGCTGGGCCAACTCCTCGATGCTCTGTTGATTGCCTTCAATCCACCTGGCCAGTTCGCTGCTTTTCATCAAGTTGGTGGAAACCAGGTGGTTGATTTCAACCTGCTCAATGGACTGCCGCCCGGTGTAGTAGGCAAGGAAACCCACAATAACGACGGGCACAATCGCCAGCAGTACGAACAGCAAGAGTATCCTTGATCTCAGATTCACTTGCCTTCACTCCCGTAAATTTCTTGCAGGAATTGCATGGTGTAAGCCAGGTTTACATCAAACGGCTCGGTCAGCAGGCCGTTATCCAGAAGTATATTATACATAGCCTGCCAGTCTTCCGGCTTCATCCAGCCTATATAATCCTCCCCGGTATGTACCAGCGGTAGCTGGGCTTCCAGCATCGCCGCCTGTACCTGCGGGTCCGTGCCCTGGTCATATTTCTCTACTACGGGCACGGCTTGCTGGTAGTCCTCGATGGCATCCTGCCAACCCCTGAGCGTGGCGCGCAGGAAGCGGGTTACCAGGCCGGGGTTCTCTGTGATCAGGCTAGCTCTGGTTACCACCATATCTGAGTAAAAGTAAACGCCGTAGTCGCTTGGCCAGATGAGATTGAGCTTCAATCCCTTGTGTCTCATCTCGATCAGGCCGACGCTTGAATAACAGGGGGTGATGTCTGCCTCACCACGATAAAACGTTGTATAGACGGGATCCCAGGCGATGAGTTTCATCTTTGAGATATCCAGTCCCAGCCTCTTCATCATGATATAGAATTGTACCTGGAGGTCCTGTTGCGATCCGCTGGCATCCAGTGTTGCCACTATCTTACCCAGAAAGTCCCGGGGTCGTAAGATACCTGAGTCAGACATGGCCACATAAACTATCGGGCTCTGCCGGTAGATAGCGGCAATGGCAGTTACCGGTTGTCCCTGGCTGCGCGCCGTCAAGACGGATTCCGGGGCTATCACAGCGAAATCCGCCTCTCCGTAAACAACCCGCTGCACAATGGCCAGATCCTTCTCCCCCTCCAGAAAGGTCACCTCGATGTTTTCCTGGGAGTAGTACCCTTTCTCCTGGGCCAGGTAAAAGCCGGCGAACTGCGCCTGGTGCATCCCTTTTAGCTGCAGGGTTACTACATCCGGTGGTTGCCCTGGTTTTAACTGACACTGGCAGTTAAGAAGCAGGACGGCCGGCAGCACGATAAGTAATAATACAGGTAATAACCTTTTATATATATGTCTTTCTACAGCTTTCAAATGGCCTTCATGCTCCATAACCGATCACCTTTTCGCATTGTCTTGCTTTATAATAGCCCAGGACGGCGAAAGCTGCCAAACGGGCAACATCCCTTTATGGATATGTGCAACACAGCTACTGGTTCGTCAGCGCGTAGCCTACGAACTGAAATGACTGCATGGATGATTTCCGCTGAATTTCTCCTGGCTCAGCGGGCGCCGCTGAAACTCATTAGGATATTCTCAACCTCGCCGATATCCCCTCCATTGTGTGTAATCGAGGCATCTCGTATTCTGCGGCATAAGGCTATTAGTTGTTTGCGTTCGACTGCAGTCAGGGGACCAAAGATCTCGTTTATCAACCCGCCTATCTGCGCATTGATTTCATTCAGCAATGCATGCCCTTCAGCAGTCAAACGAACCTTGACAACACGCCGGTCCGCTCTGGAACGACGCCTCTGAATAAGGCCACGTCTCTCGATCCCGTCGATGACCACGCTGATGGACGTGCCCTCGATGGTCAGGTAACGATTCAGCTCCGATGGGGACATTGGCTCACCCGTGGCCATCAGCGTATGCATTATGATCCATTGCGAATAGGTAAGCTTATATGGGTCGAGCACCCTCATAAAAGCCTTGTGCCAGTTAACAAAGGCCTGCGAAAGAATAAGAGAAGCCATAGTGGCGACATCGGGCCTGATATTATTCCTCGTTACATCCATATCCTCAGCTTTATCCTATGCCATCCTGAAAACTATTTATAGTATATATCTTAACGAGACATCTTGACAAAGATTTATAATTATGTAATTATAAATTATCTAATTATATTTAAGGTGTCTACCCAGTACATCGCCCCGGTCGATAACACGGCATACATTATCCATCGTAACTTTCAGGGAGGTGGGCATTCAAAAATACTGATTTATTAGTAATAGTTATCACAGCCAGATTAGCATACGGCATAGAATGCCAGTAACAGTCAATCTTAAATAATAAGGAGTAGGCAAAGTGGTAAAAAAAGAATACAAGACAACTTTTAACCAGCTGGTAAATGACATGCTGTCCGGAAAAACTTTTTATGACCTGATAGATTGGAAAAGGTTCGTACAAAAGGAATCTACAGTCTTTATCGTTGTTGACGCGCAAAATGACATTGTGCACAAGGACGGCAACTTGAATTGGACGGGAACCTGGAAGGTCGCCGAGGAACTGGGCCTGGTTAAAAATATCAAAAGTATTGTCGCAGCCTGTAGAAAAAAGGAACTACCGGTGATATGGGTTCGCCAGACATTCCTGGCAGGAGGTAAGGATCTTTTCCCCGGCTCCTATTTTGAAGCATTGATCAGCTTCTTGCGAACCGCCATACCGGACCTGATGCTGGGTGATACATGGAACATCGATATCGTCGACGAGCTCAAGGCAGTCATGGAACCCAAAGACCTGATCATAGATAAGCGTCTCTGGAGTACCTTCGAGGGGACAAACCTGCAGACTTATCTTCATTATTTGGGCGCAAAAACGATTATTGTCTGTGGATGTGAGATCGATCAGTGTGTGGAAGCCACCATTCGCAGCGGGTGGGATCGGGGCTATCTGTCTGTGCTTGTCAGTGATGCGTCGGCTACCGCCAACATGGAGACCACCAAATTAGCTTGCCAGCGAATGGGCTTGATGATGGCTCCGGTTTTATCGTCCAATCAAGTGATCGATCTGATAAACAGCCTGTAGTACGGATATTTATGAACCAACTTTAACAGAAACCCGAGGGCCGGTCCTATCCGGCCCCGGGTAACTTACATGGGACGGTTACTATGAAGAAGACTAACTCGAAAACATTACCGGGAAAAGTCACCTGGGATGTCTTAAAAAAAGAATTAATGGAATTGCCCAAGGAAGATTTAGTCGACCTCGTTGACGCTTGGGTTAAAACTTACTGGACACTGCAAAACTACTGGATGATCTTCATAGAGCGCGATTTCGGATTCGACAACGCTGCGCGTTTGGACGGCGAAGTTTGGGAGAAGGTGGCAAAGGCGCAATCATACCGCATAAAAAAGACTTTCAAACTTGGCAACGATGTCCAGGCTCTGGCTACCTTACTTAAATTTTGTGCGGCTCAATGGGTAAACAGTGGTTTCGAATGGGAATTTGTCGAAATCACGGATAAACGGCTCGTAATGAGTGTCACTAAGTGCCCGATGGGCACTTACCGCACTTTGCAAAACCTTCCTTTGCTGCCATGTAAACTGGGTGCGCCCGATCTATATAGGGCTTTCTCCAATGTTATTAATGAGAAGATCAAGGTCACTTGTTTACATGCGCATCCGGATGAGCCAAAAGCCGGTGTTATGTGTGAATGGGAGTTTCTTCTACCCAAATAGTAATATGACATAGTTTTTAATATCTCAGCCAACCAGGGTTCTTATATCAGCCAAATGATAAGGAAACCGAATTGGATAAATCTAATTGATAAGGAGGACTTGATGAGCGTTAAACCATTGGATGGGATAAAAGTATTGGATTTGACCTGGATATATGCGGGGCCCTTTGCCACACAGATACTTGGCGATTTAGGCGCGGAAATAATAAAAATTGAAGCTGCACCGGTAGGTGACAAAACCCGCGTAATACCACCTTTCAAAAATAATTATAGCGGTTATTTTGCCACTCTTAACAGGGGTAAAAAATCCGTTGCACTGAATTTGAAAAGCGCAAAGGGCAAAGAAATATTCCTGGGATTGGCCAAAAAGTGCGACATACTCACGGAAAATTTCATGCCGGGCGCTATGGATGCCCTGGATCTGGATTATGAGACTGTTAAGAAAGCAAATCCAAAGATAATATATGCCTCGACTTCAGGTTTCGGTAACTATGGTCCATATTCACACATGCATTGTGTAGACCCAATAGGGCAGGCGGTAGGCGGACTTATGAGCATGACAGGTTATCCCGATATGCCTCCGTTAAAGACCGGACCCGGCATCGCCGATTCCATTACAGGGCTTTACTGGCTTGTCGGTATTCTCTCCGCCCTGCGCCTGCGAGAAATGACCGGCTCGGGACAGAAGATAGAAGTTGCCATGGTGGACAGTATTTTTACCATGCTGGAAGAGAACGTTATTAAGACAAGCATGGAAGGAGTCGCTCCACCCAGGCGGGGTAACCTGGACCCGTTCGGCACACCATGGGATGCTTTTCTAACCAAGGATAACAGATGGGTAATGGTATGCGCTTTCGGTGGACCTGTATTCGAGGAGCTTTATCGCCTCATGGGACGCAATGATCTTGTCGAAAAATACGGCGGCGATAACATGGACGCGTTTATCAATCGCGCCACAAATCAGGATATTCTGAATAAGGCTTTTGCCGAATGGGTGCGCGCCAACCAGACTGCTGATGACCTCGTAACACTACTGGTAGCCATGGGTGTGCCTGTGGGTATAGTCAAAGATATGAAAGAGCTTCTCGATGACCCCCACCTGAAGGCCAGAAATATGGTAGTCGATGTCGATCATCCTAAACTGGGACATGTAAAGACATTTAATATCCCTATTAAATTCGCCGGGCTCACCGTGGGGGTTGAACCGGGGACCAACCCGCACGACCCTGAACTCGGAGAGCACACCAGCGAGGTGCTGAAAGACTACTTAAATAAAACGGACGCGGAGATAAGCGCACTCCGCAAGGAAGGAGTGATCTGGATTTAGATGTTTTGAAATTCAAATGTCACCGGTAAGTATATACCGGGATCAGCGCATAACAATATCGCGCTTTATATGATGATTGAAGGTGGTCTAATGTCATGATCATAGATACATCCAACACTTTGCCCACGCGCGAGATGCTTTTCGCCGACCTCTTCACGCCCCAACCCGGGATGGAGGGCTATATCAAGCTCTTTGGCGCCAAATGGAGCGGCTGGCTGGGCCTCACACCCCAGGAATTTAACGAGATGGCAGATACACTGTCCGGCGATAAGCTACGCGAGGCGCTGATAGAGCTGGCGGAAACAGGACCCATCAGCATGGAGAACTTCCTGAAGACACTCAGGGAAGCAGGCATCAACTGGTCGGCCGTCCACAACATGGACGAATCCGGCGCAACAGGCACGCCCCTGTCCAACGATTACGTGGCCGATATACTGAAAAAATACCCCGGGCAATTCATCGCCTTTTCCGGCTACAACCCGCACCAACAGGTTGCTAGCCTAGCCAGCGTGGAGCGCGCGCTTACCACACAGGGATTCAAAGCGGTCGTCTTCCGCCCCTTCGTGCACGGCTGCTACGCCAACGACCAGCGTTACTATCCTCTATATAGCCTGTGCGAAAAGCTGGACGCTCCGGTGTGGATACATACGTCCGTCAATTGGATGGCCAATATCTCAATCTATTACGGACACCCTCGCTATCTCGAGCAGGTACTTATAGATTTCCCCAGGCTGAATATTATAGCCGGTCACGGGGGCTGGCCCTGGGTGCCGGATATTGTGCTGATGGCCTGGAAATACGATAACTTATTTATCGACACTTCAGCTCACAGGCCCAAATATGTTGCCATGTCCGATACCGGCTGGGACATGTTCATACGCTATGCCAATTCCACCATACAGGATAAGATATGCTTCGGCTCGGACTGGCTTTCCATCGGTATGCATATCAAAGACGTCCTACACGAAGTGGACCAGTGGCCGCTCAAAGACAGTGTGAAGGAGAAGTTCTTCTACAGGAACGCAGCGCGCATTTTCAATCTGGAATAAACTACCCCTCTTCAATACGCTTGTACTCGCCAGGTTGACCTGTTATCCCCGCGGCCTTCTGAGCATGGTCCAGATCAGGGGGCCATCACCGCAAATTTTGTGCTCAAGCATGACTTCAAAACCGTGCTTCTGGTAAAAGGCCAGATCTCTGGCATTCATGGTATCCAGCAGGCACGGCAGCTTTTTCGCGTCCGCCCTTTGAAGCAATGGCTGAATCAACAGGCTGCCGGTGCCCTTACCTTGATACGCTTTCTTCACCCCCAGAAACATGAGGTAAAAATAGCTGCCCTGCATTAATTCCCTGTGCAGCTCGTCGAAGTACCGACTGAAGCGGCTCAGCCTCCGGTGTTTTTCTTCATCATAGAGGCGCTCCAGACGCATTCTGGGATCATACTGCCTGCTTACCACGGGCCGGTTGGTATCCCCGGGGAACAGCCATACCGATACCCCCGTCATAGAGGGCGCAGCATATACCTCGCCGGTCATAACTGCATATTCCAGATTAACATGAAAAAACTGGCTTAAATGATCGGGTTGCTCCTTGTGTTCGGGAAAAAGGTAATCCATCAATGGGTCTCCTGTGAATGCCTCAATCAGTATCCGGACCGCTTCACCTATCCCCGGCTGCGTAAGCCTTGTGAAATCGTTTGAATTTGGATCCATATAATGAACCTACCTGCTTAATTCCCGTAAATTATAATGTAAAGGACGGCAAAGCTGAAGTAAAAGCCGAACCTTTTGACGAACCGACCGGCTTGCTTTACCCTTATGGATATGAATGGAGGCGATATCGTCGGCCGCACACTGCGAAAGTGGACGGGTGGAAGCAACGGCAGGGATGCAATGATAGCGGTCTTCCACAGGATACGCGATATACCATACGGCGTGCTGCCCGAGCTGAACAGCCCGACGGAATACCGGCGCATACTTGAGGTAAATATGGGCTCCTGCACGCCCAAGCACCTGCTGATGTGCGACATGTACAGCAGGATGGGACTGAACGTCCTCTACGCCGTGTACCCTTACCGCTGGGCGGAGTTTGAGGAGCTATATCCGCCGGAGCTGTGGAAGCTGGCGCAGCAGATGGGCCCGGTTAACCACCTGGCCTGCAGGGTCGAGATAAAGGGGCGATATATGCTGGTAGATGCAACGGTGGACCCGCCCCTGGGCAAGATCGGCCTGCCCTTCACAGCAAGCTGGGACGGGGAATCGGATACCGCCCTGCCGGTGCTGCCGGTGGGCGAGGAGGAGCTGTACCACCCCTCTGAAGCCGACCTTATGCCGCCACCCGACCTGGACGATACCGCCCTCGCCTTTTACGAAGGGCTCAATCTCTATTTCCAGGGGATACGCGATGGGAAATATTAAGGCCGGCCTGGTGCTGCGCAATGCCGGCGCCATCACATTCGATCCGCGCCGCCCGCGGGCCAGGACCATCTACATCCACGGCGCGCATATACTCAAGGTAAGCAGCAAAGATATAGATCCAAAGCTGGCCGGCGCCGCCACGCAGGTCATCGACTGCCGTGGCAGGACCGTGATCCCGGCCTTCCACGATGCGCACTGCCATGTGACGGCCTATGCCGAAAGCCTGATCAATATCGACCTCAGCCCCGCCTCGGTCAAATCCGTCGAAGATATCATAATCAGTATTAAGGCGGCGGCGGCTACCACGCCGGCCGGCGCATGGATCAGGTGCGCCGGCTACAACGAGTTCTACCTGGCGGAGAAAAGGCATCCCACCCTGCGCGATCTCGACCGCGCCACGGCCGCTCACCCGGTAAAGCTGACGCACCGCAGCGGCCACGCCCACGTGCTCAACAGCGCAGCGCTGGCGCTGGCGGGCATCAGCGGCCGCAGCGAAGAGCCCACCGGCGGCATGATCGAGCGCGACCTGGAGACCGGCCAGCCCAACGGCCTGCTCTTCGGCATGGGCCCTTACCTGGCCGAAGTAATACCCCCGGTCGATGAAGCCGAGCTCGATAGGGCAGTGTCCCGCGCCGGCCGGACACTGCTGGGCCTGGGCATCACCACGGTGCAGGACGCTTCGCAGGGCAACGGGCCCGAGCGCTGGAACAGGTTCCTCAAGTGGAAGAGACGGGGCGTATTCCCGCCGCGCACCGTTATGATGTCTGGTGTTGAAGGGGCAAGGCGACTGAGCGCCGGACAACCGCTTAACAAATGCGACACGGGGCTGTTTAGAGGGGCGGTCAAGATCATGCTGGACGAGGTCAGGGGCAGCCTCAACCCTCCGCAGGATGAGCTCAACCGCCTGGTGCTCGAGATACAGCAGAGTGGTCGGCAGGCGGCCATCCACGCCGTGGAGGAGACTACGATCGGAGCGGCCATCGCTGCCCTTGAATATGCCATGGAGAAATGCCCGCGCAATGGCAGCCGTCACCGTCTGGAGCACTGCTCGGTATGCACGCCCGAGGCGGCCCGTAAGCTATTAAGATTGGAGGTGGCCGTGGCCACCAACCCGGCCTTTATCTATTACAGCGGCGAACGCTACCTGGCCACTGCGCCTCGGGAGCAGCTAAGCCACCTCTACGCCATAAAGGACATGCTGAAGGCGGGACTGAGGGTGGCGGCAGGGTCGGACGCGCCGGTGGCCGGGCCCGACCCGCTCAAGGGCATCTACGCCGCCGTGACCCGGCTTGCTGAAAACGGGCGGCAGGTTGCGCCGTCTCAAGCCGTTTCAGCCCTGGAGGCTCTCAGATTGTACACGGCTGACGCCGCCTACTCGTGCTTCCTGGAAGGTAAATTGGGGAGCCTGTCGAAGGGCAAACTGGCCGACCTGGCGGTGCTGAACGGCGACCCGCTGCGCGTTGGTCCGGCGAAACTGAAAGACCTCAGTGTTGAGATGACCTTGATGGACGGTAAATTAGTCTATAGTAAGGGCGCCTAGGCGATAACGCCCTGTGAAACCAGCAGGTTGAAACGCTGCTCATCCATACCCAACAAGTCCAGGAAAACCCGCTGGTTGTCAGCCCCCAGCAGCGGCGCGGCGCTGACAAAGCGCGCCGGTGTGCCGCTCATCCTGATGGGATTGCCGTCGGCCCGTATTACGCCCAGGGCCGGGTGCTGCAGCTCCACGAAGAAGCCCCGCTCGCAAAGCTGGGGGTCGGCGGCCAGGTCCGAGGCATCGTTGACGGCCGCGGCCGGCACACCCACCTCCTGCAGCATATGAAACACCTCCTGATTGGTGTGGGCGGACGTCCATTCCCCGATCAGAAGGTCCAGCTCCTCCGCGTTTTCTAAACGTCCCGGGAGGTCCGCGAATTTCTGCTCCCGCGCCCACACGGGATCGCCCATGGCGCGGCATAGCGACCGCCATTCCTCTTCGTCGTAGACCGCGATCACGCACCAGCGGTCGTCTCCCCTGCAGGGATAACACCCGTACGGCGCGGCGGGCTGCCGGGAGGGGCTGTTGCCCTGCGGGCCGGCGGCGCGGCCGCCGAGGGATAGGCTGATCAGCTCCGGCCCGAGCGTGCTGCAGGCGGCCTCAAGCTCGGAAATCTCGATATACTCACCACATCCGTGGGAATTCCTGCGGCGCAACGCGGAAAGTGCCGCCAGCGCCGCGTAGAGGCCGGAAATGTGGTCGGCAAGGGCGAACCCGATGCCGTTGGGCCTGCCCTCCCGGTACGAAGATAGCCTTGTCAGCCCGGACAGCGCCTGCACGGTCGGTCCCAGCGCGGCACAGTCCTGCCAGGGCCCGCCGCGGCCGAATCCCGAGAGGCTGACCATCACCAGGCCGGGGTTAGCCTCCTTCAAGCGCGCGTAATCCAGCCCCCAGTTACGCATCACGCGCGGCGTAAAGTTCTCCATGACGATGTCGCATTTCTTAACCAGATCGATAACGACCTCCCTGGCCTCAACCTTGCCCAGGTCCAATGTCACGCCCAGCTTATTGCGGTTCCAGGTGGTGAAATATCCCGTTTGATTGTCCTCTGCCCCGGTCGCAGTGTGCTTCGACTGCACTTTGATCACCTCTGCGCCGAAGTCGGCCAGCAGGCGCGTGGCATAGGGCCCGGCCAGCATCCAGGTGAAATCAAGAACCCGTATCCCCTGTAGGGGCGTACCTTCAGGTGCGCCCGATGTGGGCGGGGTTGAAAACCCGCCCCTGCTAATTCCATGATCACCATGCAGGGGCGTACCTTCAGGTGCGCCCGCAGATTGTATTAAATTCTCTACTTCCCCGTCATGCTCACCAATGAAAGGCGCCCGCCGCCATTCATAGTTGGGTGTGCCGGGAAAGACGATGACAGGCCGCGTGACCTCGAACCCCTGCTCCGCCAGCGGGTGGTCGGCCGGCAAGAAGTATTTCCTGGCCCGCAGCTGTACGTTCTGCGCCACGTCCTTTATCGAGCTAACCGGCGCCCAGGGAAATCGCATGTCCTGTCCCAGCTTGAATAGTTCGGCGCTGCCGTGCTGGCAGGTCCAGAAGGTCAGCGCCTCCTGTATGTCCTCGATATGCAGCCTGCGGTAACTCTCATCACCCCAGGCAGGCTGACCGAATTCGGCGGCCATGTCGCGCCGTCCGAGCAGCTCCACCAGCGTGTCCCACTCGCGGTTGAAGGTCAGAAAGATATAGCCGTCGCGGCAGGGGAAGAGGTCGGCCACCCCGTTCCATTGCAGGCTGCCCTGCCGGCGGGGGACCACGTTATCGTGGAAATACTGCACCATGACGTGTTCGAGGGCTGCGGCGCCGGCCTCCTGCAGCGATATATCGATGTGCTGTCCCTTCCCCGTCAGGTCCCGCCAGCGCAGCGCCATCAGTATGCCGCATGCGGCAAAGAGCGAGGCCAGATAATAGGGCTGCTCGCCGTAGGGTTGCAGCGGCTGCTTGCCGGTCGATCCGCAGACGTACATCTGACCGCCCGCAGCGGACGCAGCCAACCCGCAGGATTTGTAGCTGCTGTAAGGCCCGGACTGCCCGAATCCGCTGACCGAGGCCATGACCAGCCCCGGGTTAAGACGGCTGAACGGCTCATAGCCGAGACCGGACGCGGCAAGGAAGCCGGGCGGGTAAGACTCGACCACCACATCGCAAGATTGAGCCAGTTTCAGGATGCGCTCCCGACCCGGCGGGGCGGACGGATCAACATTTATGCCGAGCTTGCCGGCATTGTCGTACCAGAAAGAAAGGCTGCGTTCAGGCCCGGGTTCGCCGGCCAGGAAAGGCCCGGCCCGGCGCGCAACGCTACCTCCCGGCGGCTCCGCCAGTAAAACCTCGGCCCCCAGGTCTGAGAGCAGCCTGCAGCATAGCCCGGTCCAGCGGCCGGACAGCTCAAGGACGCGTATGCCGGACAGCGGTTGCGGATATAGGCGGGGGTGGGACATGATGCCCTAATTATGTCATTGAGCACCCGGCGAAGCAATGACTGAATTGTAGGGGCGTACCTTCAGGTGCGCCCGCACGTTCATGCGGATTTAAAAACCCGCCCCTATAGAATATTATCAGTCGGAGGAGGGGAGGGCCTTGGGCTTCTGCAACTCCATCTCTTTGCCGTCGCAGGTTATGGCGCCTTCCCCGGCCTTGGTGCAAAGCACCTCGGTCCCGCAGACCTCGCACTTGAATCTCTTACCAAGCTGATTTGCCATGTTATCTCTCCTGTAAAGGTTGAAATACTCTTACTTCTTCTGTTCCATGGGCTGTCCACAGCAGGTTACCTGCCCGTTGCCGCCCTTGGTCACGATGAACTCGGAGCCGCATTTGCTGCAAATATATTTCTTGCCGATCTGGTTGGCCATTGTAAATCCCTCCGGACTATTATTTTAGTCTCAATTTAGACTTCATGCAAACAGAACTACAGCTCCATCTCGTGGAAATCATCCGCCACTATCAATTTAGCTGCTGTCATCTTCTGCACATCCTCCACTGTGATGCCGGGTATCGCTTCTTTGAGCACCAAGCCTTTGGGCGTGACCTCGATGAGAGCATAGTTGGTAACGATCACGTCCACGCACTCTTTAGCCGTCAGCGGGTAGGCGCACGCCTCCAGTATCTTGGGCTCACCTGTTAGGGTGAAGTGCTCCATGGCAACGATCAATTTAACAGCGCCCACTGCGAGGTCCATCGAGCCGCCGATATTGCCGGTCTTGCCCAGGCCGCGGGCCGGGTTGTTCCAACCGGCCAGATCGCCTTTGGCCGAAACCTGTAGCGCGCCCAGCACCGCCACATCCATACGCCCGCCGCGGATCATGGCAAACGAAGTCTCCACATTAAAATAACTGCTCCCCGGCAACTCATGGATAAACTGACAGCTGGCGTTGATACGGTCCTGGTCCTGTTCCCCTTCCTCTGCAAGTGGCCCGCATTTGAGTATGCCGATCTCAGACTGGATGATGACATCCCGTCCCTCAATCCAGTTGGAGACCAGCGTGGGAATGCCGATGCCCAGGTTCACATATGCCCCGTCCTCAAGCATATTGGCTATGCGCAGGGCGATCATCTCTCGCTCCAGCGGAGGCATCTCAGGTACGACAACTTTACTCATCTTACTCATATCAAACTCCGCACTATAGAATCTTATACGGACACCTGGTAAAAATCAGGTCTCCCGATCTCCACCACTCGTTTAACGAATATCCCGGGTGTATGGATACAGTTGGGATCGAGTTCCCCGACCTCCACCAGCGTCTCCACCTCGGCGACGGTCACCCTGCCAGCCATGGCCATGGCATTGTTATAATTCTGCGCTGTGAAGCGGTATATAAGGTTACCCTCGCGGTCGCCCTTCCAGGCATGCACGAAGGCATAATCCACCGGCAGCGCCAGCTCCAGCAGGTATTCAACACCGTCGAACACCTTTACCTCTTTACCTTCCGCGACCACCGTCCCGACACCCGTCGGCGTGTAAAATCCGGGTATGCCGGCTCCGGCGCAGCGCAGCTTCTCGACAAAGGTGCCTATGGGATATATCTCAAGCTCGATCTTGCCGCTGCGCACCGCCTGCTCGAAGGGGTGCTGGGCGCCCTTGGTGGCCGAGCGCGGGAAGGGATAGTTACATATGGCTTTTTTTATCTGGCCGTTGGTGACCAGTTCGAGCATCTCCTCATTGCCGGTCCCCACCTGCTGCACGACTACCGTGAGGTCTTTTACCCCCTTTTTGGCCAGAGCCTGCGTCAGCGCCGTTGGCTTGCCCGCGGTGAAAAAACTGCCAAAGGCGATGACGGCGCCGTCCGGTATGTCTTCAATAGCCGATTCGGCTGATGTATAGCTCTTGTCCATTGTTTACCGCCTGTATATTAAGATTATTTTCTGCACATTATATCATTACTTGGCTTGGCCAAGCGCGTTGACCAAAGGTATTATCTTTATATCATTATAACCTTGTGCCTCATTTTTGTCGATGATGGCCTGCTTCTGCAATCCATACAGAGCCGATTTTTGTGGATCTATGCCAATACTTGCCTTCTCCAGCGCCGTTAGCCTGAGCAGGTCCTGCTCCGGGTATCTGGCAGTTACTCCATCGAGGAGACTCACTGCTTTTTCCATATCCTTTTCCCAATAGGCCGCCATGCCCGCATACATCCGGTATTCTGAATTGGACGGGTTCATGGCGTAGGCCTTCCGGGCATATTCCGCAAAAATCTCCGGCTTGAATAGTCTGAAGGCCTTGTAGGCAACCAGGAATTGAACGTTGGCATCGTCTTTATATTGCCCGGCCAGGTCGATGAAAGCCTCAAGCTTCTCTGCTCCGCTTATCAACCGGTTCTCTATCTGGGCCGCCTTTTCTATCACCGGCTCGATCGGCACAGCCGGCATAAAAAGCTCCGGCTGCCTGGAGAAATCGTCATAGAAATGATAGATATCCTGGCGCGCCGCATAGTACGGCCCGACCGCCATATAAAAGCCATCGCTTTTGGTATCGAAAATCATCATCTGCGAAGCTGCCCAGTTGCATACCGGGCGCTTGGTGCCGCACCATGAGTAATCCGTGCCGTCCGGACCGGTCTGGGCGCGTACAAATTCGACCACATCTTCAATCGCATATACAGGCTTTTGCGGACAGGTGGATGCCACCGCTTCTCTGTCGATATTGCTGTTGCCGACATTCACCGAGGCTATTTGTTGTTTTGCCAGCCCGGGATCGTAAATCCGGTTAAAATTCCATAGCAGGGAATCCATTAGCTCGTTTTTCACCCAGGCCGTGGGGGTCAACTGAACCACTGCGCCGCGGCCTGCGCGCAGGTCGCTCCAGACACAGCCGTAAGCGCCTATGGTGTGGTACTTGTCGAAATATGGGTAAATCTGGTCCAGCGTCGACGCCTCCTCCATCACCGCGCGTATCAAATACGGCAGAGAATAGCCATTGGGATCCGGTTTCTTAACATACAGGGTCTCTTCACCGAAGGTTAAGCCCTTATCGTTGTAGCCCGTTTCCACCCCCATATACAGGGGCTGGTCCATATGGGTTACGATGTTGGCCCCCTTTGCTTTATACCGGACGACAACCGTCATCTTGGCAAGCTCTTCGCCACCGAAGGCGGCAGTGTCATTATTGCGGCCCTGTATGATTGAGCCATCGGGACCCCGCATAAGCACGCCGGTGCAGCCTATCCCCATCCCGACATCGTAGAATAGACAGCAGGATATGACTGTATCATAGGGTAAGCCGGAGCCGTCCGAAACACCCTTCATCTCATCCTGGTATCTCTGCGGCAGAGAGGCGGCTAACTGGCGGGACTGGTATTTAATCAATCCAACCAGCGCAGGGTAGGGTACACCCATCTCATCTGCGTTCCATTTAAGGATCTTGGTCATTGAATCCATGCCATTCACAATTTCCGGCCGCAGTAATACGCCGTACTGAAGACCCATCTCATAATAATCTCCGGACACCTCGAGCATGGGCACGATACCGGGATAGCGGTAGATTACGCCCTCGCGGAAGGTCGACTTAACCCCTGACATCGCGACCTGCTTCTCATACGCCGTCTCTTTAATATTGCCGGGAAAGGCGATTAAATCTGCGATGTAGACCGCCAGGACGACGACTAATACCGCTACTACGCCCAGGACGCTCCAGAGTATTGTCCGTTTAGTCTGCTTCTTCATTTGATTCATCCTCCAGCGCGTGCTCTACAGTCCCAATAACTTCGCCGCATTCAGTCCCAGCCATTTCTCCTTGACCTTGTCCTTGAGCGGCAGGGCTTTTAGCTCATCGATGCAGCGCTGCCAGGGAATCATGTCGTCGGTGGCGAAGAGCACGCGGTCCTGCAACAGGCTGTTGCCGTAAACCATCAGCGGCTCCCAGCCGGTGCCGGGGGTGCCGATGTACTTGGGGGCTACCGCGCCGATTTCGATATATACATTCTTGTGTTTCCAGGCCACGGCTACCAGTTCGTTCACCCATGGCCAGCCGCCGTGATTGGCAACGATCTTGAGATCAGGAAAATCACAGGCTATATGATCAATATATATGGGACGGCTGAAATCGATGCTACGGTCGATGGTGAAATTTATGGAGGAATGGATGGTCACAGGTATTCCCAACTCCTGGCACTTGGCATAGACAGGATAAAGCCTGCGGTCATTGGGATACATACGCTGCGCCCAGGTCTGGAAGTTGACCCCGCTGAAACCGCGCTCCTTGACCTCCCGCTCAACTACTTTGACCATGTCATCATCTTCCAGAGCATTGACGGTCAGGTAATACCGCGGGAACTTCCTGGGATACTTTTTAGCTATTTTGTAGGTGGCATCATTCAGCTTCCTGTAATCGCCGAGCGCCCATTCCGCCTGCAGTACCGCGCAGTCGACACCTGCAGCGTCCATGGCCTTGACCATGCTCTCGGCAGTTACATCGTACATTGCAGAAACTTCATACGCAGACTCGGCATAGCCCCGCATAAAGCTGGTCAGGAATAAGTGTTTGGCTTCCTCGACATCATCAACCCATTCACGTATAGGTACAGTGACCCGGAAATCTATGATCATCTCGCTGCTCCTCGCTTAATTATTTCTGCTTGGTCTTATCCAACGCCGCTTTAGCCCGCATAGCAGCTTCAATACCTGTTATGCAAAGCACCACGTCATGCGCCTCCATCTCCATCTGCTGCTCGTAGTCCTGGTAGGTCCCATAGTTGAGCTGGCGTTTAGCCAGTTTGATGGACAGCGAGGAATTGGCCGCGACCTTCTTAACAAGCTCCATAGCCACGGTGTCGAGGTCCGCCTGCGGCACCACGCGGTTGACCAGACCCCACTGCTCGGCGGTATCGGCATCGATCCTTTCATTGGAGAAGATCATCCACTTGGCCCTGCCTATGCCCACCAGCAGCGGCAGCAGCTTGGTGCCGCAGTTGGTTATACCGGCGCCCACATTGGTCTCGGGGAAGCCAAACTTGGTGTCCTCGGCTGCAATACGTATATCGGCGCTCATAGCCCACTCGCAGCCGGCGCCCAGCGCGTATCCGTGGACGGCGGCCACTATGCATTTCTCCATATTCAGCATAATGCGCGTGGTGTCCTGCAGTACCTCCACGTAGCGCAATATGTCCCCCACCTGCATCCCCTGAGGGCTTTCAGAAAGGTCGTCCCCGGCGCAGAATGCCCGGCCCTCGCCTTTGATTATCACCCCCTTAACACCCGTATCCAGCGCCGCCTCGGCCAGGGCCTGGTGGAAATCCCTGGTCAACTGCACGTTGATGGCGTTCAGCACCTTGGGGCGGTTGAGCTTGATGACCGCTATACCATCGATTTTATCGTAGATTACCGTCTCGAATGTCATTGTTTCCCCTCCTTAGTTTTTCACTTGAGTTTCCAGGCGGGCGGCCTCTTTTCAAAGAAAGCCGTGATGCCCTCCCTGGTATCGTCCATCTTCAGGATAGGCCCGGTGATGGTTTTAAAAAATGCCAGACTATCTTCTAATGACATGTAGCGGGTCCTCTTATTGATCTCCTTACAGGCACACAATGCTACAGGGCCGTTGCCGCAGATCTTTTTGGCCAGGGTGGCGGCGGTGGGGATCAGATCGGACGGAGGGACCAGGCGGCTGACCAGTCCGACCCGGTATGCCTCCTGCGCGCTCAACCGGTCGCCGGTCATGAGCACCTCCATAGCTGTGGAGGCCGGTATCATGCGCGACAGCATGATCGAGGCGTAGGCATCAACCGTGTTCAGTTTCTGGTCCGGCGTGCCAAGCGACGCCTTCTCCGAGGCGATCCTGATGTCGCAGCACAGCGCAAGCGTGAACCCGGCGCCCAGGCAGTATCCGTTGACGGCGGCAATGAGCGGTTTCCTGATGTTGGCCAGCTGCCAGTCGTAATCGGCCTCCCAGTTCACGCCCAGATCGATGTGCTCGGGGTCTGTCAGGTCCGCCCCGGCGCAGAACGACCTGTCGCCAGCCCCGGTAACTATGCCGACGTAAAGGTCGTTATCGGCATCGAAGTCGTGCAGCGCCTTGATCAGCTGGCGGCTGAGCTCCACGCTCATGGTATTCAGCTTATCAGGACGGTTAAGCGTGAAATAAGCAATGTGGTCTTTTTTCTCGTAAATGAGAATCGACATCGTTTTCTCCTTGCCATAAGGCGGCCGGTCCGGATTTATCTCAGTCCCAGTGTAGGGGCGTACCTTCAGGCGCGCCCGCTATCGGGCGGGTCTGAAGACCCGCCCCTACGTTTAAGACTGTTACAGTATGACCTTTTTCTCCTTGAAGTTGCCGATATCCTCCCAGCTATATCCAAGCTCCAGCAGCACCTCCTCTGTGTGCTGGCCGAACTCGGGCGCGCCGAACGGCGTACGCTCGGGTGTGCCCTTGAGCTGGATGGGGCAGCGGATACCTTTAACCTTACCGTAGCCGAAATGATCGTACTCTATGATGTAACCGTTCTCCAGAGCCACCGGGTCTTTGATAACCTCGGTCGGGGTCTGCGCAGGCGCCCAGATCAGGCCGTTTTCATCAAATTTGGGTGCGAAGTAGTCACGCGGATGCTTTGCAAATTCGGCATCCAGCAGCTTGATTAACTCGCCGCTGGCCTTGCACCTGTCACCATGTGCTGGGTACTTGGTAAGCCAGTCTTCCCTGCCGACGCTTTTACACACACCCGGCCAGAAACGGTCGGTCTGAAGCATTTGGAACATAAACCACTTGTCGTCTTTGGCCGCATAACTGTTGTACAGCGGGTTGCCCACGGTGAATCTGGACTGCCTGCCCAGTTCCATGTTGTAGACAAGCGCGCCCTGCACGTCGATGCCTGCCACCCACATCCCGTTGCCGTAAAGCGACAGCTCGACCAGTTGGCCTTTGCCGGTCTTCTCCCGGGAATAGAGCGCCAGGGAAATAGCGCCCAACGCGAAAACACCGGTGGTGTTGTCACCCATTGCGCCTCGCAGAGGGACGGCCGGGGTGCCCGGCTCACCCATGGTGGACATGATGCCCGACCGCGTCCAGAAGGCTGTCTCATCGAAAGCCTGCCAGTCGGCGCCCGGGCCTTTAGAGCCATAGCCGGTGATATTACAGTAGACCAGGCGCGGATTGAGCTTGTTGAGAGTATCGTAATCCATCTTGGCACGCTTGAGAGTGGAGGGCCGCAGGTTGGCTACGAAGACGTCGGCCTTCTCGATCATTTTGTGCATGATCTTGCGGCTCTCTTCCTGCTTGAGGTCTAGCGTGATGCAGCGCTTGCTGCGGTTGGCCATCTCCCACATCCAGTTATACCCGATATCGAGCTCCGCAGGCAGTACGCCCGATGAGAACATCGCCCTTAACGGGTCGCCCTCGACCGGCTCCACTCTGACCACATCTGCGCCGTGCTCGCCCAGCCACATACCGCAGGTGGGACCGGCAAACCAGGTGGAAAGCTCCACCACCTTTATACCATCCAGTGCTGATGCCATGGTAATCCTCCTCTGACTTTTGTATTTTTCAGTATCTGATGCCCGGCAGTTTTGCCGTCTATGTGGTAGGACCAGTTTTTCAATTCAAACATGACACCGCTGCCGGGACCCGGATAATCCTCTTGAAAGAATCCGCCGGGCCCCGGTCACTAGCATATTCAATTACCGTATTTTCACCAACGGGACTACCCCGTTCACGATATCGAAAGCTTCTCTTCCGCTTCCGCCAGCGTCGCATCAGCGACCTTTGTCAGGTTGGCGTTCAGGTCCACACCCTTGCCCTTAAGGTACGCTTTGCGCAAAAAGAAATAAATGATGCCCAGGACAAGGACCGCGATAAATACGAAGACAGTCCAGGGTATCAGGGTCGGGTTGCCCTCTTTATCCATCGTATCCAGTAGTATGCCCATAAGGAGGATAACGCCTGATGTTATCACGGCGCCCAGGAAGGTGAACCAGCGCCAGAAACCGTTGAACTTAAAGATGGATTTCTTGTACAGCTCAGGTAATTTTTTAGGTATCTTCAGCACGCACCATGCCAGCACGACCTGGATCACCATGAGGGCCAGCACGGCTGCCAGCGCGTACTTGTCAATGGTAGCCGCCGCCAGAATGCCCAGGACCTCCAGTATGGTGATTACTAATATGGCCAGACCGGGTGACTTGAACTTGGGATTGAGGCGCGCCAGTGCCTTGGGGAAGAGCCCATCACGCCCCCAAGCCATGAGGTCGCGCGCCGCCGACCAGGTGAGCGCGTTGACAGTGGTGAGCATGGCGCCCATGGCCGCGATGAAGATGATCCAGATGCCCCAGCCAGGCATCAGATTGCCCGCGCCGATCATAATGGCAGGGGTGCCGGCCTTGACGACCGCTTCCGCACCCATGGATCCAACCAGCGCAAACGGCTGCCAGGCATAAAGCGCCAGTACGATAATGAACGCGATGATCAGGGCCAGAGGCAGGTTGCGGCGCGGGTTCTTGACCTCACCGCCGATGTCTGCCAGCGCCACCAATCCGGCCCACGAGAAGCTGGCCAGCACTACGGCCACGATGAACATCATGGCGCCGCCCGTGAACATGGGTACCATGTTCACCGGGTTGTAGTTGGCTGATCCGGCGATGCCGAATATTATCATACCGATCACGAAAAGCAGGAACATGATGGCCTGCGCCACTGCGGCGATCCCAACACCAAGGTAGTTGATCAGGGAAAAGAACAGTACAATGATGATAGGGAGGATGAGGGGGTTGATGGTGAAGGCCGGGGTGAAGGACTGTATGAACGCAGTAACGTACGAACCGAACCCAACCGCGACAAGGATGTTGGATGTAACCAGCGATAATACCGCCGCAAACGAGATGATTGCGCCCCAGAATGGATTGGCCACCCTGGTCACAGTCACATAGTTGGCGCCTGTCACCGGCAGTGTTCCGGTCAGCTGCATCTCCACCAGCACGATGAAGAGGGCGGGTATGGCGGCCGCGGCATAGGCCAGGTAAACGCTCGGCCCGGTCATACCCACCAGCGTAGGCACCAGCACAAAGATGGAGGCGCCCACCACAAGGCCTGTAATCATCGCCACCGCCTCAAACAACCCAACCCTTCTCTGCATAATTTCGGGTTTTTGTTCTGCCAATTTCAACCTCCGTTAAGAAAATAATTTATTGAAAACCATAATCAACCGATTGCAATTTTATTGATTCCTGCGCACCTCCTTGTCAAGTTCCTCTATGATCTCATACTGCCGTTAGATAATCCGTGCAGGATGAATTCAATCTGCTTCTGAATATACTGCTCTGGCGTGTATCGCCGGCCCAGCCACCAGCGACGAAAAGCCCACATATCACCCAGTACGATTATATTGTGCGCCGCCAGCGCTGCGTCCTCTACCTTGTAAATGCCCTCCCGGCGCCCGAGCTCGATCAACTTCTCAAATAATGCGGCGAGTACCATATCGTTTTCCATCAGTCGCTTCCTCTGATCGGGCGGCAGGTTCCTGGTTTCCTGGTGCCAGAAAAGTACTATGCTCTGCGCCTCGTTGGTATATTCGAAGTAGAGCCTTAGTGCTCGCCTCATAGCTTCCCCCGCCGGCAGTTTGGCCAGCGCTTCGGTGGTCATCCTGACAAATTCGTTTGTGCCCTGCACAGCAAAATCGAGAAAGGCCGTGATGATATCATCCTTGGACTTAAAATAATGATACAGTGTCCCCACCGTCATGCCACTGGCCTCCGCTATATCCCGGACACCGGTATTCAAGGTGCCCTTCCTGATAAAAAGCCCGGCGGCAGCCTTGACTATCTCCCACTTTTTGTGACCGGCCCGCTGCCCGAGCTTATCCGCCACCTCGCTGTAGCTTCCCAACATATCCAGCTCTTTACTCGTCATTTATACGTCACCTGCCGTCACTCTATCAAGCGCTCGATAGACAGGCTAATTGTAAAATACAGCGAGTATTCTGTCAATAGGTTATTTTACGTATATTTGGATAGCAACATGAGGGTATGGAAAACGCCCTGCCGGGGACGGCGGCTGTATCAAGAGCCACACGACGGCAGGGCGTTTATTGCCTGCTATAAGCGCAGATTATTTTTAAAACGGGCTTAGGCCGACAGCTTCTCCTCAGCCTCCGCCAGGGTGGCATCGGCCACTTTTCGCATATTCCCGTCGAGGTCCACACCTTTGCCTTTGAGATAGGCCCTGCGTGCAATGTACCAGATTGTTCCGAGCAACAGAGAGCCTATAAATATCAGCACTACCCAGGGGAACCTGGTCGGGTCGCCGTTTTCATCCATCATGTCGAGCAAAATGCCCGACAGCAGTATGATGCCGGATGTAACCAGTGCGCCGACATAGGTAAACCAGCGCCAGAAGTCATTGAATTTGAACAAGGATTTCTTGTACAGGTCCGGCATCTTTTTCGGGATGCGGAATACGCACCAGGCCAGAATGATCGTAATCAAGCTGGAGGCCAGCACGGAGGCCAGGGCATATTTATCGATGGTGGCTGCGATCATCGCTCCCAGCACCTCAATGATGATAATGATCAGTATGGCTACGTCCGGCGTCTTGAATTTGCTCAGGTGTGCAACCGCTTTGGGGAACATGCCGTCGCGCGCCCAGGCCACCAGGTCACGGGAGGCCGACCAGGTCAGCGCGTTGATGGTCGTCACGATTGCACCCAGGGCGGCGATGAAGACAATGTAGAGGCCCCAGCCCGGCAGCAACCTGCCCGCGTCTACCATGATGGCGGGGTTGCCGATCTTGGCGACCTCCTGCCAGTCCATGGTGGCGACCAGCGACAGCGGCTGAATGGCATACAGCACAAGTATGATCAGGAACGAGATGATCAAAGCCAGCGGCAGATTCCGGCGGGGATTCTTGATCTCGCCGCCGATATCGGCCAGCGCCAGCAGGCCCGACCACACGTAGCTCGCCAGCACCACCGCCACGACAAACATGATAGTGCCCTTGGGGAACAACGGCGTCAGTTTGGCCGGATCGAAATTAGCCATGCCGGTGATAGCGAAGACTATCATTCCAATCACAAATAGGAGGAAAAAGACTATTTGTAGCCAGCTTGCCAGCGAAACACCGAAATAATTGATTAATGCGAAAAGCACCAGTATGGCAATCGTCAATATCCTGCCGTCCATGGCAAAGGCAGGGTTAAATGACTGGACGAAGGCGATAAAATAGTCTGCAAAAATAACTGCGACCAGTATATTGGC
This sequence comes from uncultured Dehalococcoidales bacterium, assembly GCA_964554375.1. Lineage (GTDB taxonomy): Bacteria > Chloroflexota > Dehalococcoidia > GIF9 > UBA5629 > CAIMUM01. Next base: position 28,408 of record CAZKOL010000009.1, read on the forward strand.
GGCCAGCAGGGCCAGCACGGCGGAAAAGGATATTATGCCTCCCCAGAACGGCGAAAGAATCCTCGTTACCGTAACGTAGTTGGCGCCTGTCACCGGCAATGTGCCCGTTAGCTGAATCTCGAAAAGCACCACGAAAAGGGACGGGAGGCAGGCAACCATGAAAGCTATGAAAACGCCGGGTCCGGTCATGCCCGTAATCGTTGCCGTCATCCCGAAGATGCCCGCGCCGATAACCAGGCCGGTTATCATAGCTACGGTCTCAAACAACCCCACCTTCCTCTGCAAGATCTCAGGTTTGTTGTCCGCCAACTTCAACCTCCTTAATAATTAATCTGCTCCGCTATCTGACCACTAGAAGACGATTGCAGTTGTGGAAAGTTTAAACCCATCTCACACGGGTGTCAATTTGATCTGCTGCAGAGTTACTGATATAGCAATTATGCCCAGGGCCAGGTGAAGAGGATGCCCAGCACGATGCCCAGCATGGCCCCGGCGAAGACCTCCCACTTGGTATGGCCGATGATCTCGGCCAGCCGCTGGGTGAACTCTTTGTCGCCCCTGAAAAGCTCATCCAGCATCCTGTTGAGCATGCTGGACTGGAAGCCGACGGTGCGCCGCACGCCGGCGGCATCGTACATCACGATGAAAGCCACCGCCAGGGAGATGGCGAAGAGAGGTGAATCGAAACCGTACATCAGCCCGATGGTGGTGGCCAGCGCGGTCATGAGGGCCGAGTGCGCGCTGGGCATACCCCCCGGGCTCCACATTAGTGAGACATCGAGCTTTTTCTTGCCGATAAAATTTATCAGCACCTTGATAGCCTGCGCCACGAACCACGCCACCAGCGGCACCCAGATGGCCTTCCAGGCTGATGTTCCGCCCACTGCCTGGCTCACCATCCAGTTCATACAGTCCCTTTCGCCCGGGGCCTCAACGTGGCGCCCGGCCTGTATTTAACCTGCAATGCCTTGACCGTCATCAGCAGGCCAAGCAGCAGAGGATAGATGATGAGCAGGTGGTAAGCTGTGAACGGCGGTGGCAGCGAGGGTGTGGCTATTAAAATCGGAGGCGCCGCGATATTTGACCATGGCAATGCCAGAAGTGTTGCACTGATGGCCACAAGGCCGATGCCGAAGCTTGAGCTTGAGTTTTTGATTATCAATGCCAGAAGACCGGCAACCGCAGCCCCGATCAGCGTGGGCACAGTGCAAATGCACACCAGCACGCCGCCCATAACCGTGGCGCCACGCCCGCCCTGGAACCTCAGGAAGATGGACCACTGGTGACTTACAATGGCCATTACACCCGCCAGCATGACCGTCAGCGGGCCGGCCTTCAGCCACTGGGCGATCAGCACCGCCAGCGCCGCCTTGCCGATATCCATGAATACCACGACAATAAAAGGCATCAGGCCTACCCTGCGGTAGACCGCAGCAGCGCTGATCTTGCCGTCCGGCTCATCCCTGATGTCTATTTTTCCTGCGAGCATTGCTACGATGAAAGCCGATGGCGTCGCACCCAGCAATAGGGCAACGGGGATGCAGAGCAGGCTGAGATCATCCATCATTTAAAGCTAAACCCGGCTTGTCTCAAGGCAGTATATCATAAAAAATAAGATCCCTGTCAGGATTCTACCCTGTGCGTCACGTCCAGGGTCAGGAAATCGCGCGCCTCCTTTGAGAGCGCCAGCCCGATGGACATGGCCAGCACCAGCAGGCCGCAGGTGGCATATATCACAGGTATATTCTTGTTGGCCATATCAGCGATCACGCCGGCAATGCCCATGCCGATGGGGGCCAGTCCGCTGGTCAGAGTGCCCAGCAGTCCGAAAACGCGTCCTCGTATCTCTGATGAAGCCGCCAGCTGGATAACTGTGGTGGTCTTGACGATGAATATGCCGGCCGTCAGTCCGATCACGGTAACGATGCCCAGCACCGTGAATGGCTGGGTTATGAATCCCACGATGCCCAGCGAGATTGAGGCGCTCAGCAGGCTAAGTATGATCAGGTTGCTCTGGGCCCTGCCGCGCACATTGACGCTGCCGGCAATCAGGTAGCCGACCACCGAGCCCAGTCCCACGGCGGCCAGCAGGTAGCCGTACCATGAGGCGTTCTGCTTGAGATAATCCTCCACGTAAAAGGGCAGCAGCAGCAGCATGGGCGCGATGGCCAGATGCAGCACCGCCGCCGCCAGGAAGAGTATACGCATGCCTTTCTCGTTCCACACATAAGCCAGGCCTTCCCTGGTATCCTTAATGAAGCTCTTCCAGGCTTCGCCAGATTTCTTCTCCGGCTCGACCGGCGGCTGAGGTATATTGATGAACGATTCACTGCCGGCCGCGTATAAGTAGGTGGCGCTGTTGATAAGAAAGAGCAGGGGCGCGCCGGTGATGCTGAAGATAAGGCCACCCAGACCCTGTCCCAGGAACATGGCCAGGAAGATGGCAAACTGGTTGAGCGAATTGGCTACATTGAGCTTTTCCTTGGGCACCAGGTCGGGTATGGCCGCGGACATGGCCGGTGTGAAGAAAGCGAAAATGATGGCGCCCAGTGTGGCCACGATGAACATCCATACGATATTGATAGCGCTGGCATGGGGAGTGAGGTAGACAAAGGAGAAGAACGCCAGGTTGCCCTGCGGATCGTTGGTGATCAGGCCGGTGGCCCAGATGAGGAAGAACATAAGAGCCGCAAGAGAGAATACCAGTATGCCCTGGATGAGGTCGCTGTAGACGATGATTTTCTTGCGTGAGAAACGGTCGGCGAAGGTGCCGCCCATGGGACCCATCAGCACCCCGGGCAGGGTGGAGAAAAGCATCATGGCACCCATCAGGCTGGCCGACTCGGTGGCCTGCTTGATATAAAAAAGCATACCCACGTTGAAGTAGCGCTGCCCGATCTGGCTGATGAGCTGACCCTGCCACAACAGCAGGAAGTTCTTATTCCATAGCCTGGCCGGCTCTTTGGTCGGCTGTAGATTATTCATTATCGGTTTGCCGATTTGGAAGTGCCCGATTTATCGCCGTATATTATACGGCATATGGAGCAATTGATTCTAACTATGTAGATGAATTAATCGGGGTCCTTGATTCCTGAAGTATGAATGACTATACCGGGTACACCACCAGATCTACCTGCGGCAGCAACCTTTGCACGTCAGCGTTTCGGCAATCGGCCGTAGCGGGGGTGAGGCAGACGGCGGCGGCGGCGGCGAAGCCCAGTCGCAGGCCGTCCTCGATTGACCTGCCCCCAGACAGGGCGGCAGCCAGTCCGGCCAGCACGGCGTCCCCAGCTCCGGCTGTGCTGACAACGGGTATCTTCAATACGGGAATGCTGTAAGCACGCCCGGGCAATACCGCCAGCGCGCCCTCGTTGCCCAGCGTGATGACCAGCGAAGTCCCGTACCCTGCCTGCAGCTCCCGGCCCGCTTTATAGGCTTCCTCAATAGTATTTACCGGGCTTCCGTAAAGCTCGGCGATCTCATCTATGTTGGGTTTGGCGACTGTGGGCCGGCTTTCCATGCCGGCCTTCAGGCCGGGACCGCTGACATCGAAGACTACGGGCAGGCCGGCTTCCCTGGCTTTCTTTACCAGTTCCGTGTAAATAGATACGTCCACCCCGGGAGGTACGGTGCCGCCGATGATAACACAGGAGGTCTTTTTCAAGGCGGCATTGAATTTCCTGCGGAATTTATCAAGATCACCAGCGCCGATCTGCAACCCGGGCTCGGTCAGCGTGCTCTGTCCCCGGCCTTCCCCACCGATGATAACGATATTGGTGCGCGTTTCACCCTCTACCCACACGAAATCCGTCCGGCAGCCGCGCCCCCGCAGCATCTTCTCCATCAACCTGCCGGGGCTGCCTGCGGCAAAGCCCAGCGCCCGACTACTGTAGCCGAGCTCCCCCAGTATCCAGGAAGCATCGGTACCCTTGCCGCCCATACCGGGAATGGCCTTCTCTGCCCGGATGGTGCGGTTCCAGGCAAAATCCCTGATCACGTAGGTGCGGTCGACGGCGGGGTTGAGCGTGACTGTCAGGATCATAGCCGGGGCTATTCGCCTTCCCCGCCTGAACTTTCCATCTGTCTGGCAAGATCGTGACGGGAGCGGGAAAGCATGTCCTCGTCGTTAAGCAGTACCTTGCCCATTATTATGCACCGGGCATTGACCTCGATCCGCTCAACCGCGTCCAGCACCGAGTACAGGTCCTTGCCTGCAGCGAACAGGCCGTGCCATGGCGCCATCACGGCGGCGGCCTGCCCGGCCATCCTGTTTTCCTGGCCGCATAGGGCTTTATATACATTCTCAGCCAGTTGCCTGTTCTGCACCCCGCCGCGGGCATATTCGGCCAATTTGATCTCGCCGAATTTACAGGTATTTTCCAGCACGGGCGGAATGACTTGCCTGGCTGCGCAGAACACCATGATGTTGCGGGGATGGGCGTGTATGACTGCCTGGCACTGTGGATAGAAAGAATTGAGCAGTTTGAGGTGCACGGGGGCCTCGCGGGATATCTTGCCCTCGCCCTCCAGCAGGTTGCCCTGCAGGTCCAGCACCAGCACGTCCTCCGGCTTGAGCTGCCAGAATTTACGCGTGCCTGCGTAGCTGGGAGACATGGCGATTTTATCATCAACCCGCATGCTGATATTTCCGCCCGCCAGGTCGGTCAGGTTGCGCTCGAGCATGATCTTGCCGACTTGCGCGACCAGCTCGCGGGCCCGATACAACGATTTTTGTTCCATGATTTCCCGTCCTTCCAGGTTACATTATCCTATATTTTAAACGTCATTGCGAGGAACGTAGTAACGCCACAAAAATTTGACCTTATAACAATTGATTACATGCTTAATAGCAAACTTCACGGTAGTGACGATAAAAGAAAGGTCGAAAGCCATAACAGTCTGCTGTAATCTTTAGCAAGGTATTTAACGCCCGACCAAACACCAGTGTACGACCATCGGAATGTGCGATACGCCGTACTAAAAATCGAATAGTAAAGGTATCTGAGAATTATAATCGGTATATATGTTCATCCGAACATACGTATGCATTTTTAATTCGTTTCACATTTTCAATGTTGTTTTGGAAGACGCCGATGTGAAGATTATGTCGCTATCTGGCTTTTTGTTAGTTCTATCCTATTAGGACTTTTTACTCGCAATATACGCCACTGCGAATATAATCGCAATAGCAAGTAGGCTACCTACGATAATATCGCTTACAGTGAAAGACAAGAATATTGGTGTAGTAAAATCAGTAGATGGCATACCCGCCCCGATAACACCTGCCAGTACCAAAACAACAAAACAGACCACGATTAACCAAAATGCTGCCCAAATCAACATACTCACATTGCACCTCCGCCAAAAGATTGCATATACTCTATCATCGTATCAGTCTATGTCAACAAGATTCAATCCTTGTGATAGAATAAGGGTATGTGTAAATTCTTACAGTTACTGCGTACATACGTTAAGATTGTTTGGACTTACACCTTTGTAATTGTTGGAATATTGAGCCTTGTTTATGGATGTTACTTATTTTACAAAGTATCCAATGAGAAACCGCCAATGAATTTATCACCCGACCAGTTGTTTTTAATATGTGGCCTTGCAGTATTCACCATTGCTTCGGCTGTTGCTATAATTTGTGCCGGTGTACAGGCATATAAAGAACAAATGGGTTCGGTTTGCATTAGTACATTTAATAACAATCTCAATAAGCGAACTCAAGTACTGAATAAACGAATTAATAATTTAGAATGTCACTCCCAAATTGACCGATTAGAGGATAGAGTGAAAGAGTTGGAAAATGAGCGATCCCAAAAAAACAATCTTAAACCCAAATCTCTCGATGAACATAATCCAGACACTACTCGTTGACCGCACCCCGCATTTAGCTGCACCGGCGCTTAGAATCCGGCCGTTGTTGAAGGCCTCTCCGTTTTGGTACCAGCCGTAAAGTTAGTTTCACGAATCATAATCATATTTTTCGTTTTCATGGATTGATATTATAAAATTCAATTATCTAGTCTCAGGTGTTCCGTCCCTTGTTATTAGGTCCTATTTAATTGGAGGTGCTATTTTGGGGGCTGGATTAGCGAGTGTACTGTCTGAACTGGAACGAAAAACCTTGATGTATTGATTGTTTTGATCAGCAATATAGATATTGTTAAATCCGTCAATGCAAATACCAGCTGGGTGACTGAATTGATCATCGGCTTCGCCCCAAGCTCCCCATTTCGTTAGAAATTTGCCGTTACTATCGAATTTTTGTATACGCCCGTTAGCCATGTCAGCAACATAAATATTGTTGAGTTTGTCTGCTGCAATGTTCTCTGGCTCGTCGAATTTCCCATCGTCTGTACCTTTAGTGCCCCACTTGGTGAGAAATATGCCATTGCTATTAAACTTCTGTATACAATCGTTGTCTTTATCCGCAACATAAATATTATCAGAAGAATCAAATGCCAAATCATGTGGGTCGAAAGACTGTCCATTATCATTAGGACTCCATTTAGTGAGAAATCGCCCATTGTTATCAAACTTCTGGATACGTTTGTTCCTTCTATCTGCAATATAGATTTTCCCTTGGTTATCAATAGCAATGCCTGTTGGGCTATTAAATTGACCTGCATCCTGGCCAAAAGCACCCCATTTCATGCGAAATCTACCTTTACCATCAAATTTCTGAACACGGCTATTAAAACAATCCAAAACATATATGTTGCCGGTATTATCAACAGCAATGTCAATCGGGTAGGCAAATTGTCCTGGGCCATAGCCTGAAGAGCCCCATTTCAGGATAAATCGCCCGTTCTTATCAAATTTCTGGATTCGATCGTTGTTACTATCTACAACGTATATGTTGTCTGCGCTGTCAAGGGCGATTCCTTCTGGAAATCTAAATTGACCATCACCTTCACCCCAAGTTCCCCATTTGAATAAGAACGAGGGCGGGGTCTCGATTATTGTCGGTAGCTCGTTTGTTATATTTGTTTCAATGCCGTTTGATGGGTTGACTTTAGTATGGTTATCAACAACAACTGGTGGGGTTGTCTGGGTGCTCGGTGTGCAATTAATAAGTCCTGGGATAACAATCAATATTGTAAGCATCAATACGAATATTATTCTAACCATGTTTCTGCCTCCCTTCATATCCACCTGCTAATTATTTACCATTGGATTGCGGTAATTTCTAGTATTTCGCCCATGCTACTCCATTTAAGCTTATATTCTGGAAAAACACTTTGTGGTATATAGGCATTTCCAACTTTTAAGTCTACTTTTGTATCCAAATCCCTCGGACATGCGTCTTTTGCGCATGATCCAGTATCGTCAATAAATATGACTCCCTGACCTATTACATCAAACGCGTTCAGAGCATGCCCACCTCCACTCGGATACTCTGAAGAAGGCCCCAAAATAATGCAAACAAACGCTGATTTTATTCCCGCCTTTTCCGCGTTATTATGGAGACTCTCAGCAAAGTCACCGCATATAAATTCCCCCTTTTCGTATTTGATTTTATCCGTATCATCTATTGTGAGGAAGTTTACTAATTCTTGCCATGTAGGATTGGTTGCATTTGGATTGTTTATTAGTAAAATATCGTGCCCATCACCGCCTTTAACATATCTATTTCCAACCCGAACATTTGCTTTTTCCACAAAAGGTGCTGGTTTCGTGGTAAATATCCCCATTTCTGATTTAGTTTCATTGCCTGCAATATCTTTTGAAATAACAATAAACTGATAAGTTTTATCTGCTAATAAGGGAGAGATTATTACTTCATGTGTACTCGACACATTTTTATTTAATTCTGTTGTGATCTTGTCGCTATAATCGATCCAATATTGTACTTGGTCGGTTGTTTCCTCATCAGTGTCCCATTTAATAGTTGCTTCGGTTTCGCTTATATTAGTGCATGAAATATTGTTTATTACAGGTGGTTGTTTGTCTTTGAGTCGTGCCAACATATTCGGGTCTTTAATCGTTAATTCGATTATCTCGTCAGCGCTTGCGAAGTAACCGACTTTTTTACCTGTGATTAGGCCTGTTTCATCAATAAAATATGCACAGGGAATCATAGTAGGTTTATATTTAGCAGTGATTTCGCCAGTGTCGTCAAAAGCAATTATATAAGGACAGGATAGTGTTTTTTGCCTAACTTTTTGCTTGTTTTCTGACGGCGAAATTACTATGAATTCATACTTTTGATATTGTACATATTCATATGCTTTTTCGATGAATTTTAGCTGGTATGTACTTGGCTCGGTAAGCGTCTTCATAAATACAATCATTAATTTATAGCCTTTGTACTTTTCCAGGCTAACTGTGTTGCCCTCTACAGTTTCCAGGGTAAAATCTGGTGCTAAGTATCCCGTTTTACTGCCTATAGGGGGCATTTTAAGCGTCTTGAATTGTAGTGCCTTGTTAATCTGTGCTACATTGCCATACGGATCTTTGGATAGAACTGATACGTAATAACTTGTATCTGGCTTTAAATCATCGATTTGTAGACTGTGCTCTGATGTTAAATCCATATTAGCCGCATTGACCGGAGTGGCGTTGTCTTCCGGTATGCAAATAACTTCACTTGTTGATTTCTCATTCGTGGTCCATTTTATTATTGCGGTAGCTGGCGTAATCTTAAAAATTGTAGGTTCAGTTATGATAGGCGGATTTCTATCTTGATTTCCAGTTAAGCATTTTGAATTATTTAGAAAGCATAATAATTCATTCTTATTGTTAAAAACTCCTGGCCTTATTGACTGGATTGCTCCGTTTGAATCAATTAGAATGCTTACCGGTGTTATCTTTTTCAAACAATATTTATTGAATATTTCATTTTCAGTATCAATTAGTACAGTATAAGAGTAATGATTATCACTCATGTATCGATCTATTTCAGTTTTTGAATCCGAGATATTTACCGTAATTATTTCCAGGTTTTCGGGCTTATCATTCTTAAGTAACTCGTCAATATAGGCCATATCTTGTATATCGAAGTGGCACGAGAGGGTCCATAGATTAATAAATACGTTTTTACCTCTGAGGGAATTTAAGCTAACGGAAGTACCGGTTGTCGATGGTAAAGCAAAATCGGGGGCAGCATCACCTATAGTCGGACATTTTCTAACCGCAGGTGTCTTTTTATCAAAAGGAGAAGATACGCCTTCTCCAGCAAACTCTCTTAACTCACCTTCATCCTGAAACGCACCAGCTTTTATATTTTTAACATTTCCATCGGGCCCAATAAGTATGGTGAGAGGTATAGCGTCGCGTATATTATATTGTTTGAAAATACTCCCTTTTATATCAAATAATATGGGAAAACTATATCTATTGTTATTGAGATATTCTTTGACACTAGATATTGAATCCTGATTATTAATCGTAAGGAATTTAATAATTTTGTCGTCGCTGGAATCGCTTAATCTTTGAATCCATGCTAGGTCACTTTTACAATAGGGGCAAGATATAGACCAAAGATATAAGACGACTTGTTTTCCGTGATAATCTTGAAGACTGACAGGTTGATTATTTAAATCTTGTAAAACGAAGTTGGGCGCCTGGTTCCCAATTGATGGAGCATGCTGAGTTTGTGAAATTTGTGCCCCTATTACGTTTACCAGAGCCCCAATACCAGCAATAAGACCCCAAATGATAAGGCCAATTATCGATAACGCAATCAGTACAAAGATTATTGAAGACCAACACCCACCTTTGCTGGTTACCGTTTTAATCGTAGCTTTTTTACCGGGGAAGAGGGTTATAGTTGGCGGTTCTTTAATAACGGGTGGTACTTGTATTGCTGAGGTCTCCTCAATAATAGTAGGTGCCAGTATTGCGGGCGACTTTTCAGCAATAGTAAGCGTTTGTATAGCGGGAGGTTCTTCAGGAATAGCGGGTGCTTGTTCAGTAGATGGTTCATCCTTGATAGGAGGTGTTTGTATATCGGGTTGCTCCTCAATATCAGCAAGGTTCTCGATATCTTTTGAACTTTTAGTATCGTGAATATCTTTAAGTATTTTAATGGCTGATTCTAATAGCTGTTTTTGCTTTGTGAGAGAAATTGATCGCTCACTAAATTCTTCGTTTGAATATTCGTTATTTTTGTATCTTGTCTCAATTATTTCTACTTCATTATCGATTTCGCCGCAATATTTTTCACATTCTTTGATACGTGCCGTAGCCTTAGATTTTAGATATGTTATATGTCTTTTTACCTTTCGAAGTTTTCCTCTGTATTCCTCAGCCCTCAATTTCTCTGATTCAAGATTTGCAGTGTTTTTAATAATATCTTCGTATTTCTCTTTATCCTTGTACCCATTAAGCATATGCTCCTTATATTCAGCAGCATAGCTTTGATATTTTTCGTCCCAGAATAAGTTAGTCACGTTTTTCACGTTGTGATAAAGATGCCCCTTACTTCTGCCTCCCTTCATGATCGATATTATAGACTATCTGTTGGGAATAACAATAACATACTGCGCTTGAATACAGGCTGGACGCGATCAAAAACTATGGCAATATAGCTCGCCTTGTCTCCAAATAAAAAGGCCCGCTTTTTAGACAGGCCTTTTTCGGTATCAGCAAGACAGGAAATGACTCAGAAATAGTACCGCATGGGCTAATAGAAGGATGAGATCTAAAACATTACGCCAGTTTGTGCTCTCCATCGAATTCTCTCCCAGAACACAAACTGTGTATGAAGGTAATTAGTTACCATATATTTGTTATAACACAATACTCGGCTAAAGCCAAATAAAAGAGCAGGCTTTCCCAGCGACCAGTTCTTCCATTGCTATGGCTAAGAAACCAGTTTTTTTATGGAGAGGCGGCGGCTTACTGCCCCCACTGATCCAAAAGCCTACTAGTCGGCTCTAGGAAGACTATAGCTCATGTTTTATGCTTACTCAAGGGGTCTTTTCATAATGCCCATAAATCTTCTGTGTTTTGGATCTGAACTTTTAATCTCTATGATTGTTGCTAATTCCAACCCTAATTTACCATGCTTGTTTAAAATATGCATTAATTCCTCTATTGTAAGGTGCGCAGTTAACTCATATTCCCATTTTATCATTCGATTCTCCTTTTGAGCTTCTATTGCTCCTCCTATTAAATGTATAGCTTGAATGATGGGGCAGTGTCAACAAAAATGCGCGAGAATTGCGACACCTTTTAGACGATCTTTTTGCGTTTAAACTATAGTTGCGCCACCGTTAGCAATAATTGACTTTCACCTGATAAGTTATTAGTGGATAGGTGAAGGTTAGTCATACACGTCACGTCTCCGAATCCAGAGATTGCTTAGCTTCCTGCCGCGCCTTAGGCTCGCAGCTTCGGTTCACCGCAACGACACGTAAAAAAGACGGGGTTTTGAGGGTTTCGGCATAACCCTATTGACGGATGGCCTTAACGCTTGAAAGAAACTCCTTCAATATAACTGGCAACGACAAAGGCAAAGAACGTAAAAATGAGGGAAATAACACCACCAACTATAAAATTTGTAGTCATTTCAGTCCATTCAGGTTCAGTATGTTGACCCAAAAGGAAAATAGCAAAGTTAGTCACGCTATGGAAATCAGCAAGAGTACCAAGGGCAAATAAAATGGTAGTAATTGATCCACCTACACCGACAACCCATTTCATGTATAAATCATATCAGGTCGATGATATGCCTATCAATAGAGTTATAATAGAACCTTTTTAAACCCACCCGCCCTTATTTATTATGTCTATAAATCGTCCATAGACGTCATCCCATCGCGCCGATTTCGCGGACCGGTAAGTAACAGTCTGTACCGATCGGCTGACAATCTCCCTTGCCTGCGACAGCGACCCGACCTCACCCAGCGCCATCAATTGCGCCATAAAGTTGCCCAGAGCAGTGGCCTCGGCCGGGCCGGCCACAACAGGGACGCCGACGGCCTCGGCCGTGAAGCGGTTCAGCAGCGTGTTTAGGGAGCCGCCGCCGATGATATGGATGCGGTCCAGCTTCCTGCCCAACACCTCCTGCAGCCGCTCAAAGGTGTAACGGTACTTGAGCGCCAGGGACTCCAGTATGCAGCGCACCACGGCGCCTTTTCCCGCGGTCGGCTTCTGACCTGTACGCCGGCAGTACTCATCAATGCGGGCAGGGAAATCGCCGGGCGTTAGAAACAGCCGGTCGTCGGTGTCTATAATTGCAGCGAATGGTTGCGCCTGCTCTGCCAGCGAGATAAGCTCTTCGAGAGTATCCCTCTGCCCGGCCCCCTCCCAGCCACGCATGCATTCCTGCAGCACCCAGAGGGCCTGAATATTCTTCCAGACCAGCCATGCGCCGCCCACCCCGCCGTAGCAGGTGAAATTGTGTTTCAGCCCTGCATTGTTGATGAGCGGCTCCTCTACCTCGGCCCCCAGCAGCGACCATGTGCCGGAGCTGAGGAAGGCAGAACCTTGGGAGGTGGAGTTTGTCCCTGCGGGCGCACCTGAAGGTACGCCCCTACTATAGGGTATAGCGACAGCAGCCGATGCTGTGTCGTGTGTTCCTACCGCGATTACAGGCAGGGCCGGAATGCCCAGTTCAGCGCACAGCCCCGGTTTCAGCATCCCCAGCCTTGTAGCAGGCTGAACAATGGGCGGCATGATCCGGGCGGGAATTTCAAGGGTCGCCAGCAGGGGCAGGCGCCAATCCCGCTTGCGTGGATCATAAAACTGCGTTGAGGTGGCGTTGGTGAATTCGCAACACCTCTCCCCACACAGCCAGTAGTTGAACAGGTCGGCAACCATCAGATAGGTGGAGGCGGACTCAAGCAGGGGAGATTTATCCAGCACCATGGAATAGAGCTGGAAGAGTGTATTGTGCTGCATGAACTGGACGCCCGTACTGTTGTAGATATCCTCCCGGGACATCCTCTGGAATGCCTTCTCCATGACGCCGTCGGTGCGGGGGTCGCGGTAGCTGTGGGGATCCTCCAGCAGGCTGCCATCGCTGCCCAGCAGGCAGAAGTCGTTGCCCCAGGCATCCAGCCCGATGGAATTCAGCCGTTCAGCCCTGCCGGCCGCCATCAACCCTTTCTTGACCTCCTCAAACAGCGTGTGCACGTCCCAATAGATATGCCCTTTCACCTGCAGCGGGCCGTTGGGGAAGCGGTATATCTGCCGCAGCCTGACCTTTGAGCCGTCGAAGCGCCCCAGCATGACCTTGCCTCCCGAGGCGCCCAGGTCTACAGCGGCACAGTTAATAGTCGTCTTCATGGCTTGTCCCGTGGACGACAGCGTTTTCCTGGCTCAGCGGAAGATGGCTTCCCGTATGGTCTTCATCGCTTTGGCCGGGTTGCCTTCCCGCATCATATTTTCAATGGTTGTTCCGCCCATGCGGTCCAGAGCGCGGCGCATCGTCTGTATCCACTCGATGCTCTCGCGTACCGCTTCCACCGTGTCCATGCGGGCCGGCCAGATATCCAGCGTGTAGTACCCATCGTAGCCCGTCTTATCTGCCCAGTATAGCCATTCGAGAGTGTCCAGGAAATGCACTGATCCCACGTTGAGGTCCCAGTCCCAATCGGGGCGCGTATCGTTGATGTGCAGCAGGAACAGGCGGTCCCCGAACATTTTGGCCAGGGCCAGCGACTCGGCGGCATTCTCGTAGGCCAGTATGGCATGCCCGATATCCAGTATCAGACCCACGTTGGGTCTTTTAATCGCATCGCAGAGCAGCAGCGATTTGGCAACCGTGGCGACGTAGCTGTGAACGCGCGGCTCCTTGAACTTGTACTCCAGCCCCAGCCTGACCGAGGGATCGTAGTCAGCCGCGTCCTGCAGTACCTCGATCATCGATCCCCAGGCCTTCAGGTATTCGGACTCGAAGGGGTAATCGTAGCCGTCCTGCCCCGGCCAGATATTGACCAGGTTGCCTCCCAACCTTTTCGTAATGTCGACGGCCCGGCGGATCTCGTCCCTGGCTTTTTCCACCACGGCCGGGTCCCGGCTGGATATCGATCCTTTGATAAACTCTTTCCGGCTGAAAAGGTTGGGCAGGACGTCGCAGCACTTGAGCCCGTGCTTATCCATATAGCCTTTTATCTCGCCGGCGTTCTCATCCGTGATGTCTCTTCCGTGGACGAACTCCAGCCCGGTTACGCCGGACGCGGCGGCCAGCGCAAACATCTCCGCGGGCGAACGGTCCTCCTTATAGCCGGGCATAAAACGGTCGCCCGGGTTGCCCAGGGCTGAGAAGGCGACTGCGAAACTGATATCCTTCTTCATTTAGTTCCCCTGTTGCTTATGCCCGCGCCCTCTCTATCTCAGCCCTCTCCTTTAGCTGATTGCGCAGGTCCTGAAGGTCTTTGGGCACCAGGTAAGCAGCAATGGAAATAAAGATAAAACACAGGGTCCAGGCAGATACGCAGATGATCAGGATAGCATCCTGCAGGGATGAAGTGTCGGCGATAATGCCGGCCATCAGCGGCGCAATGGATGAGCCGATCTGCTCGAAGAAGTTTTGCAGGGCGTTGGCCGTGCTGCGCACCTCGGGCAGCGTCATGTCATAGATGGTAGTCACCACGTTGGGCGAGGCAAAGGGCATAAAGATACAGGTGAAGGCCAGCAGGAAACCGAACAGGTAAATCTGGTCATACGGCACCATAATGGCGAAGATCAGAAGCACCAGGGCGATAAGGATGCCTGCCGCGCTGACCAACAGGCGGCCGCGCTGATTTCGCTTGAAGAAATAATCACCCAGTATACCGCCGATGGGGTAGCCCGCTGCCAGCATCAGCACAGCCACCACCATGGTGATGAGCACCGTGGTGGAATCGTATCCGCGCCCGGTCTCAAGGTAGCGGAAGAACCAGAAGGTCAGCACCTGCCAGGGGAAGACGCCGGTGAAGCAGTTGAGGAAAAGGAAAAGCAGCGACTTTTTCTTAAAAAGGCCCAGCGCGGTCTTCCAGTTGAACTTGTAATCTCCCTTCTGGTCAATGCCCTGCAATTCAGGCTCGGTACTGCCGCGCTGCGGCTCCTTTACGCCGAAGAAAATGACGATGGCCAGCACGAAGCCCACGGCGCCGGTGACGTAGAATACACCGCGCCAGCCGATGATGCTGCCCATAATGAGCGCCAGCACCATGCCGACCAGGTAGCCCAACGGCTGCGCGATCTGCAGCAGCCCCATGATCTTGCCCCTTTCCTTGGGCTCGAAATAGTCGTTGGTTATGTTGTAAAGGCCCGGATAGCTGGAATCGGCAATGCCGGTGGATGAGCGGGTAACAATGAATAGCGGGAAGGTGCGCGCCGCCGCGCTCAGCCATGTTGTGGCGCCCCAGATCAGCGCCGCCAGCGCCAGCAGCTTGGTGCGGGCGAAGCGGTCATACAGATAACCCCACACGGGGTAAAGTATGGCGCCCACCAGCAGTGCGCCGGAGAAGACCAGCCCCATCTGCGCCTGGTTTATTTTGAACTCGTCCATGATGGGCGTGGTCAGCGGGCCGATAACCAGCCGCTCGGCCTGTTGGAACAACATGAAAGCGAAGAATGTCCCGAATACGAACCACGGATATTTGGACTTAGTCATGGAAGCGGTCCTCCTATTCCCACTGTATTTTTATCACGGCCTGGCCCCGGAAATCCAGGTCGAGCCTGTATATATCATCGTTTTCTTTTTCAAAGACCACTGCAGCAGTCCCGCAGCCTGCCGAAAGCAGCCTGCCCGGCAGGCTGAGCCAGAGCGAGCCCTGCGCCCTGCGCCCGAGGTCGACGGTCCCTATCTTCAGGGTCCTGCCAGCAACCTGCCAGGTCTCCAGTTCGCAGCCCTGTGTGATATGCAGTGTATCCCCCACAAGCGTGGGGCCATCTCCGGCACTGCAGATACGTAACAGCCGGCAGCCGTGGGACGGGATCCCGTCCAGTGCGACTGAGGCCGCCTGCTCAATTCTGTGGCTCTTTCGCCAGAAGTCAAAGATATGCGCCTTGTCCCCGGCCTTATATCCCAGCTTCTGAAGATCGAGGCTGCGTTCCGCTATATCCTGCCCCCAATTGAAGACGGCGACATCCTGCCAGTTCAGGCCGTTCTTTGTAACAGGCAATACATATAATTCGGCCATCTCCCGCTCCAGTAAATCACGTGGGCGGCCGGCCACCCCCAGCAGCGGCGTGAGCAGCGCCACCAGCTTCTGCCTCTCCACAGGCAGGCGCGTGAGGTCGTCGCTGCTTATCATCAGCCCACCGGACAGCCCCACCAGGCTGAGGTTGCTGATAACCTCGTCATCGCCCAGTGTCGTATCATAGTTGCGCACCATCAGGCAATCAGGGTCGTTCCACCACCATCGCTGGTGCAGCGTGCTCAAATTGAGGGTGTGCCTGATGTTGTTGCGCAACGCAGCGATGGATTTCTCACTCTTTATGATGGGAGTGGCCCACTTGACGCTCCACAGGAAGGGCGTCCAGCTGGGGGCGGTATCGGGGCCGATGCGCATGGCATCGACAATGCCAACCGCCGGCCCGAAGGGGCATCCGCAGCCCAGGAGGAAGGTCTCCTCACCTATACCGGCCCGTACGGCCTCCATGCCTTTGCGGAAGGCCTGCGCGCGTGTCATCTTCTTGTTTTGCCGCACGCCCGGTAGCGCGCCGGCATAAACGAAATCGGTTTTAACAAAGCCGTATCCCCACTTTCGGGCAATTGTATCCAGCAGTGAGCGGACGTGCTCCAGCACCACCGGTTGCGTGAGATCAAGGGCATGCCCGTAGAAGTCGTAGAAAAAGCCGCTGACCATGGGCTTGCCCTTCTTATCCTTGACCAGCCAGTCCGGATGCTGCCCGGCTATTTTAGAGCGCGGGTCAACCACGAAGGGCGCCAGCCACAATCCCGGAGTGTATCCCTTCTCCTTTATGCTGCCTGACAGGTGCTCCAGGCCGCGCGGAAACTTGGCGTTGCAGGTGGTCCAGTCGCCCCAGGCCGACTGGTAGCCGTCATCGAGCTGCACTATCTTGAAAGGGATGGTCTCCCTGATGCTATCGATGGTATTAAGGTTGGCGATGAAGAGATCGGCCGTAATGGACTGGAAGAAATGATACCAGTGCGTCCACTGAGCCGGCGGGGGTACGGCCGGAACACGCGCCTTCATCTGCCTGGCCACGGCCTCCACGTAATCTGCTGCCGGGTCGGCGCAGGGCAGATCGATAATCTGGAGGTATCCCCACTCGGACTTGAATTTCTCACCGGGCTCCAACAGCACTCCGTCGGCCTGCGCAGTCAGCGTCAGCTCAGGAGCGCCTGCCCTGCAGTTGACGTGCAATATGCCGAACTGGTCGGCCGTTGAGGCGAATCCGGCCAGTATGGCCGACCGCTGGTCAGTCAGCAGCCCCCAGCCTTCGCCCCAGAATTCGCCCCGTCCCCTGCCTATGAGCAGAGCCGGGTTATACAGCATCTTGCCGATGAAGGGCCACATGATAGGTAATGAAGTCACGTCTCGTTCAGTGCCACGGCGCAGCCCCGAGTACACCCAATCATGCCAGCCCACCTTGAAGAAATTCAGCGGCCCGCCGCCGGCAAAATTTACACTCCCGCCGCCGGCAGCCTCAGCCTGCAGCAGGCGGATATCTTGCAGGTAGATATCCCCGCGGCTTCCATTGGTTATCTCCAGGCGAAGCAAAAGGAAAGGCCGGTCGTCATACAGGTTGACCAGATATGTTAGCTCAAGACCGTCCGGACGTCCGGCGCTGGTAAAGCGGTACTGCCTGCCTTTGCCATGGACATCTTCCAGCGGTTCACTGGCGCTTGTGACCGTCCCTCCTGTAAAGCCGGCCGTCAATTTTTTACCTCCGGGATTTGTATAGCTGATCCCTATAAGCGCATCGGCAACCGAGGGGGCGTCATTATCGGGGCGGGACACGCTGATCCTCCCGCTTCGCACATTGAAAGAGCCACTCCAGAACCTGTTTTCGATCTTTTGTCTATCTTCCATCGCTATCTGCCTTATATCATAATTTCTATCAGCGCCGCGGAGTGACCCTGATGCTATGCGCCTCGCGGTCGTGGGTATGCTTATAGATCAGCAACTGGTTGTCAGCGTCCCGCACGCTTGAGCCGTCCGACAGCTTGACCTCGTACCCCTTCGGATACTGATAATCGGGGATAAAAATTTCAGTCGGCTTATCAATAGTCGAATCGTGGCGGAACTCGAACTCGAAGATGCGCCTTTTGATATCGAAGGAGATGCGCAACGGCTTGCCGGCCGCAGCGCGGGGATACGGCCTGACCACAGCCTGCAGAGCCCGGCCTCCTGAATCGATATCGGCAGGGTCCGTCCGCTGGTCCAGGCCGTAGATGGAGAAGTCCTCCATGTTCCAGTGGTCGCCGTATTTATTGTCATTGAAAGCGTCATAGGTCCAGAGGTTGTAGCTGAGTAGGTTGGCATCCAGTGCCTTAAAGAGGCGGTCCCATTCCTTTACATGCGCGCTGAAATCGCCCGTCCGGTAGGCTTCCTTCTTATTTAAGTCGTAGCAGATGCCTATTTCGCCGATAACCGTCGGCACGCCGCCGCACAGGCCGTTTCCCAGCTCCTTGATGCGCCGCATCTGGTCGTTAAATGACTTCTGCACCGTGCCCGGGGCTCCAATCACGGGCTTGCCGGTCAGCTTGTCGTTGCCCACCAGCGCGTTGGGGAAGAAGTGGTAGGACTTGGTAATCCAGTGCACATCGTCATACCAGTGAGGTTTATAAACAAAGTGCTTGCTATTGTCAATGCCCAGGGGCGGCGGGTCATAGTCCACATTAGGAGGCGTGAGGAGTATCATCGC
>CAZKOL010000010.1:0-46790 GCA_964554375.1 uncultured Dehalococcoidales bacterium
GGCCGCATCGTGGCCATCGAAGAGGGCAGTCGCTGTGACTACCCGGACTCGGTGTTTCAGATCATAGCGTCCGTGCTTGCTTTCACCCATGGCTACCTCTTTTTATATGTGAATTCGGCCTTAATTCTGCAATATTTTAGTCTAAACCGCGGGAATTAACCACACGGATCTATTTGTTTAGCAGGTCGTTGATAACGAGAATGGCCGGGCTTTCTTAATGCACGGACAAATTATATCATTACCATCTGCGTAATTGTGTTTCATCCTGCCCATAACGGGAGCAACTTTATCCTTTCCGTGCACAGGGGGAATCGCGTTTTTTAAAACCTATCCGCTGAGCCAGTTGCCCGATATCAATGAGATAATCGCGACTATTAGAAGAATGTAATGAAGATATTTAGCTTATCCCGGTCGATTATTGTTACAATACCATGATTAGCGTTTTCAGGGCTGCCATGTAACAGGAGGTGTTCGATGAGAAATATTTTAATTGTCATTGTATTTATTACAGTCCTGGCAGCAGGATGTGTGACCATAGTAGCGCCTCCGGCGGCGCCTGCTCCGGCGGAGACGCCGCCTGCATCTTCCCCGGCGGCGACCACACCGCCCGCGGTTACACCGGCCCCGGCACAGGTTACACCACCGTCCTTTAATCTGCCGGAGGTGTCAACATTTAATGTGACGCCCGGCAATATCGTGTCGGGCAACTATGCGACCCTAACGTGGGACGTTCGTAATGCTTTCGATGTAGCTATTGAACCCGGTCTTAGTATCATCCGTCCACGGGGCTCACAGCCGGTCAATCCTCCCTTTACCACAACATACAGACTGACAGCAATCAACGGTCAGGGTTCCATACTGGCTACAACGACTCTGACCGTATCAGGGGTTCCTCCCACTATCGACACACCGGTTATTAAGTCATTCGCAGCCAGCCCCTATGTGATCCGCAGCGGAGGCTCATCGATACTGAGCTGGCAGACGACAAACGGGTCTTCTGTTTCTATCGATAAGAATTTGGGAACGGTTGCCGGCCAAGGCAGTACACAGGTATCGCCGACTGTGACAACCACCTATATGTTGACAGTTACCAGCCCCGAAGGCGCCCAGTTCCAGACGGTAACGGTCAACGTCAAGTAGTTGCGCCGTACTCCCTTAGCTGATCCAGCCGGCGGTTGATTTCGGTAAAAACATCGGCTCGACCTCCGCGGAAGGTCCGCCGCGATTGCCTCTGACGGGCCCACCGGTCGAAAATTGCCAGGCGCGTATATATTTCTCTGCCCTTATCATCGGTGATCACGCTCCTCTGAAGGTTCCCTCCCAGCTTCAGTATCCCTTTCTCCATGGCGCTGTCACGGCCCGGATCACCGACTACCCAATGTCCAAGCCACGCTTCGCAATCCACGTGGTCCCGCTCGTCTCCCAGTTCCTCCAGTCGTCCAGATTGGCTGCTTGCATTGCCCAGTTGACCCCATAACGCGCTGTTTGCTCTGATGCGGTATACGCGATAACGCGCAGGTATCCCGGCCGACCGCAGCATGGCGACCAGCAGGTTGGTCTTGCCTGAACACATGCCCCATCCTTTGTTCAGAACATCGGAGGCCCTCAGATCCCAATCCTCGAAACCGTAGGGCAGTTCTTTGACGAAGGCAAATATTTTGTCGAACCTCCCCTGCCGGTTCCTGCAGCCCCTGGTCAGTTCCCGGACTTTTTGCTTTATCCGGTGGCTGGAGTCGAAATCACACAGTTCACTTGGTTGGAGGTAAGCGCTCCGGTTGGGGATCATACCTGGGCCGTCCTTATCTCGATTATTTTGTTGCGGCCACTAAGGCCGCTGGTGATGCGCACCGATGATCTGGTCACCCCGAAATACTCTGCCAGCAGCTTTATCACAGCGTCGTTGGCCTTGCCCTCCCTGGGCTGTGCTTTGACCCTGACCAGGTAATCGTCGCCCGTTTTTACTACCTCATCCCGGGACGAACGAGGAGCAACCCTGACTTTAATCTTCATTCTAATAGTCTTCCCCACAGCCCGCCATATCTGCGCGTTTTTGACCTGCTGATAAACGCGGGTCCAGAACTCCCGGCGTGGTCGAGCAGCCGAACTTCAGAAATCGTATTAGCAATAACACGGCTGCTTCTCGCGTACGTGCGAATGTAATTATCTGTCAGACCCGAGTAAATTCCCGACCCCTGTCGGACCTCTTTTTCCCAGAGTACCTCCCCGGTCCGTCCCATGAATCGACCGGCGAACTCATCGGCGGAGCTGGCGGCCAGTTCCAGCATGATGCGGCTGCGTTCCTTCTTAACCATTTCGCTTACCTTTCCGGGCAGCTGAGCTGCTAAAGTACCCGGCCTAACAGAATAAGGGAAGATATGCAGGGCAGCAAAGTTCATACGGCGGCAAAATTCGAAGCTCTCCAGAAATTCATCCTGCGACTCACCGGGGAAACCCACTATTATATCAGTGGTGATCGAGGCATCGGGGACTGCTGCGCGTACCATTTCCGCCGCCTTCCTGAAGATATCCGTAGTATAGCGCCTTCCCATTCTTTTGAGGACACCGCCGTTGCCGCTCTGCAGCGCCATATGGAAATGGCGGCAGAGGCGACTGTCCCGCCATAGGCCAAGCAGGTCGTCTGTTATCTCCTGCGGTTGCAGTGAGGAAAGGCGCAACCTCGCAATAGACGTTTCACGCAAGATGAGTTTAATCAGCTCTATCAGCTCCAACCCGTTGCTGCAGTACGAACCGATCTCAGTGCCGGTGAGCACGATCTCCCTGCACCCGTCCCCTAACCTTGCCCTGATCTCTCTGATCACGCTGTCAGCATCTTTGCTGTATAACGTAGGGCGGAGGAAGGGCACTATACAATAAGTGCAGAACCTATTGCACCCGTCCTGTATCTTGATAAAGCTGCGCACTCTGCCGGCCCCTTTGGCAGCAGCGCCGGATGATTTTTGTGGTAGTCCGGCCGCAAGTAAGTTTGCAAGCATTGCTTTATCTCTATTGCCGGAGACAATGTCTGCGCCGCACCGGATCAACTCTTCCCCGGCCCGTTCCGCATAACAGCCTGTGACGGCTATGACAGACTCTGGGTTGAGTGCACGCAACATCCTCACCAGATGACGGGATTTGCTGTCAGAGACATGTGTAACGCTGCATGTGTTTATTATGAATATATCAGCGGTATTGCCGGTCGTTACCGTTAATCCCCGGGCTGCAAGGTCTGCTGCCAGGGCCTCTGATTCCGCCTGGTTCAGCTTGCAGCCCAGAGTGTGTACGGCGGCCGAGCATGTCTTTCTCATATCCACTGCGGAATTATATGGACGGGCATGATCAGCGTCAAACTGATCGTTATACCGACAGCTTCTTGTAAAGCATGGGCAGGCGGTGGGGAAGAGTCTCGATATCGTCCAGGACCTCGTAGCCGATATCATTGCACATAGTGCGCAGATAATCGTTGCCGGCGGAGTCGACGGTCAGGCAGAAGGGGGTGATGTTCTTCTTTGCGGCTTCCATCAGCGCCATCTTCGTATCGTTGATGGCGTATTCCTTGTCGTCGTCATCATAGCCGTACAGGGAATCCTGGGGATAGCCGTCACTGACCAGGAAGAGCAGTTTGAGCGTGCTGCCACACGCATCCAACCTGGCTATGGTGTGGCGTATGGCCGGGCCCATGCGCGTGCCATGGATGGGGGCTATCTGGTCCACCCGTCGCTTGATCTTCTCTCCGAAAGGTTCGTTGATGTCCTTGATTACCAGGAATTGAACATTGGCGCGGCCGTGGCCCGAGAAGCCGTAAATGCCGTAATTGTCGCCCAGCGTCTCGATGGCATGGCATAGCAGGACGATGCTCTCTTTCTCGAGGTCTATAATGCGGCGGCATGGCTGCATGACGAATTTCATGAAATTGTATTTGATTGACTCATCGTACTGCATGGGCAAGCGGTTCTTGCTTATCAGGTCGGCCGTGGAGCCACTCATATCCAGCAGGAATGCTACGGCCACGTCGCGCTGAATTTTCTTCTTCTTCGTGTAGACATTGCCGGAAGGTGTGTGCCCGGCCCGCCTGTCCATAAGTTCACCGATGACCTGGTCGAGGTCGAACTCGTCCCCATCATCCAGGTTCTTGGCTTTGTAAAGCATCTCGGCCGGCAACCTTTCGAACTGCCGTTTGATATCGGCAGCCAGAATCCTGCGGCTTTCCAGAGTCTTATCATAGAAATAACTGCTGCCTTCTCCCAACACCTTTTCTCGGACACAGCACCAGGCGCTGACGTAGCGTCTTTCGCGAAAGTCCCACTCATCATAATAAGATAGTCGTTCATCGGCTTCAGCGGCAACGGGTTTGCCGGGACCTGCAGGCTGATAGCGGTCGACCTGTGAATACTTATCATGGGAGAACTGGTAAACGTGCACGCCCCGCGGCAGGGCGGATGAAGACAGGCCGCTTCCGGGAAGGAACTTAACGTCCTTGATATCCGTGATGCCAATCTTCTGATTCTCCAGCTTCTCCATATCTTCAGCCGACATAGGCATACTGGACTTCTGGCCCGTGTTGGCCTTCATTTCCATGTCGAGCTTCACCCTGTCCGTCTGGAAATTGCCCATAAACTCCTGGCCTTCGAGGTCAGATGAGTTTGGCGCCCTGTTCTCAGAACCATAGCCGCCGGAACCTGATACGACTGCTTTTTTAGGCACTGTCAGCGCAATCCGATAAATACGGATGGCAGCCTCGGCCGTATCCTCAATAGCGGCAGGAGGGCTGCATAACAAATCGAGGATATCCTTGGAGGCATTCAGCGGCTCGTAGAGAGCATCTTCATCGATAGCCAGGACGGCATCTATCTCCAGGCCCTCCAGCAGCTCGATGAAAGCGCGTCGCAGCGTCATACCTTGCATGCGGACCAGCGACAGCAGATTATACTCCTGCATACGACGGTAGCTACGTTTGAGTCCCGGGTAATGGCGCTTGACCAGATAATTGATGCGGACATTCTCGACGGCCACAAAGACCTGCATAGCCAGCTTAGGGTCATCGAAAAGGGCGAAATATTTTTCGAAAGCGGAGCTGCCGTGCCCCGTCTCACCCTTCAACTGATAGCGCATATCTTCAAATAATGTGGATTCCCTGTCGAAATCAAAATCAAAGGAATTGAACTCGCTGTGCGCGATCTGTTGCGTTACGGCCGCTTTGTACCAGCCGAAGTTATCGTCGTAGCTTGCATATTCCATGAAGGAGGCCGGAACCAGGACGTTGACATGTCCATCCGGCGGATTACCTGAGGCAAGCTGGCTCCACCAGGTGTTGCGCAGTGCGGAGGGAGCAACCTTGCCGGTTTTGAAATCCACCTCTTTGCCGGTCAATGCCTCGCAGTAGAGCTGCATGACCGGTTCGACTGAGGCAAACTCTATACCGTGGTAAATATCGGCTGTGTCTGCCTCTGGCTGTTTGACTTGATCACTGGACCCGCTCATGGTATCTCATGAACCTTCTACTCAAATATGGCTGTAACGACTTCCTTGAGGGACTTCTGCACCTCGACGTCGTCTGTGATCGACCAGACGGCCGCCACCTCGCAGGCCCGCCTGGCGGGGATGCCCTGCCGGATCATGCGGGCGGCGTATATCAGAAGGCGCGTGCTGATAACCTCGGAAAGGTCCTGCTCCTTCAGGTTGCGTATTTTCTCACCCAGCAGGGACAGCCTACCGGCTGTCTCAGCGTCGACACCGGCCTCGTGCGCTATAATCCTGGCTTCGATGTTCTTGGGCGGGTGTGTAAACTCTATGGCGATGAAGCGTTGTCGGGTGCTGTGCTTGAGGTTCTTGAGAATGCTCTGATAGCCGGGATTGTAAGAGATCACCAGTATGAAGCTGTCGCTGGCTTCGAGCATCTCCCCTTTTTTCTCGATATAAAGCGACCGGCGATGGTCGGCCAGGGGGTGTATGAGCACGATTGTGTCCTTGCGCGCTTCCACTACCTCATCCAGGTAGCAAATGCCGCCGCTCTTAACAGCACGGGTAAGAGGGCCGTCCACCCATCGTGTGGTGTCGCCCTCGAGCAGGTATTTGCCCACCAGGTCGCTGGCGGTCAGGTCCTCGTGACAGGCTATGGTAATAAGCGGTATGCCGTCGCTGTGCCTGCTGGAACCTGGGCGCCTGTGCTCCTTCTGGCTCATGCGGTAGGTCATGTACTCGAGGAAACGGGTCTTACCGCAGCCCGTCGGGCCCTTGAGCAGTACCGGGATTCGCTCAGCGTAAGCGGCCTCAAAAAGGGACACCTCGTCCTTGAGAGGCAGGTAGAAGGGCTCCTCTGTGATGTAGTATTCATCGATGATATGGGACTTGTAATCGTGTCGCTTAGCTTTGAGAGGCATGGATATGCTCCGGCTGTTTAATTCAGGTTCCAAGTGATAATTCTATGACTTGCAGGCGAAGTTGGCAATTAATGAACTGAATTGAGGGCAAAAATGCGCCTTTCGGGATAGATGGATTTGCTTAGAGCCTGCCTCTCTCCTGTCCGTCTTTCCTGCCGATGATGCCGCCCTTATTCTCCGCGGGTGGGACTGCGGGAACCTGACGGATAAGCCGCCCTTTGTATTGAATGGGCGGATTCGTGTCGACGGTATGGTGCTCGACAATTCGCACCGGCTTTACTATGTTGGCAGGGTTGCCTCCCCTGGCTGCCGTGGATTCCCTGAGGCTGTGATGGATAATACCGGGTTGTGGGCCAGCATGGCTGTCGCCCGCCTGCGCCCTGAGATAGCCCGGGCTGGTTTCAATGGTATGGTGAATACTTGTGGATGGTTGCGCCCTGCCGCTTTGCTGCCCCGATTGGGGCATTTGCCGCAATGTGTGATGAATGGTCTCGCCAGGTATAAAGGAAGCCTGGCTTTTGAGCGGCGCTGGACCAGGGCGAAAAATCTCGTGGCGCACCCTCACTCCGGGGGGTAAATTCTCCGCAATCTTCTGTCCCGCGCTCTTTTCGGGGGCTGTTCGCGACCGTATGTATTGTTCGCGGGGCTTAATCTGCATTGCCGGCCTGTTGAGATCCTTGAGCGGGAGTTGGCCGGACTGGACGGTCCTGACTTCCCAAGTTATCTCCCTGCCACGGATGTTATCAATCTTGTAAACATACTCCGGGTATGTGCGTACGGGACGTCTGGGCTCGGGTTCCGACGTGCCCCTCTTGCGAATAAGCAGGCCGATTCCGATCGCCGTTGAAGCAGGCTCCGGCGCCAGAATGAGCGCTACGGCCATGATATCAAGTACAGCGTCTTTAGGAGTGTAAACAGTAGTCAATTCTGGCGCCTGATGTTAAATTTAATATTAAACCTTCTCCTGGAGCCAGACTATCCTTTCTGCAACAGATTTTGCGGCCTCTTTCTGATCCTGACAATTCACCAGATCGTGCGCCAGCTTATC
Source organism: uncultured Dehalococcoidales bacterium (assembly GCA_964554375.1). Taxonomy (GTDB): domain Bacteria; phylum Chloroflexota; class Dehalococcoidia; order GIF9; family UBA5629; genus CAIMUM01. The sequence goes on from CAZKOL010000010.1 coordinate 7,426, forward strand.
GTCACCGAGCACCTCGCGCGCCCAGCGCGCGAGGTCGTTCTTTTCATCGGTGACATGATGCCGGTAGGCAGAGGCATGCATCTTGCTGAGTGCAGTCTTTAAATCATAAATGTTGTTCAGGATCTCTCCGTCATGGCAATAGAACCGCTTTACATCGGGCACGTGCCTGAGTACCCTTTGCGCATCCTCTTTCTTTCTTATAGCCATATTAACCTCCTTCCCCCGGTGAGTTCGCCTATTCTAATTATAATCATACCGTCATATAGTAGCTAAATCAACCCTCGCTGCCCGGGCAATAAAGTACACGGCTACCTGGCAGCCGGGATGATTATGGTACGCTCCTCAGTAACGTTGCTCACATTTTTCTGTACCCTCAGGTAGTCAGCCATGGCATCCACGTCCCTTATATTCAGGTTGTTATATTTCACGTAATCCTTAAGCCAGGATTTAAAATTATCAGCGAGGGGCCCCATCCAGCTAACCTTGTTGATAAGCGGCTGAATCCCCTTGTCCGACAGGTAATCGGTAGTGACCATAGTGTATTCGGCATTCATGTCCATGTCGGCGTAGCTGCCGTCGGGCTGCCTGACCTGCAGCGCTGTAATACGGTCACCGCTGTTACGGTTCATATCGATCGTCATCTTAAGGCCGGCAATATCGAAGCATGGAGGCGGGTCGTTAACTTTTATATGCGAATCGATGCCCATCTCCAGCAACATCTTGATCAGGCGCCCGCTTGTCTTTATAGTGGCCAGGTTCTGACGCAGCGCCAGCGCCATTTCGATATCATTATTCAGGATATTGCCCTTCAGTATATCCGACCGGATATTGTAGCTGTCGTAGATGGCGAAGTTCACATCGGGATTAATCCTTTTTGAACTCCACAGGAAGGCGTCGGCAATAAGGGGCCCGGGGCCCTTATTCAGCCCCCGCAGCAGGTTCTGATCGGCCGTGGCAACCACGGTATTGAGCTCGCTGGATACCTGGTTTACATAGGGTTGCAATAAGGCGTCCATATCCGGGCTGTTCCAGCAAAGCTTGAAGCCGGGAACTTTAGCCACGGCGTTCAGTATCTGTGCATATTCCGGCCGGCAGGGACAGAGGTGGCTCCAGCCCCATTCGTCCTCGATCGAAAAGCTGTTTGTTGAGAAGATGAACGGCTGCCCGTTGTAGCTTACTACGTGTCCCCGGTCATCAAAATCCAGCTTGATTTGACCCAGCAGTTGGTTGTTTTCCCAGGCGTGAACGATCAGTACTTTATTGCCGTCAGGGCCGATCATTTCGGTGGGATAAGGCATCTCCGGCTTGAGGCCGATCTGCTCGAACTCGTGCCCGCCCATGAAGGTGTGGGTATGGCCGCCCACGATGACATCGATGCCGGCCACCTCTTGAGCCAGCTTGACATCATTCCCATAGCCCAGGTGTGAGAGGATGATGATCTTATTGACGCCCATCTTATTGAGCTCGGCAATATATTTACGAGCAGTATCGGCGGCCGGCTGGAAGACGATGTTCTTGCCGGGGTTACTCAGGAAGGCTGTATCGGGTGTAATCAAGCCGATGATGCCGACCTTTTCACCCTCCAGGTCAGAGATAACAAATGGCCTGACGCCCGATAGCAAAGGCGCCCTGGACACATCGATGTTGGCAGCCAGCACAGGGAACTTGGCGCGTTTCACCAGCGCTGCCGCCTCCTGTACATTTTTGGAGAAATCATGGTTGCCCAGCTCAAGGGCATCAAACCCGATGGCGTTCATGGCGTCAATGTCAGCCATTCCCTCGAATTTAGGTGTCCAGATAGTGCCTTCCAGTACATCACCTGTATGGAGCAGCAGTACGTTCTTCTCCCGGCTGCGTATGTCCTCCACAGCCGAATTGAGCAGGCTGTAGCCGCCGGCTGTCGCTACCGTGTCCGTGCCGTTGATCCTCAGCAGTACGTTATGCGGAATGACGTATGAATGTGTATCGTTGACGTGCAGGATGGTCATCGACATGGGAGAGGTGGTTATCTCCGCTAACGGCATGGTGGAAGGAGCAGCAGGCGAGCAGGCAACCACCGGCATCAGCATGGTTATCATTAACACGAGGGGAATGGCTAGCGACCTGCAGCTTTTAAGGGGTATCATCTCTGCCTCCTGCTTGCCGGGTTGCGGATATTATATGCCTTTCAGAGGGCTTTCCAAAATGTCTCTTTGTTGTCGCCGGGATTGTAGAAATCGGGGATGGTACTGACATGCCTGTAGCCGAGTGTGATATACAGTGCGCGGGCTGCCTTATAGTTGGGATTAGAGGAAGTTTCGATCAATATTAGCCGCCCGCCCTGTTTCTTGATGTCATCGGCTGCCATGGTGAAGAGCGTGCTGCCTATGCCCTGGCCCTGCAGTTTCGGTGAGACAGCACACCAGTACATGTCCCAGGCGCCGTGCGTGAGCGGTGTAGGGCCGTAGCAGAGGTAGCCGGCAAATTCAGCCCCTTGTTCAGCTATCAAAAAGTAGTAACCGGCGCCTTCGGGATCATTAAAATACTCGTCGATGATTTCGCCAAGCACCGTCAACTCCTCAGGCAGAAAGGCCCTGGTTTCATCAGTGACCCTGATGATGTGGGACCTGTCAGACAGGAGAATACCTCTTATTTTGACGGACATGGTTTTACTCCAGTGCGAGATCGACTATTTTCTGTATCAGATCAGGATACGTTATACCCCGTGCCTCCGCCTGCAGTGCTATCCCAATCTCGGGTGAGATGTCAGGATTAGCATTGACCTCCAGCACCTTTATACCACCGTCTGTGTCCTGTCTCATGTCTACCCTGGCGTAACCCCGGCAGCCTGCCGCATGGCAGGAGGATAGCACAGCCGCCTTGATGGTTTCCCTGAGGCCGGCGTCGACCTCTGCCGGGCAGCACACCTCGGTGCCCTTGTAATAAACGGTTTCCTCGGACCACTTGGATTCAAAGGTCAGTATACGCGGCAGCCCCGGCGGCAGAGTATAGACGATCTCGGAGATCTCCACCAGCTCGTGCAGCGAGTTACCCAGTATAGAAGCATTGAACTCGCGGCCGTCGATGAATTCTTCTACCAGCGCATGTCCTCGGAAGCGGCCGCTGATTCGTACAACCTGCTCTTTGAGCTGTCGCATATCGGACACCACATTTTCCGGCGAAAGCCCATGGCTGGCATCCTCGTCTCTCGGCTTTACGATGCAGGGAAACCTGAGCCGGAAATCATTCACGTTGTCCGGGGCAAGCACCATATAGTCGGGTGTATCCACACCGGCCTGCTGTAGAACCTTCTTGAAACCGGCCTTGTCCAGGGTCAGGTCCAGAACGCGGGAAGGGTTGCCGGTGAAGTGCAGCCCCATCTCTTCCATCATATGCGCAACTACCGGCTCAGAATGGGGCTGGTCTTCGAAGCCCTCGAACAGGTTAAAGATTACATCGGCCCGGATGTTACGTAATACACGGGGAACGGTATCCAGCGGGGGTTGGAGTGGAACTTTTTCAACCTGGTGCCCCTTAACAACAAGAGCCTTCTTAACAGCCACCACCTCCTCCAGGACACCGGTTGTGGCCTCTTCTTCTCCGTTGGGAATAATGACCTCGCCGGGAGGATCGTTATACAGGATTGCTACTTTTAAAGGCATAATCAATATCTCTCCAGTGCGGCCTCCAATACTGTTTTGATCAGCTGTTGATAGGTCCAGCCCATTTTGTAGGACATAATGGGCAGGTCTCCTGAATCCGGATTAAGCCCGGGCAACGGGTTGACCTCCAGGAAATAAGGTGTGCCGTCCGGCGCAACGCGGAAATCAACGCGTGCGAAGTCGCGACAGCCCAGTGCCTGATAGGCTTTGATGCTGGACTCGCTGATAAGCTTTAGCGTTGCACTGTCAAGCTTGGCCGGGCATTCGTAATCGACCAGGTTGCGCCAGTCGCGCTTAACTTCGAGCGAATAGACGAATGTCTTGAACTTTTTTTTAGGCACCACTCGCATGATGCTCACGATGGCGGGTGGCGAGTTGCCCGTTATACCCACTGTAACCTCCTCCCCCTCTATGTACTTCTCGATTATCACGGGCTGACCATAAGTTTCCAGTAAAGCCCTGGCGGTTACCCTGGCCCTGCCGGCTGTATCTATGCGGGATGTCAGTCGGATACCCTTGCTGGACCCTTCGAAGGCGGGTTTGACGAAAGCTGGCAAAGGTATATCCTTCGCGCCAAATGTCTTCAGATCGCCCTTAGATTTTATCGTCACCCAGGGAGGAGTTAATACACCGGCAGATCTCGCAATATGTTTGGCCAGGGGCTTGTCCAGGGTTAAGGCCAGGGTCAGCGGATCGGACCCGGAATAGGGAATGTTCAGCATCTCGAGTACAGCGGGCACCTGGGCCTCGCGGCTGCGCAGGCTGCCGCGCCCCTCGGCTATGTTGAAAACGAAGTCTACCCTGGTCTTGAGGATGTTTAAAAGAAATTTACGGCCTCCGCCGAGTTTGACAGTGCTGTGACCCAGGGCGCGCAGGCTGTGCGCGATAGCCCTGACTACTTTGATAGAATCGTATTCTTCGAGCGCATCTTCAGGTATGTCCCGGCTCACCTCTATGTCGTCCCTGAGGTCGTAGGCAAGGCCGATTCGCATGTCGTCCTTTTTACGCTGCTACAAGTTCCAGCGCCATCTGCAGGTCGTTGGCCTTACGCTGCCCGTTGCGTCCGGTTGAGGCTGTGGCGGGCCTGGGATTGTGGTAGCTGTACGTTTTGCCCAGGTAATTTCTGAATACGAGATGGCCGTTTGCCCGGGATACAAGGTAGCTGGCCTGCAGCGGCACCTTGCCCCCGCCGCCCGCCAGGTCGATCACATAGGTAGGCACCGCCAGCCCTGACGTGTGCCCCCTCATGCCCTCGATAATGCGCAGGCCTTTTTCCACGGTAGTGCGCAGGTGCTCTGTGCCCTCCACCTCGTCCGCCTGAAAGAGGTAATAAGGCCGTATTTTGGCTTTTAGCAGGCCATGGCAGAGATGGATCTGATCCTCTACGGAATCGTTAACGCCGGCCAGTAATACCGACTGGTTGTTAACGGGTATACCATGGCGCAGTATCTTGTCGCAGGCGGCTTTGGCCTCCTCCGTCAGCTCATTGGCGTGGTTGAAATGGGTGTTCAGCCAGATGGGACCCAGGCGGGAAAGCATGTTGCAGAGGTCATCATCGATGCGCTGGGGCAATACCACAGGTACGCGGCTGCCGATACGAATGATTTCGACGTGAGGTATATCGCGTATCTTTTTCAGGATATCTTCAAGGTGCCTGGTGGAAAGTGTCAGCGGGTCGCCGCCCGAGATAATAACGTCCCTGATCTTCGGGTCGTTGCGTATATAGGCAATCATGCGGTCGATCTCCTGGGGCGGCCGTACCCAGCGGCCGCGTCGCCACTCACGCTTGCGCGTGCAATGTCGGCAGAACATGGGGCAAATATCTGTTACGACCATCAGGACGCGGTCGGGGTAACGGTGTACCAGCCCGGGAACTACCGAGTCCCTCTCCTCTTCCAGCGGATCTTCGGAAAGTATGCCAGTGAGCGCTATCTCCTCGAAAGCGGGCATTGCTTGCCGCCGGACAGGATCATTGAGATTGTCGTGGTCGATCAGGCAGAAATAGTAAGGAGTGATGGATAGGGGGAATTTTTCAGTGACCAGCCTGAGGCTGATCTGGTCGTGTATCGATAGAAAGATGAGTTTAGATAGCGCTTCTATACTGGTGATGCGATTGCGGAACTGCCACTTCCAATCGTTCCAGTTTTCATCGGGCACGCTGCTGAAGAACTTTTTCCTGTTCCTCAGCAGACGCAAGCTTGGAGGCTCTTCTACTTCAGAAGCGGGACGGCCTGGAGGCTCCTCCTCTGCGGAGAATTCGAATAAATCTTGTTGCTTAGTTGTTGATGCTTGTGGCACCTTGGGCTGCGCCTCCTTAGAAATTAACATTTTTTCCTATTTGTTGCAATCGTATTTTTTTATCCTTTCATTTTTTATAGCATGTATAAAATATCATGTCAAGTATTTTTGGCAAAAATCTGCAAAATTTTTTTGAATTATATCTACGATGGATTTTTCAGGCCGGTTTTTTGGGGCAGCTCGACATATAGGCGTATACGAAATTAGTAATTAAAATGAAATCGGAGCAGGCTTTTTTAAAGCGGTCTGTATTTTCGCCTGTGAAGAGATTATAAATTTATATGTTGGTAGGGTATACTCTAGTGGTAGTAAAACCGCCGGATGACATCCACTATTGAGATATGCGTGATATTTTTGCAGCAAAATTTGATCCCAGGAATATCATAGATAATCCGTCTGAAGAAAAGTTGAGAGAGTGGTCTCTGGAGCAGGGGGGCATTATCTCGGAATTCGGCAACCTGACAGTGACGACGCGCGTTCGTAGCAGGATAGCCAAGTTCACCGAAGTGGTACTGGGTGAGATGGAAGACGAAAATGTGAGGCTTGTGGACGATGTGCTGAAATATCTCAATCACCGGGACATGATCATGCTCGACCGCGTGATGTGTCAGAGCAATGGCTATAAGAAAAGGTGCAGGGTATATGTCGATGCTCAATACGCTCGCATACCGTTGATGTGGGGCAATACGCTTTTTCCCGCTGAGGCGGGCGAGCCTGATTTTATCACGGTTACCGTGGCGGACTGGCCTGAAAGAAAGGTGCTGGTCTTCCCCGAGGCGGGCATAACGCTGATAATGGGCAGCGATTACAAGGGGGAGAACAAGAAGGCCATGCTGCGCCAGGTCATGTACTGGGCTAAGAAGGAAGGCAACCTCGGCCTGCATGCCGCCAGCAAGATCCTTCGCATTATGAAGGATGGTAAACTTTGTGAGAAGGGCTTCCTGCTCTTCGGGCTGAGCGGGACGGGGAAGACCTCGCTGGCCTGTCATTCGCACTGGCTGAGGCCGCCGGAGCGGGTGATCATCCGGCAGGACGACGTGGTCATACTCAAGTCTGATGGCAGTGCAATCGGCACCGAAGAGTCCTTCTATATGAAGACCGAAGGACTTGAACCTGGCGCCCAGCCGCTGCTGTACGCGGCGGCCATCAGCCCGCGGGCTATACTTGAGAACGTGCACGTTGACCCATTAACCGGCAAGGTGGACTTTTTCGATTCCACGCTCACATCGAACGGCCGCGCCATGGTCAAGCGCCGGGACATAGCCTTTACAGATGGCGAAGTCGATCTTGAGAGGGTGGATTACCTGATATTTATCACAAGGCACAACGAAATCGTGCCTCCGGTCGTCAAGCTCTCGCAGGAATGGGGAGCGGCCACCTTTATGCTCGGCGAATCGGTCGAGACTTCGGCCGGCGACCCCGCCGAGGCCGGAAAGCAGCGCCGCGTCGTAGGCACCAATCCTTTCATCGTGGGTTCTGAGGAAGAGGAAGGCAACATGTTCCTTAAGATCCTGCGCGATAATCCCCACATGCAGTGCTACCTCCTGAATACCGGCAGGGTCGGTGGCCTGACGGCCGGACAGAAGATAACCGTGGTGGACTCGGTTAAAATCCTGGAAATGATAGCCAGGGATAAGATCACGTGGAAGAAGGATGAATTCTGGGGCTATGACGTGCCGGCCGATATCCCGGGTCTGGATATAAGCCGCTTCGACCTGAATAATTACTATCCGCGTGAGAAAATAGAATCGCTCAGCAAAACTTTAAAGAAAGACAGGTTGGCCTGGCTTTCACAATTTGAAGGCATTGACCCCGACATCATAAGCGCCCTGAGGCCATAGCTCCATGAAACCCGCGTTACTGAAGTATTCGCTATGCATTTCCCTTCTACTGGGCATGGCGTTGTCCTGCGCCGGGCCATCCCTGCCCGTTCAGCGCGAGGCTATAACAAGTTTCGATAACCAGACCGCGCCGGCGATAACGCCGCCGGTCTTGATCGCCGGTGATAATAGTTCATCTGGAAATCCCTACCCGGCTTTGCTCGCGGCCGACGACTACGACCGGGTGATCGGGACGGCTAATGCGGCACTGGAAGGTAATCCTGAAGACCTCGTCTTAAGGGAAAAACTGGCAGACGCCTATATAGCGCGCGCCTGGTATTACAAGGTCAAGCGACTCAATCCATATACGTTAAGCGACCTGAGTAAGGCCGTGGAGATTGCGCCGAAATATTACCGGGCTTACTATGAACTGGGACGCTTCCACAATAATCAGTGGCAGTTCAGCATAGGGCTGTCGGACCTGAATAAGGCGCTGTCGCTCAAATCTGATTTTGCCCCCGCCTACAATGAAAGAGGCTACTCGAATTATAAAAACCGGGAGTACGAGGTGGGACTGGATGATGCCAGCAGAGCGATTGAGCTCGATCAAACGCTGCCCCGCTCTTACTGTGTCAGAAGCCTTATCTATGCAGCTCTGGGCAAGCCTGACCTTGCCATACAGGACGCTAATCAGGCCGTACGCCTGGCGCCGGATGACGCGGCGTCATACTACAACAGGAGCCTGGTATATACCGCATCGGGTGAGATTGCACTTGCCGTAGCTGATCTTGAAACCACCCTTCAGCTTTCGCAGGATGACCTGCTCACCACACGGGCCTGCGCCGACCTGCGGGCTCTTAAGAGATAGGGCTTTTACAGAGGACTTATTTACCTATTCGTGTCGCAGCGATTCGATAGGGTCGAGGCGGGCGGCGCGGAAGGCCGGGTAGGTGCCGGAGACCAGCCCCGTGCCGATTGATACACCCAGAGCAATGAATACAATGCCCGCTGAAATGACAGGCGTTATAGTGGTATTTCCAAGTGAAATATTGCCCATCAGCGTAGCCCCCAGCATGGCGAGTCCCAGGCCGATAAGGCCGCCGGTCAGGCTTAAAGCAGCAGCTTCGATAAGAAACTGCAGCAGTATATCGCGGCGTTTAGCGCCGATGGCCTTGCGGATGCCGATCTCGCGCGTTCGCTCGGTGACCGATACCAGCATGATGTTCATGATGCCGATGCCGCCCACGATAAGGGATATGGCGCCCACCGCACCCATGAAGAGTGAGAATCCGGCAAGGGTTGCCTGCATGCTGGCCAGCGTCTCGCGCATATCCGTAATGGTGAAATCGTCGGCCGCGCCCGTCCTGATGTAATGACGGTTCCTCAGTATGCTGGTTGCCTCGGAGATGACCGAGTCCACCAGGTCAGAGCTGACAGCTTTGACGGCGATCTGCTGCACGTTATTGCCGCCGCCGGTCAGCTTCGACTGCATGGTGGTTAATGGCATCAGGATATAGCTGTCGCCGCCGAAGCCGCCCATTTTCTGAAGCGTGCCTACCACCTGGTACTTGCTCCCCTCGACACGTACGCTTTTGCCGACCGGGTTTTCCGTGCCGAAGAGGTCGGAAGCCGTCTGATAACCCAGCACGATATAGTTGCTCCTGGCCGTCACATCCTGGTCGGTGATGAACCTTCCCTGGTCAACTTGATAATTCCTGATCTCAGTTATTACGGGCTTCACCCCGGTGGCCTGCACGCTGGCATTATTGTTGCCGTACTGGATGGTCACCCTGCTGCTGAGTGTGGGCGAGACCACGCTTATCGAGGGCGCCACGGTCTTGTCACTCAAAGCCTCCGCATCGTCGAGCGTAAGAGGCCGAAGGCTGACCACCGCTTTATCGGTGGAGCTGGATATATAGAGGGCGCTGGCCCCCATGTTATTGAAGGTCGTCGTCATGCTGGCCTGGAAGCCCTGCCCCAGGGAGACCAGCAGCACGACCGCGCACACGCCTATCACGATGCCGAGCATGGTGAGAAAAGAGCGCGTCTTATTGGAGAAAATGGCCTGCCAGGCCGATTTGAGGCTTTCCCACAGGCTCATCGCTTCTTTTCCTCGATAATATTGCCGTCACGCAGGTAGATAGTACGCTGTGTATAGGCGGCGATATCCTCCTCATGAGTGACCACGATAATGGTTATGCCCTTTTTGCTTTGCTCGACCAGCAGCGACATGATGTTGTGGCTCATCTGTGAATCCAGGTTGCCTGTCGGCTCGTCGGCCAGTATGACCAGCGGGTCGTTGATCAGGGCGCGCGCGATGGCCACGCGCTGCTGCTCGCCGCCCGACATCTCGCTCGGTTTATGAAATGCCCGCTTACCGATACCCACCGCTTCCAGCGCCGCGAGGGCGCGCTGCCGCCTGTGGTTATTGCCGGAATAGATAAGTGGTAGTTCGACATTGGCTATCGCGGTCATCTTGGGTAGCAGGTTATATGATTGGAAGACGAATCCCAGCTTGCTATTGCGCATAGAGGCCAGTTCGTCGTCCGCCATGCCGGCGACGTCAACGGAATCTATAATGTAGCTGCCCGAGGTGGGACGGTCCAGGCAGCCCAGTATATTCATCATGGTGGATTTGCCCGAGCCGGAATGGCCCATGATGGAGATAAACTCGCCCTTTTCACAGGTGAACGAGACATCGTCCAGCGCTGTGACCTTGACATCTCCGATGTCGTAAATTTTACTGATATTTTTAAGTTCAATCATATTACTCTACACTCTGTATGTTATAAAGCCTTTATCGCAACACACGCATTGCATTGCCTGGATTTGACGATTGCCTTTGCTGGGTCGAACCCGTTGCCGCTTTGCCGGGCAGCTGGACCTTATCTCCCTCGTTCAGGCCGGATGTGATCTCGGCGTACTGGAAATTCTGTAGTCCAACGGTTACGGGCTTAGGTTCAGCCTGGCCGGTTTCACTGTTCACCAGCATGACCATCGAGCCGCGGGGCGTGGTGATGATATAGGATACGGGCGCCAGCAAGGCATCTTTTACGCTGGAGGTCATTATCTCGGCGGTGGCGCGCAGGCCGCCCCTGAGCTGGATATCAACCGGGTCCATCTCCACAAGAACGGTAAATTTAATCACCTTGCCGACCGTTGTCCCGTACGGGGAGATGAAAGTCACCCTTCCCGTAAAGGTCCTGTCCGGCACGGCATCTATGGTAATGTCCACCGGCTGGTTGGGTTTGACCTTTACGATGTCGATCTCGTCGACGGCGCCTTTGAAACGGATGGCGCTGGTATCCACCAGCTTGACCGCCGTCTTGGATGAGTAGTCCTGTGCAGAAAGCACGTATGACTTCTTCAGGTCCACGCTTACCACGTCGCCGTCGGAAGGCGCGATGATGGCAGTCTTCATTATGTCCTGTTTGGCTTTGTACAGCGAAATCTCGGCGGACTGAAGGCTGAGGTTATATTGCTGCAGGGTTTTCCAGTTGATACTGCCGCCGCTCTCAAATATAAGGGTCTGGTTCTCAAGCACATCGCGCCCTACCAGCAGGTTGAGCTTGGCTGTATATAACTTCTTGGCGGCCTCTATGGCGAGCGCGTCGGGCTGTGCCATGTAGTCCTGCAGGTCTTCGAGGTATCTGAGTGACGACTGAAGAAAATCCACGCTGGTGGGTGTATCGGCGTACCTGTAAATCATCCTTGTTTTGATTGTCAGCGTGCCTTTGGCCGTAGCGGCTACTTCAAACATCTCCTGGCGGGCGCTGTCGAATGCGGGTGTGATTTTATCGTAGAGGCCGAGTTTCATATCGCGGGCGATGGCCAGCAATTTCATCCGATATTGCTGCAGATAGGCGATGGCCGCCTGATTATCCTGGGATATGGACACCGAGCTCCCCGCATATATATCGGGTGACCAGACGGAGTTGTTCTTGGCGCCTGCAAGCTCGGCGGCGTCGGGGCGGGTGGCTATTAAATCCTCGCATACCTGGATATCGAAGTATGTCATGACCAGCCAGTAGCCGGCGTCCTTATACTGACCCAGTTTGTAGTAAGCGTCAGCGGTCTCCATATCTTTTTGTGCTTCATCAACCATGCGTGATACGCTCATATCGGGGTAGTTGTACGGAAGGTGGTCCGTGCTGCATCCAAAAGTGATATTGTTCCGGGCTGCCTGGACACTAAACAGGGCGGATTTGATTGCATTTACTTGCGACGAGTTAACCAAGGTGGCCAGCAACGCCCCCTGTTTGACATTATCACCCTCCTCCACCAGTATCTGATCGACTTGCCCGGACGCTCCGAATTTTAGATCGTATTGATTGGGCATTTCGAGATTGCCGTCGGAGGTGACGATGATGCTCAGGTCGCCTTTTTTAACATCGATCGTCTGTCCCGCCGCAGGTGTTTGACTGCTGCCGCATGCGGCCAGCAACATACCCGGTATGATCAGTACGGCTATTAAGATGGATGTCAGATTCTTTCTCAGCATGCTTACCTGCCCGGTGGCGGTCCCCCGCCGGGTGGCGGCGCCCCTCCCGGAGGTCCCATAGTGGTTGACACCGGGGCGCCGCCCGCTTTATCGACTATTATGACCCTGTCACCCTCGTTCAAACCCTTCAGTATCTGTACATACTGCTGGTTCTGGATTCCGAGGGTGACCTCCCTTTTCTCGGTTTGATCCTTCTCACCGGTAACCACTGTGACAAATGAATCTGTGCCTGTGGTGGTTATCGCAGCCAGCGGCAGGAGGAGGGTGTTCTCCTCGGTTGAGATCCCGATATCGGCTGTAGCTGTAAGGCCGCCCTTGAGGTCAACGTCTGTCGGATCGAGCAGGATGGTGATATTGAATTTGATCACGTTGGATGTATCCGCTGCGCCGAAGGGTGAAATGAAAGATACTTTGCCGGTGAAAGTCCTGTCCGGCATGGCGTCCACGGATATAATAGCCGTCTGCCCGGTCTTAATCTTCATGATATCGATCTCGTCGACCGTACCCTGGAACTTGATCTGCGAGATATCCACGATCTGGATCGTGCCCTTGGATGAATAGTCCTGCTGGGACAGCACGTCATTCTTCTTCACACCGACGCTGACCACGATGCCGTCCACCGGCGCCAGTATCACGGTGTTCAGAAAATTGTCCTTGCTGTTGCTCAGGCTGACCATGGCTTTTTCGAGGTCGAGCTTGTAGCCCTGCTCCGCTTTCAGCGAAAGGCCGTGTTGAAGAACATACTCGTTTGACCCCAGAACGCCGTTGCACAGCTCCATGTAGTGGCGCGCGATGCGCAGGTTATCGTTAAGCTCGGGTGCGTTCAGTCCACCCTTCTGGATGCCGGCCAGCGCGGCGTTCAGTTTCTCCTCGGCGGCGCCGTACAGGTACAGGCTGATATCTTTGCCGTAGATGGTGGTATCGTTGCGCTGTTTAATCAAATTGACATTCATGGTTATTGTTTTACCGATTGCGTCGATACGGCCCAGAAGGGTTTGGAACAGTATGCCGGCTTCATCGGATTTGCCCTGCGCTATAAGTTCGCGCAGCTTGCCTATGTCGGCCTGACCCTGCTTGATGGAATCTGCATGGTTGCGCAACTCCACTATCAGCGGCACTGAGGCCGGCGCATCCTGCTGCACTTCGAAATAGACCAGGCCGGGTATATCGGAGGGCACGTAAGGCGCCGTGTTGCCCAGGCCCGACTCGGGATTACTGACGGCGTCCTCGTATATCCTGACGCAGGCCTCCAGGTCGGAGAAAGCCACGTACAGCTCGGATGCGGCCGCAGAATAGTTCTCCGACTGGAAAAAGGCATATGCCCTGGCCACTTCATCCATTGCCCAGTTATAAGAAATCAAAGCTGTGGAGTTGGGGTAATACATCTGGTAAACGGGGTTGTTATGCACACCTTCCGGATAAAGGTAAATTACCTTCAACCCTTTTGGATCATCTGGATCCTTTATGGTCCCGGTATAATAAACACCCGGAAACTGGGGCAGCCGCGGCACTGTCTCGTAGAGGTTGCTGAGTGTCTGCTGCACCGCGTTGTTGGCCGATTTCACGTCCAGCCGTTGCGCTGTGTCATCCAGCCGTGCCAGCATGGCGCCGGCCTTCACGTGGTCGCCCTCGCTGACCAGCACTTCTTCGACATCACCCGGCGCGCCGAAATGCAGGTCGAAGGCCTGTGGCATGACCAGGTTGCCGTCCACCGACACGCTTACCACCAGGTCGCCGCGCGTAACAGGGACCTGCCTGCTGACGGTTGCCGCGGCGCCTGTGGTGGATGCCGCGGTACAACCTGACGCTATAAGCAGTGTGATGCCGGTCAGGAATGTGATCAGGGATTTCTTTGGGGAGTTGATGAGCATATCCGTAAAATTTTACACGTTAATTGGCTGTTAACCAAATTCTTGATTTCAATGTATCAACTGTAACAGTGAAATGTTAAGATTTTATTTAGATAGCATGCGTTTTAAAGCTGAAAATGGCGCCTGCTATATCCGCTGAAATGCTTATTTTACCACCGGCAGAGTGAAGCTGAAACGGCTGCCTCTGCCAGGTTCGCTTTGGGCCCATATTTTGCCTTCGTGTTCCTCGACGATATACCTGGCGATGGTTAATCCCAGGCCGCTGCCGCCGGTCGACCTCGACCTGGATTTATCTACCCGGTGAAATCGCTCAAAGATGTTGTCGATCTCCTCAGCCGGGATGCCTTCCCCGCTGTCCGATACACTGATCTCGACGAATCCGTGATCCGATTTTGCCGCGATATTTATCTGGCCGCCCCCGGGCGTGTGGGCCAGGGCGTTCTCCAGCAGGTTGAGCAGCACCTGCTTGATGCGCAGGAAATCGATATTCACCCGGGGAAGGTCCGCAGGGATGTCGCATGACACCCCTAATCCCTTTTCTGATGCCTTGGACTGTATGGCAGTAATGGATTGCCGCACCAGCTCCTCAACATCTTCGGGCTGGCGGTAGAGCTTCAACTCACCGGACTCGGCCAGGCTCAGCTCCTGCAGGTCGTTTATCAACCGGGAGAGCAGCACCGTCTCATCATAGATGGATGATATGGTTGCTTTATCGGGCTGCATAACGCCGTCATTGATAGCCTCGAGGTAGCCCCTGACATTGGTGAGCGGGCTCCTCAGTTCATGGGCGATGTCGGATACCATGTGCTGCCGCAGTTGTTCATCGCGTTGAAGATTGCCGGCCATGGAGTTGAAAGTAGAGGCCAGATCGCCTATCTCGCTTTTATCTGTGATGTCAACTCGTTGTGAGAAATCACCCTTTCCCAGGCGCTGGGCCGCTGACGTCAGCTCTTTAACGGGCGACAGGATGCGTCGTGACAGGAATAGTGTGATCAGAAAAGCGACAACCACGGCCAGGCATGCCCCGAGTAAGAAATAACTGCCCAACTGGATATACATTAGCTGCAGCGCCGCCAGCCCGATTTCAGACTGGGTTAACGGCATAATAAATAGGAACCCTATGATTTGTGATTTGCCGGACGTAGTTACAGCGGGTTCCGCAGGCGCTGGTGGGGGCGGCATGCGAGGTTCGAATGATAAGATGGTCTGAGGCTCGGCCGGAGGCGCGCCTCCCACCTCGGGGGGTGAGAGATCCCGGCGTGATAGTGAAGAAGTCAACGTTTTGCTGGCAAAGCCCTCGAGGTTTACCTTTTTATCGGGTGTTGCCAATGTTGAATCTGCGATTATTATACCGTCGGCATCGGCCAGTATAATCCTGTGGCGGAACTGCTCCCCGATTTGTTCGAGCAAAGGCTGTACACCATCCCAGCTACTATTGGCCAGGTAGTATTCTGTGATTTCGAATTGTATGCGGCTGGTGACCATGCGCTCAACACGATCTCCGAACTGCTGAATTTGTCCTGTAGCAGCGTGCCACATCATGAAGAACACCGTGCCTGTTGTCAGCAGGATAACCAGCGTGAAGGCAAGCAAAAGGCGGAACTGCAGGCTAAGCTTCAAATCATTCCTCTGATAGTTTATAACCCGCCCCGTATACGGTCTTTATATATCTGGGGTGCTTGGGGTCGAGCTCAATTTTGCGGCGCAGGTTGTAAATATGAACGTCGATAGCGCGATCAAAACTCTCAAAGTCATAGCCGAAAGCCTTGTCTATGATCTCCACGCGGTCAAACACGCGGCCCGGCTCGCGCAGAAAAGTGGCCAGTATTTTGAATTCGACCGAGGTCAGCGTCAGACTCTTGCCGTTTAGTTGCACTTCCCGCTTGGGAAAGTTCAGATGAAAGGCGCCGTGCCTTATCTCAGCAGGTCCTCGTTCAGCCGGCAGCCGCCTGAAAATAGCCCGCACCCTGGCGGCCAGCTCTCCCGGGCTGAAAGGTTTGGTTACATAATCGTCGGCGCCGGTATCCAGCCCGGTCAGCTTGTCTTCATCACGTGTACGCGCGGTCAGCATGATGATCGGCACATCTGACTCGGACCTCAGTGTCCGGCACACCTCCACACCGTTAAGCCCGGGCAGCATGACATCCAGCACGACAAGGTGTGGCTGCTGCTCCCTGAAGATGCGCAACGCCTCAGGACCATCGTAAGCGGTCAGCACGGAATGCCCGTCCCGCTCAAGGTACATTTTGACCAGGTCCACCGTCTTGGTGTCGTCATCTACGACGAGAATTCTCCTGCTGCTCATTTATGATTTTACCTGTAAATACTATAAATCAAATTGTTGTGGCTGCGCCACTGCAATGAAAGCTAACAGAAGATTATTAAGTAATTATTAAGCGCAAGTATATGGCTTTGCCTTAAAAGTCTCATTTTCCAATTACTTTTGGGGCAACTGATGTTTTTGCCTCAGAAGTCCAAAATGTAGGTTCTGAGCCAAGTTCATAAATAGACTGAATATGATCGAACCAGCGACGGTAGGTGGATGTGGAAAAACCAGAAGAATCAACCGCAAAATCGGTTTCTACGGCTTTCTGAATACTAGTACTGACAATACTTTGAAAAAACGAACTTTAACTAATTTGTATAACGCATTGGAACATTATCGAGTTAACTTTAAATCTATCACACACAAGTGTAAAAGTTCCTATCGGAATGTCAAGCAGCAAAAACAATTAACTGAAGATGCCAGAAAGGGTTGGCAATAGATATTCATATAACAGATTGTATATGATTCTTTATTTGGTCTACTTTTGGTATTAAATCTTTATTGATATTGTTTTTAGTGTACTTATGACATTGATAGCGAGCATTTTCGCTGTCGAATTTTAATTGTTCCATATCCCCTGAAATTGGATGCAATATTACATCCTGTCTCATATATCTCATTCGCTTACCATGATCTATTGAGTGAAATGAATACTTTGATAGATATGCTTCAACCCAATGTACTCCCTCATAGAATATACCTGTCACAGCCCAATCAAGGAAGCTAGAGGTATCCAAGTCTATGCTCCCCCAAAAATCTCTATTATGTTGCGCTTGGGCTAAATGAACATCTTTTTCGGGCATCACACCTTCAAGCGGATTTGGAAATCTTTATTGAACTTGTAGGTATAATTTCTGCTTCATTCGCCTGGCATTGATAAAGAACATGAAATTCAAATAAATATTTTGTTTGGCCATCGGTAATAAACCTGTCAATAATCATATTTTCTTTATCAATTATTCTATTTATTAAATTAGTATCTCTATCAGGTATTAATATCCAAACATCTACAGATTCTTCATCGATACTGACATAAAATGAGTTGACCCCCAGTATTGAGAACATTTCTTCTTTGACCAATGCAATACACTCATCTTTTGTATGAATGAATTGACTTGTCCATGTATGGATGAATTGACTTGTCCATGTTAAGTCGGGGTCTTTTATTTCATCTTTTGTATACGTGATCGGAATTAAATGTATTTCAAACGATGTTGTTTCAGATTCAAGCTTTCCTTTTCTGCCATTACACGACTTTATCCAAGTACGAGTAGGTGTTGTGGTCTCTCTATCTTTTAAATATAACATTTTACAGCTACCTCTTCGGAGGCTTTTTTATATGGTCGGGGGATTTAACATTTACCATATTAGCTGATTTTACAATATAAGCAGGATTGTTCTCTTGGTCATATGCCTCAGGTATTCTTAAGACTTCAGATACCACACACTTGACTCTAAGACTTGTCCCATCCTCTAATAAATATTCATTCCATTCTTCACGTACAGTCTTAAAACTCGTGTCAATCGCATCAACCTCTTTCCCTTGCCAATTAATTTTAGGCATCAGTCACCTCCGTTGTCGCTATGTGGGTAAGTAAATCCGGTGATTATAACAGTTATTAGAGAATATGCGAAATCCACTATCTATTATAACCATACCGTCAATATCATTGCTCAATTATTTATCTCACGGTGATTCCGGCTTCTCATTCAACTTTATATCTATACTACCGTGTAATTGAGATGCTTTGTCATTAACCACGAGCTTTGACCCACCCGTTTTCAACACCTAATTCATTTTCAATATATAATGCTTAGACAAAACCTCTGCCATCTCCCTCTCTTTCATTCTCTCTGTAATTTCTTCTTGAGTGTCACTAATTATTTCAGGGATATGCATAGTCCCCGATTCCAGGGTCATAGCATTGTAAGATAACATGCGCCCTTTGGGTTCATACTCGAAGTTTAAACTTCCATCTGCTGCACTAACCATCCTGTCAGAGACAAACACCAATCCTTGTCTGTTGTCATATGCAGCACAAATTATTCGCGTCACTTTCTGCCTCCTTTTGAGGCAAACGGTACTTGTAAGGCAAAGCCCAAGTATATGAAGACCATGGCATGCCGGGGGTTGTGCAGACGGGGTTAATGGCAGGTTAACAGGTTTGACACACACACATATATATAGGAAAATAGCTTTAATGGTGTTAATAACTAAATAATATCAGGTACAGGTGGGGGTGGCGCCGGGGATATCGGCAGAACCACGGCTATTAAATATCGGGAGGTAGAGACATGGGGAAACAGGGTTTGGCAAAAATTCACAAGTTCAGTGGCATTTTCAGGTTGTGTATGTGTCTTGTATTGGTTGGAATCATCAATTTTGGAGCAGCCGAAGTTACCATCGCGGCGTCTGCTACAGGAAGCCTCCCGGTGATCAGGGTATTTACTGGTGATCCCTTAACGTTGCCGGACGGCGGTCACGTGGTATATATATTTGAGGTGTATGACGCCACGAAAATACAGGTGGTAGAGGCCGGCGAGATCATCAATGAGTATAACGGCCCTCCTTCAACAAATAGTAAAGGGAAATCCATAGGGAGGACGACCTATCAAATACGGACGGACGGCATGGATACGTTCGATACCGTCCTGAGAGCAAACAACCCGAGTGGCCAGCAGGAGCAAAGACTATCTATATCGTTTGCCACTAAGTCTAAGCCGGCGCCTGCTTCCCCGATCCCGCCGGTATCTGATAATGAGACTGGTAAAAGAAATAAATGGGGGCCGCAGACTTCATCGCCAGTTTCTTTAACTTCCCCTACTACATTACCTCCACGTACCGGGTCTCCCTTTGTACCTGCGTATGCGGAATGCCCCAGCGGATGCAACTGCCTGACACCCGACCAGGCAGCACAATATGGGTTCGAACAGAAATGCTCGGAGGAGCGCTGCTTCTCTGCTGATAAACAGGTTAACAGCTTTTGCTACAGCAAGTCGGCAGGCTGGTGCTGCAAGGACGGCAAGGTCATCTCTGCCGCCGAGGCTGAGTGTAAAGAGGCCGGTGGCGCCTACTGGTCCACTGACCAGATACAGGTAATCGAGGTCTGCCAGCAAGAGTCAGGATGGTGCTGCGTGGACGGTAAGGTTTACCAGGCTACTAAAGATAAGGCTGACCAGGCGGGAGTTACCTGGTATGCCACCGAGGCGGAAGCAACTAAAGCCTGCATATCGCCAGGCTGGTGCTGCAGAAACGGCCAGCTCACACAGGCCACACAGACCCAGTGTGTCCAGTCCTTAACCGCGGCCGGAGGCGTCTGGTACGCGACAGAGGCCGAGGCGGCGAAAGCCTGCGGGCAGGCATGTTGGTGCTGCACAAACGGAAGGTATGGCCAGACTACCTCGGATGCTTGTGCCAAGATGGGAGGCACATGTTACGCCACCCAGGCCCAGGCGCAGGAACGCTGCCAGCCGCCGGGCTACTGCTGTATCAACGGCAAGATTACCACGTCCACCGAGGCTCAGTGTAAAGGGTTGGGAGGCACGTACTGGTCCACCAACCAGGCGCAGGTGATCGAACGCTGCCAGCCGACGTACTATTGCTGCAGAAACGGCCAGGTTTACCAGTCCAAAACACCTGGCGCCGGCTGTTACGCCACCCAGGCTGAGGCGACCAGAGCCTGCCAGCCGACGTACTGGTGCTGCAGCAATGGGCAGGTTTACCAGTCCACGACACTTGGCCGTGGCTGTTACACCACTCAGGCAGCAGCGCAGCAAGCCTGCCAGCCGACGTACTGGTGCTGCAGCAATGGGCAGGTTTACCAGTCCAAAACACCCGGCGCCGGCTGTTACGCCACCCAGGCTGAGGCGACCAGAGCCTGTCAGAAACCGCTGACGACGCCCCTACTTCGATAGCGCTGACGGTTGATATTTATGCAGTAAAGGGAAAAAGGGGATCCTTTCAGTGTGAGTAAATACGGAGGTAGTGAAATGAGGACATCGAATTTTGGAGCGGGCCGGCGGGCAGCGGGCTTTTTCAGGCTATGCCTTGGCATTATAGTTACATTGACACTGGCCATGGGAGGGATGGCGTTGAACACCCAGCCTGTACAGGCGGTGTGGGTCCTTGTTGCTCCCGCTATACCTGCTAACTTGCCTGAGTGCGTGCCTTTTACATATACATTTACAACTACCGGCGCAACGTGTGATCCGGCGGGCCTAAACTATATGACTTGGCCGGGTACTACGGGCGTTCCGTATTGGATGAATATAGACCCGGTTACCGGGGTACTTACAGGTTGCCCTCCGCAAGGGAGCGCTGGGACTCTCGTAGACTTTTGGGTTATTGCCTACGAGTTTGATCCTTCGCCTTGCGGACTCAATTGGTTTTTGCCTTCGTATAATGTCAACTTCACTGTCGGACCACCTCCCGTCACTACCCCCCTGACGATAACTCCAACGATTTACCCGGCGGCATGGGAGAACATGCCGTACTCCATAACGCTGACCGCCACCGGTTGCTCGGCAACACCAGTATATAACTGGACCGCAACGGGTTTGCCCACAGGGCTTACTTTGGACCCCAACAGCGGGATCCTCTCCGGCACACCTGCGCCGGGCGCCTGCGGTCCCTGGACCGTGATGGTTACCTGCGACGATACAAGCATGTGCCCTACGGCGGGCTGCTGCCCGCCCGTCACCGCCCCCTTATATTTTTACGTGGATTGCTGGGGCAATTACTATGGCATGGTCACCACTTACTACATCACCGCCTGCGATTTCACGGTTAATATCGGCCCCGGCCTTGCGTATGGCACGACAGATGTGGTAATCGACGGCAACCCGGAGGCCACCCTTGCAGGGAACGGATATGAAATCTTTACATCAGTGCCGTGCGAGAGCCATTTAGTGGTCGTCGATCAAATTGTGCAGGGACCGGACCCCAAAACCAGGTATACGTGCATCGGGTCAAATCAAAAATGGGTATCCGACATGGACAACATTGCCTATTTCGATTATGCGCCCGATCTGTGGATTGATACGGGAAGCAATCCTGACGGAGTCGCACAACCGCCGAACGCCGGCTTTTATGCCATGGGCGCTAATTTCACCAGCAGCGCACCAAGCCCGGTTCAATCCACCGGCCAACAAGGCACAAAGTACATCTTCCGGGCATGGAGCCTGCCCGATGGCGGAACGGATCTGAACAGGGAACTCTGGTTTACGGTTAGCAGTGCAGGGACTGCCACGGCTCTCTACGACACCTACTACGAGCTGATACTGAAATCCGATTTCCCGCCGGTCTTAGAGAAATCCTGGGAGCCGGCAGGCAGCAATGCCACCTGGAAATTGGCGCTGCAGCCGGTGCCCTTTCCCAACTTCTTCGGCGCGGTCGGGGGCGTGTATGAGCCGACAAATGCTGAGGGCAGCCACAATATGACCGGCCCCTATACCCAGGAAATTGTGTGGCGCGAGAACTGGTTCTGGCCGATATTCTGGATAGTAATTACGCTGCTGGCCATCGCCGCGGCTATCTTTTTCATCGTGCGCAGCAGTAAGAGGCGTGTAGGTACGGATGGTACCGCAGTCAAGACAGACTCTTCAACCCAACCCCGTGCGGAGGCGCCGGTAGAAACTTCGCAAGTAAAGCCGGCAGTGAGCGCCACACCTGAGAAGAAGGCTTTGCCGGAAGCTGAGGCTAAGGATAAGCCAAATTTCTGCCCGAAATGCGGCAACCCGGTTGACGCGGGCGCCAGCTTTTGCCAGAAATGTGGTAATAAACTATAACAAGGTGTAAACAAAATTCTGCCGGTTAACGGGCGGTTAAGGAACAAGCGTTTAGCATCAAGCAAAGGGGGCGGACTTGAAAGTCCGCCCCCTTTAATATGGCTTAACGATAACGGGCGCACCTGAAGGTACGCCCTATAGCTTTTTACTCGGCAAGTGGTGTGAGCGTCAGTAGCCGCCTGATGATCTCGGGGTATTTGGCTATGAAATGCAACTCGTCCTTTGTGAGCGGGACCTGCGCCTCCACGTTGGCGAAACGCACAAGCTCGAGTATCTTACGGGCCTCGCTGGCGTTGGCGAATGAGACCTCCATCTTGCCCATGATGTGGCTGAAACCGGAGATGCCCGTATATTCACCCGAGCAGATCATGCGGCCGGTCTCGACCAGTTCAGGTTCACCTCTGCCGAGTTCCTCGAAATTGTAAAGCTCGTAGTTTTCAGGGTCCTTGAGCACGCCGTCGGCGTGGATCCCCGAGGCATGGGCGAACGCGTTATCGCCCACTCCGGGCTGGTTGAGCGGGATCGGCACGCCGAAGGCCATGCTTGCGTACTTGGCCAGTTTATAGGCGCGGTTGAGCTTCACCGGCCTGCCCAGTTTGTATTTATTGGCGAAACCCTTGGACTTGAGCAGGGAGAGGATGCAGGAGAGCAGGTCCGCGTTGCCGGCGCGCTCTCCTATGCCGTTGATGGTTGTGTTTATATAAGCGTCCTGTCCCGCGTCCACGGCAGCTTTGGCCCCGGCAATTGAATTGGCAACCGCCATGCCCAGGTCGCCGTGGCAATGTATTTCCACCGGAATATCGGTGGCATCGACGATCTTTGAGACGGTGTCGTAAATGGTGAACGGGTCATCGTAGCCGAGTGTATCGCAGTAGCGGAACCTGTCGCCGCCCGCCGCCTTGGCCTCCCTGGCAAATTCGACCAGAAAATCGCTGTCGGTACGCGATGCGTCCTCGGCGTTGACACCGACCGCCTTTGCTCCCAGCTTTCTGGCCATTGTTACCGCTTCGACCATCTGCTCCAGGACGTCCACACGGGATTTTCGTCCCTTGAATTTGCCCTGTATCATCTGCTGCGAAGTCGAGATGGACAAGTTCAGGTACTCTATCTCCGGCACCATATCGAAGGTTTTCTCAACGTCCTCGACGGTTGCCCTGATCCATCCGCTGAGGCGGATGGGCTTCAGCACGCCTATGATGGCCAGTTCGAGGTTGGCGCGCAGGTAATTGGTCTCGTGAGTGGTCGTTGGGAAGCCGAACTCCGACTGGAAGACCCCGAATTCGTTGAGGTACATGTTGATCATGGTCTTCTGCAGCTTGGACAGGCTCAACCTGGCGGTCTGCACTCCGTCCCTGTTAGTTACGTCGATGAAAAAAATTTTACCCATATTGCCTGTATCCTGCGCTTAAGATTGATTAGTTATTATATCATCGGCCATGCGGGCATAGGTAATATTTTCCACATCGGGATATGACGCGCAAAGAAAAGCCCCGGTGCAACCTTATCTTGCACCGGGGCTAAATGGCGCTGAGTACTGCTTACCTGCGGCTGGTCAGCAGGATAATGACTATGATAATGACGATGACAAAGCCGCTGATGATCAGCCAGACAAAGATCGGCACACCCGGGACAGGAACAGGCGTTGGCCCGCTTCCCGGCGTTACAAACGAGCTTACGGTACCGTTGACCGACCGACCGCCTCCTGTGGGATTAAGAGCGACTGCGCGGTAATAATATGTCCTGCCCGGCGCCAGACCCGTCACGACAGTGCTGAAGGCGCTGCTCCTGTTCAGCATCTGCATATTAGTGGTGTTGCCGAAATCTGCGGTGATGCCGTATTCAAACCAGACCTGGGCCGTGGAGGTGTTGCCGATATCCTGGAGATAACCGTTCAGTATAGCGCTGGAAGCTGTCACGGACGTAGCAGGATAAGTGGCTACAGCCAGGGTCGAGTTGGACACGGTGCTGAATATATCTGTGGCCCCGTAGATTTTGAGGTTATCAGGCGTCTGTGCGACAGCCTGGAAATAATAGGTTGCGCCCGGGGTCAGCCCCACGGTCTGGTACGACACCGTGCCGGGAGAGGCCACGGTTTGCGGAGCGGTCACGTTGCCGAAGTCCGTATTCTTGCCGAAATTGAAATATACCTGGACCGAACGCTGGCCTCCCAGCGAGTTGACGTAGGCGTTCAGAGTGGCAGCCGTCGTGCTGATACCGCTGGCTGCGCCCGTGGTCACCGATACCGGCGACGAAGGGGTGGTCTGGAATGTGCTGTACTGCCCGTAAGTGTTATATCCGTTGGAGAACGCGGCTGCGCGGTAATAGTAGGTAAGCCCGGGCTGCAGCCTGTTTACGCTGTAGCTGAAGCTGCCCGGCATGCCCTTATTTTGCTGGGGTGTCGAGTTGCCATAGGTGGTGTCGGTCCCGTATTCAAACCATACATACGATGTACTGCTGGCGCCCATGGAAGTCAGATAACCGTTAAAGGTGGCAGACTGACCTGTGACATTTGACGCAGCGCTGGTGTTGACCTTGATCCCCGGAGCGGCTGTAGTAGTGAAGACGCTGTCGAACCCATGGACCGTCATGCCGCCCGCTGCCGTGGGCACTGCCAGAGCGCGGAAATGATAGGTGGCGCCGGGGTTGAGTCCCTGCAGGGTGTAGTTGAAAGTGCCGGGCGAATACATCGTCTGCATGGAAGTGGTCTGCCCGTAGGCGGTCGTCGGGCCCCATTCGAACCATACGGTGGCGTTGCGGTATCCCCCCAGCGATTCGAGGTAGCCCACCAGTGTCGCGGAATTGTTAGTCACCCCGGATACTGAGCCTGTGCTGACTGCCAGGCTGGATGCGCCGGGAGTGCTGAAGCTCTGCGGGACGCCGTATACGGCGGAGACGCCTATTACACCCGGCTTGGCGACGGCGCGGAAATAATACATGCTGTTGGGGCTGAGCCCGGATACCTGCATGCTGAAAGGCCCCGGCCCGTAGACAGTCTGTTGCACGGTGTTGTTGCCATAACCCGTAGAGCTGCCCCACTGGAACCACACGGTCACGCTGGTATACGGTCCCATGCTGGAAAGGTAACCCCGCAGCACGGCCGAACCGGACGTGATATCCGAGGCTGATGACGTTGAGACCTCTATGGGGGCCTGCGGAACTGTGTGCTGGGTAGTGAAGCTGACAAACGCACCCTCGCTCTGCTGGCCACCCAGCAGGTTCGAGCTTGCCTTGGCCCTGTACTGGTAGGATGTCCCCGGCTCAAGCTGGCCCAGGAGGGTTGTATAGAAGCCCGGCGAGCTCATAGCCCGGTGTGTCGTTTCACGGCCGTCGGAAGTCTCGAACCATACGTCCACTATGCTGTAGGGGCCCATGGACTGGAGATAGCCGTTGAGATTGGCCGATGTCCCCGTTATGCTCGTGGCGCCCTGGGTCGTAACCAGCATCGGCGTAGGCGGCAGGATGACCCCTCCGCCGCCAATAGGTAACCCCTCTTCCTCGGGTGGCAGCAGACCTTGAGCCGTGGCCGGAGCAACAGTCAGGGTAATCAATGTCAGAGCGATGATTATGCCGATAATTCTATATAACATAATAACCTACACAACTACATACTCGGCCAGCTCGGACTTTACCGACTGCCCGGCTAAGGTTTTTTATCCAAAGACCCCTTACTGTGTTATGGTGACGTTAAAAGTCTCGCTCTTTAACGAGGGATTGTTGGGCTCGAAGGACCTCTTGTAATTGAGATAAATATCGCTAGTGCCGGGCTTCATTCCCTCGAACTCAAAGTTCTCGACGCCGCTCGCTCCCATCATTCCTGACTCGGATGGTGTATAACGCTTAACCAGCTTGAGCAGGCTCTGGTCAAACCCGGCCTCCCAGCTATAGCCGGTCGATGGATTGGAGCTGACGCTGATGGTGAAGCTGACCCCTACAGGCACGGTAATCGGCTGTGCTGAGTTGCTATATGTGGAGGGCGTCGGCGCCGGGGTCGGTTCCGGGGTTGGCGCCGGGGGTTGGACGGCTGGAGCGCAGCCGCACAGCAGTACTGCGATGAACAGTACAGCCAGTGTTACCTTCACAAATTTCATGACTTCCTCCTCCTGATATTTCATGCATACAGGCTATGTGCCTGCGGCGTGTCGCGCTAATATTCTGCACTGAAAGCCGGTTTATTTCAAACTGCGCTTACGTTCGCGGACAATGTTACATTACACGTACTTATGTGTCAATGGCTCTTTAGTGCCAACGGTAAGCCTGTCTGCCGGCTATGCGATAATTTACTTGCAGTGGGTCCGGTGCTACAATTCCGTGATAAAATCATGCAGGATAACGTTTATAATAGAGCTAATAAGGAATATCTATGAAAAAGCGCGTTACGATTTATAAAGCGACATGGTTTCAAGCAGCGGCGCTCATGCTTATGCTGTTTTCGCTGGCGGCCTGCCAGACGGGCAGCCAGGGATACAAAAGCAACCCGGAGGCTATTGCCTTTAATGAACAGGGAATAGACCTGTATAACAAGGGGGCATTTGAGAAGGCGTTGCTCAATTTTGACCGCGCGCTTGAGAAAGACCCCTCCAATCCGGCGGTCTACTTCAATAAAGGGCAGGCTCTGGACGCCATGAAAAATTTTGACCTGGCCATTGACAGCTATGACCGGGCCGTCCGGCTCGATCCCAATTTCGCCGATGCCTGGAATTACCGGGGAGTGTCTTACTTCAACTTGAAGCAGTTTGACAAGGCCATTGAAAGTGTGGACAAGGCAATCGCCATCATCGGCAACAACGCATACTACTGGGAGAGCAAGGGTGAAATATTACGGGTCCAGGAAAAATTCGAGGAGGCTGTCCCCTGTTATGCTAAAGCAGCTTCACTGGACCCCGGCAGTGTGGAATTATGGGACAGGTTGACCTACGTCCAGATGAAGAGCCAGCTCTATGAAGATGTGCTTAAATCGACCGACAAATCCATCTCGCTTGATTCTACAAACGCGTTTCCCTGGGGCTACAAGGCCAAAGCTCTGCACGAGCTGAGGCGGTACGACGAAGCGATCGTAGCTTTCGACAGGGCGCTGGCCCTCGATCCCGGTAATCCGGCGCTGTGGTACAGCAAGGGGCTGACGCTTGAGACGCTTCAACGTACCACAGAGGCTAAGAAGTGTTACGACAAGGCGCGTGCCCTGGGCTACCAGTTTTAAGTCCCATCTTATCCCGTACGGTCTATCGCCGCGCATACGGGTCATGAGTCACCAGGAGGATATATGAGCAACAACGGCGCTGCCGGGCAGCGTGATAACGGTGAAAAACATCATCCTGCTGCCTTGCCTGATCACGAGGAGAACGGCGGCAGGAAGAAGATGGATATCGAGATCAGGGAGATGTGTGTCGATGACATTCCCGTCGTCTTTCACCTGGGTGAGCAAGTGTTCACCGCCGATAAAACGCCTACTCTTTACCGCACCTGGGACGAGTTCGAAGTCATATCCATGTTTAACGAGGATACGGAGTACTGTCTGGTGGCGGCGCTGGAGGATCAGATTGTGGGCTTTGCCCTGGGCAACGTGGTAACCAAGAAGAAGTCGGCCTGGAAATACGGTTACCTTGTCTGGCTGGTGGTGTCGCCGGAGTTTCAGCGGCTGGGCGTGGCCAGCCGCCTTTTCAATAAGTTCGAGGACAAGATGATAGAAGCCGGCGTGCGCATTTTCATGGTGGATACGGAGGCGGATAACCTGCCGGCCCTTCATTTCTTCCGCGCCAAGGGTTTTGTCAATCCGCAGCAGCACATCTACATGACGTATAATCCGGCGGCTACGGAGCAACAGAAGGAGAAGAAACGCAGCCTGAGGGGGAAAAAGAATGGCACCGAGCACAGGCGCAGCGGCTGAGATAAAGCCCGAGAGACTTAAAAAGCTCATGCATGACCTGGTGGACATATACAGTCCGTCAGGCAAGGAAGAGGAGATACTGCTCTTCTGCGAAGATTATCTGAAGGCGGACGGGCTAAATGTGAAGAAGCAGGTGGTGGATGAGAACCGCTATAACATCGTGGTATTGCCCCCCAAGACCGACGAGGTAGACCTGTGTTTCGTTGGTCACCTGGACACCGTGACGGCGCACGACCTGGATGATTTCGGGTTTCACGAGGAGGACGAGAGGGTCTTCGGGCTGGGCAGTTCGGATATGAAGGGGGGCTGCGCCGCCATGATCGAGGCCTTTACGGTGCTGGCGGCTAAAAAAGGCAGGTTCCCCTCGGTGGGCATGGCGCTGGTAGTGGGGGAAGAGGAGGAGAGCGACGGCGCCAAGACGCTGGTGCGTGAGTACCGCTTCCCCTGGGCAGTGGTGGGCGAGCCGACCAATATGATGCCCTGCCTGGGTCACTACGGATACCTGGAAGTTCTTTTACGCACGCGCGGCAAGAAGGCGCATTCGTCCATGCCCGAGCTGGGGCAGAACGCCATCGAGAACATGCTCAAGCTGCTGCTGCAGGTTACAGGCTATACCACGACGGTCTCCAGCGGGCTGGTATATAACATCAGGCAGCTTTCAGGCTTCCCCGGCGGTTTCGTGGTCCCGGATACCTGCGAAGCCTGGCTGGACCTGCACCTGCCTCCCGATTCACGCATGGATGTGCTCAAGGCCGACCTGGAGCATCTTGTTGAGGATGCCGGCAAGGTCATACCCTCGCTCGATGCTTATATCAGGTTTGAAAACACGCAGTCGGGCTACCGTATCTCGCAGGACAGGCCGCTGGTGCGCAGGCTGCGCGAGGTTTGCAAGGGCATGAAGGTCCCCTGGGAGACGCAGGATTTCCGCAGCCATTCGGATGGCAATGTGCTGTGGGGGGCCGGTGTCGATCCGATCATACTGGGGCCGGGTCGGCTTGAGACTGCGCACACACCCGAAGAATCGGTTGTTTTCAGCCAGGTGGTGCAGGCTGCCCAGCTTTACCTCAACTTCGCCCTGGCGATCTGATGAAGGCTATTGTGATATCAGCCGTTGCCTGCTGCGGCAGCAAGTAGTAATCCGGCGGAAAAACCGGGGATGAAACGGGCAAAATAATAGTCTAATATAGCTCGTCAGCGACTTTGCGCAACATCTCCAGTCCGTTTATCTCGTGCGGGAAGAGGGGAAGCATGGAGATTTGCAGACGCCTGTATTTATCGCATAGCTGTCTGACGTATGTTTGCTGCTGGTCGGCCTTTTGCTGCAGGAAATCGGAGCCGGAGGGCTGAACGATGTTGTTTATTATCAGCCGCCTGACATTTAAATCGTATTTTTCAAGATCGCTCAGTATCCCATCGAGCTGATTGACTGCCAGGGCTTCCGGTATGGCCACGATATTGAATTCCACCCCGCTATGCAGAAACACCGTATCGGCGGCCGACAGCTCTTCCCAGCGCTGTATTGTATCCAGGATCGTCTCCCGGGCGCCTTCCCCTGCCTTGATCCTGGCATAGATGCGCGGCGCCAGCCGGAGGTGGCGGGTGAGCAAGGCCGGAGTCTGCAGCAGCGCCATTGTCTGTCCCAGCGGCGCCGTATCCCAGACAATGGCATCCCATCCTCCGCCGGATGAAAGCTCGCGGATGTAGTCGACCATGAATTCCTCGGCCAGTCCAGGCAGCACGGAGGACATGAAATCCACGTAATCGGGGTATTCTATTTCCACGAAGGAGGAGAACACGCGATAGACGTCGCGCCCGAATTTTTTCTCCCACATCCGCCCGGCCTGGCCTGTGCCGATTTCCAGGAAGAAAAGCTGTTCCGCCACCCGGGCCGGGCCCTCTGCCGGTGTTGTCTGGAAGATGTGGGAAAGCGAAGGTGTGGCATCGGTAGATATGGCGAGCGTTTTGCGGCCGCACGATGCGAAATGCACGGCTGTAGCCGCCGCGCAGGTGGTCTTCCCCACGCCGCCTTTACCGGCGAAAGCCATTACCGGCGCCTGCTTCGCTTCTGGCATGGGGTTATTCTAAATAAATTGCAGAGTAAATGTAAAAGGCATCCTCTTTTCAGCATTTTCTCCATATAAGAGCGGTTACCTTGCAACCAAATCTGCTCCGCTGGTGTAAAATTGAAGTCTATGCAGGAAGTTATCCCCGGGGTTTTCCAGCTCAGCCGCTGGTGGGATCAGGCCGACCTGGGATCAAATGTGTACCTGATCGCCGCCGGCGGTGAGCTCATGCTCGTGGACGCGGGCTTTAAAGGCAGGGAATCGCTGATTATGAAAAGAGTGCGCAGCCTGGGGTACTCCCCATCCGGCATAACAACGATAATAATTACACACCATCACCCGGACCATGTCGGCGGGCTGGCTGGCCTGGTGGAGATTACAAAGGCCAGGGTTGTTGCCCATGCGGCGGATGCGCCGTTTATAGATGGAAGGATGCCCCAGCCCGGGCCGTCGCGTCCCGATTGGCTTCGCCGGGCAGCGCATCCTTTTAATCGGATGTTCGCTACCCGCCCCGTCCATGTCGATATCGAAGTAGTCGACGGCGACGAACTGCCTCTGGCCGGCGGGATGCGCATACTACATACACCGGGGCATACACCCGGCAGCATCTGCGTCTTCCTCAGGCGGAGTGAAGCGGTCTTTACAGGCGACCTGCTGGCGCAGCGTTTTGGCCTCAAGTGGCCTTCTATCCCGTTCACCGCTGATGTATCGCAGCTAAGACACTCTGTTAGAAAGCTGGCCGGGCACGAATTCCAATCGGCCTGCTTCGGCCACGGCTCACCCATCAGGGTGAAGGCGGATGCCAGGGTCAGGCGGTTTGCCGGGCTCCCTGCGTCCGCTTCGGCTCTGCCCGGTATCAAAACTTTTTGAATAGCGCCGCTCCGCTCATCGACTGAAGTCGGTTTCAACGCCGCTTCTGCTGAAGAGAGTCACAGGCCGCTTCTGCCTCCGATATAATGCGGTCCATCAGTTCCCGGACGCCCGGCAGGTCATCTATGCCACCGCAATCCTGACCCGCGAAAAGTATGCCCTCTGCGACATCACCGTCGTTAATGGCCCTGAGGTGCCTTCTCATGCCGACGGCCTGGCGGGCTTGCGACCAGATGGGGGAACCCTCCTCGGCCCTCCACATTTGCAGGCTCAATCCGATGAACTGCCAGTAAGATAGTCGGAGCATTTTCCTTATCTCGCTGGCGCCCTGAAAGGCTTCGGAGAACTGTATGCCGCTCTTCATCATCTTTTCGGCCGCTTTTGTCTTGAGCACACGTCCGGGCATGCCGTCGAATGCATTGCTATAGAGCGTATCCTGCTCCGTGGCTTTGAGGCAGAGCTGCTTGAAATTGTCATGCACCAGGCTCTCTTTAGTCAGTGAGAACCTTGTGCCCATCGATATCCCGTCGGCTCCCAGCGCCAGGGCCCCAGCCAGTCCCCGGCCGTTGAAGAAACCGCCGGCCGCTATCAACGGGACTTTTACCTGGCTGGCAACTATGGGGATAAGCACCAGAGAGGTGGCGGCGGTGCCGTGCCCGGCAGCCTCATTTCCCGTTATGATAATGGCATCGCAGCCGAGCTGCTCGGCCCTGACGGCGTGCCTGACCGTGGCGGTGGTGCCCGTGATTTTGCCACCGTAGGCGTGCACGCGGTCGATAAACCACGGCTTGCCCAGCGCGTAATTGATAATCGGCACCTTTTCTTCGATGGCTACTTCCACATTCTCCCGTGCCCCGGGCAGGATCAGCGCCTGGTTGACGCCGAAAGGCTTATCCGTCAGCTTCCTGACTTCGCGTATGTTCTGCCGCGCCTCATCCGGGGCAAAGCGCGCCGTAGCCAGCATGCCCAGCCCGCCCGCGTTGCATACAGCTGCCACCAGCCCCGGCTCTGTGATCCAGTTCATGCCGGCCAGCATTATAGGGTGCTGGATGCCAAAGAGCTCCGTCATCCTGGTTTTGAACATCTAAAAGTCCTCCTTATTTGCTCATGCAGCTTGTCGACCGGCGCAGGGGTAAACACCTGCAGGTTTTTTCAGGCCTATTATGTTACCATAGTTACCGTGCAATTTTTCAGACATAATTCCGGGATAATGGCACGAGGGTCCGGAGGATTGATTTGCTTAAGGAGGCCAGAAAATGTGGAACGCATCGAAATGTGACCTGTGCGGTGATTGCCTGACAAAGTGTTTGTATGTTGATTACGACAAAGAAAGGGCGGCCGGTGACATCCGGGACCTTATGGACGGCAGGCCGGCTGCCATATTGAGCAAATGCGTTACCTGCTGCGCCTGCAGCGAGTATTGCCCCACGGGGGCGGACCCTTTCGACCTGATACTCAAGATGATGGAAAAGCACAAGTCGTTTCCCATCAAGCCGGAGGCCGTGGAATTCTTCGGCATGGCTTCCTCTGTGCCCAACCAGGTTATTAAAGGCCGGCAGGGCAAACCCGTCCTCTCGCTTTGCGTGATGGAGATGTCGCTGCCGCCGGATGCCATCAGCGGGCAGTTGTTCGACGGCCTGACCATCGCAAAAGGTGGCGATTATTTCTGCTATTTGGGCTATGTGCATGCCGGGATGGAAGCGCCGCTGGCCGAAAATGCCCGGAAGTTTATCGACAACGTCGCTACACTCGGAAACGAGATAATCTTCCTGCATGACGATTGCTACGCCATGGTAGATGCCAAGGTGAAGGATTACGGAATCAAGGTACCCTTCAAATACATGCACCTGTTTGAATATATGCGCAACTACCTCAGGGACAACCGCAGCAAGATCACGAAGCTGGGTAAGAAGGTCGCCTATCAGCGTCCCTGCGCCTCACGCTATACCCCGGCCAAGGATGTATTCTTGGACGAGATCTTCGAGTTGATCGGTGTAGAAAGGCCAAAGCGAGAATATGAGAGAGAAAAGGCGCTGTGCTGTACCGGCGCCTTTGTCAAGGTGTACCCACCTCTGGCTGCCGAGGTGCAGGCCAAAAACGTTGACGATGCCATCCGGTGCGGCGCCGATGCGCTGATTACGCTCTGCCCCATGTGCGACCGCGTGCTCAGACGTCCCACGACCGAACGTGGCCTGCACAAGATATATGTCACTGACCTGGTACGCATGGCGCTGGGCGAGAAGGC
Organism: uncultured Dehalococcoidales bacterium; assembly: GCA_964554375.1. GTDB lineage: Bacteria > Chloroflexota > Dehalococcoidia > GIF9 > UBA5629 > CAIMUM01. The sequence goes on from CAZKOL010000010.1 coordinate 40,732, forward strand.
TTTTCCTGCATAAATATCCTGTTGAGATGCAGGGGCATAGCTTTAGCTGCGCCCGCAATGACAGACTAAAAGAGTGGGTCTTAAGACCGACCCCTATATTTAAATTTTCTTTCCCGCGATCTTTGCCTTGACCTTCTCAAACTCCTCCTCGGTAAGTTTGTATTTGCTGAATGGCAGGAAGCTGAGTAGGATCATGGCTGCCGGGAAGAGGCAGAAAATGATGCGCACGCCGGTGGCAACGCTCTCAGGTTGGACCCCGTCGACAACGAAACCCGAGAGGGCCAGGGCGAAGCCCACGATGGGTGGGCCCACCGAGTAGGCGATCTTCTGGCCGGCCGACCACATACCGGAGAAGATACCCTCGCGGCGTATTCCCGACTGTATCTGGTCGCATTCAATCGTGTCGGGCAGCATGGAAAAAGGGAAGAGCTGGAAGCTTGAAAAGCCAATCCCTGCTACGAACACCTGGGCATAGAAGATCAATAGCTGGGAAGCGCTGGTGAAAAAGAGCGAGCCCATTGAGACGGTAAATATGGCCAGGCCGATGTAATACGACTTTATCTTGCCCAGCCTTTTGCCCACGGCCAGCCAGACCGGTATGAAAATGACGCCGGTCACCATGAAGATGGGGAAGGCGATATTCATTGCCGTCTCGGGCAGGGCCATGGCGTATTTCACGTAGTAGACGAACCCGGCCATCATCACACCGATGGCCAGCGCCTGCAGGAAATAACTCGTCATCAATACTGTAAACGGATAATTGCGCGCTGCGATCTTGATCTGCTCTTTTATGGGGGGCGTATCTTTGTGGGGTGGCAGGGAGGGCGCTTTACGCGTGCCGAAGAAGCACCACAGGCAGGAGACGATAATTGCCAGCCCGAAGATGCCGCCCATATAGCGGAAGCCGTCCGCGCCTCCTCCGCCGGCCGTGACCAGCGTCATGGTCAGGCCGCCGGCCAGCAGGGCGCCGATGGAGGCGAAGAACATGCGGAAGGAAACTATGGACAGGCGCTCATTGTAGTCATCGGACATCTCGGGTACCATGCTGGCATAGGGGACATTGACCACCGTGAAAGCCGTGCAACCCAGTGCAAACAGCAAGGATATCTGGAGTGCGTTGGCGAATTCGGTCTGGAAGCCGGGTATAAGGAACAGGATAAAAAAGCATATGCCGAAAGGCGCCGCGCCGTAGAGCAGGTACACTCTCCTCCTGCCGAAACGGGAATGCGTGACATCCGAGATGGCCCCCATGGTGGGATCGGAGACGACATCCCACAGCTTGGGGAAAAGAAGCATGGCGCCGGCCAGCGCCGGATTTATGCCCACCACGTTTGTCATGAAGAACAGCAGGTACATCCCGGTGGTCACGATGAAGATATTGTTGGAGATGTCGCCGATGCCGAAGCTGAGCTTTATCCCCAGCGGGAGTTTAGAACGTTTTGCCGGTGCTGCTCGATTCTCCTCGTCATTTCCCATGAGTCCCTCCTTTTAACCCGAACTAATATCGATCGATGATAGTGGCAGTGATATCGTCAGTAGACGCGCCTGTCGATAATTCTCTTCCCGTCCGGCTGTATGCTGCCGGCAGGCAGCACCTCCAGCGCGTCGAACCTCACCTTGCAGGCGTTCTGGAATTCCTTTCTCAGGGATACTTCCCAGGCGCCCCGGTCCGCCGGCTCTGCTGTAAACTCCACCTGCAGCAGCATCTCGTCCCTGTCGGCCGGCCTGGTTACGGTAATCTGGTAGCAGCCTATCTCAGCGAACTTTGAAATGACTTCGTCGGTCTGCCTGGGGTGAACGAACATAGCCCGTACCCTGACGGCGTCACCGCTCCTGCCCATGATTTTGGGCAGGCGGGGAGTGGTGCGGCCGCATGCGCAGGTCTCGGTCACCAGTGTGGATAGGTCGCCCGTTCCGAAGCGGATGAGAGGATACACCTGGTCGAAGGGGGTTACCACGATCTCGCCGACCTCGCCGGCGGGCAGGTCCCGGCCTGTTGACGGGTCTACAACTTCCACGATTACGTTCGTGTTGACGTGCATGCCGGCGTTCTTTTCGCAAGAGCCTGCGATCGGACCGATGTCGGCGGTCATATAGTTGTCCCCGCCCACGCAGGTGATTCCGTATTTCTCGCTAAACATCTTTCTCAGGGGGTCCCCGCCCATCTCGCCGAACACCTGGGCGTACTTGAGGTTGAAGTCTTTTTTAATATCATATCCCATCTCCTCCGCCCTCTTGATGATGGCTGACAGGAAAGAAGGAGTCCCCACGAAGTATGAGGCCTTAAGATCGCGCATCACCTGTACCAGCAGGTCGGTATTGCCCGTACCTGCCGGGAAGACGGTGAAACCCATGGCCCTCAGCATGCGGTCGATCAGCAGCCCCGCCGGTGTGACGTGGTAAGACCAGGTGTTGACGGCTACCTGCCCCCTGCCCAGGTCCGGCGGGAGAGTGCCCTGCTTCATCCTTCTCTGCGGATCATAGATGGGGCCCGGCGACTGGTAGATGTGGTCGATCTCACCGAGCGGCACGGCCAGGTAGCCCCCGAAGGGCGGCATCTCCTTCTGCAGCCTGATCAGGTCGTCCTTGCGCAGTACCGGTATTCTCTGCAGGTCTGAGAGTCCCTTGATATCACCCGGCTTGATCCCCGCATCGTCCAGGCGCTGCTTGAAGCCCGGGGCCTTCTTGTAAGCATAGGAAACGAGGCGCTGCAGCTTCACGGACATCTTCCTATCTCTTTCGGCAGCGGGCAGACGTTCAAGTGAGCCGTCGTGAGGGAATAGGTCCGCTTTCTCCTCCATGGTCAGTGCCTCCCTGCGTGTTTTGGGGCATTATATCACAGCTTTAACGGGCAGATTAAGGACGCTATAGCGATTTCGATGCCCCATATGGTACAATTCAGAAAAGTAATATGGGAGGCAGTTGAGCCTCTGGAGAGATAGGTGAACGAGGTTCCGGAAAATAGCGCAATAACTTAATCAGACCCGCCTGGACTTGTATGCGCGCATACAGGGATTGAGCGGCGATATCTTTTGGTAAGGTAATAGGAGTGTGCCGTGGACTATGAAGGTTTGTTGCTCGAGATTAAAGACAAAGTTGCATTGCTGACGTTGAACCGGCCTCGGAGAATGAACTCCCTGACCAGGGAAGTTGCTTATACTTACTTGCCGCGCATCTTACGCGAGCTAAATTCCGATGACAACGTACGTGCAGTAGTTATCACCGGTGCGGGCAGCAGTTTCTGTACAGGCGCTGACGTAGTAGAGCTGAACAAAGGGCGTGAAAATGGCACTTTGCAGGAGATACTCGAACCCGGTAGCGTACCGATAGGAATATTTGCTATGGATCTTTATAATCTGGAGAAACCGGTAATCTGCGCTATCAACGGGGCTGTGGCAGGTGGTGGCCTGGCCATAGCCCTGCTTTGTGATATACGATATGCATCCGACCAGGCTTTATTCACAGCGGCTTACGCAAGCCGCGGCGTGGCGCCTGATTGCGGCGCTTCATTCCTGTTGCCGAGGCTGATCGGTACAGCAAAGGCTTTTGAATTGATGTATACAGGGGATATCATCTCGGCTGCTGAGGCGGAGCGTATAGGCCTGGTCAATAAAGTTGTGCCGCATGATAAGCTCATGGAGGAGGTGATGGGCCTTGCTGGAAGGATAGCGGCGGGTGCTCCGATCGCCATGAGAATGACCAAGCGCTCCGTTCATGCCGGCATCATGAATAATCTGGAGCAGCAGCTATTCCTGGAGACCTACGCGCAGAAACACTGTTTTAACACACAGGACTTTGGTGAAGGGTTGAAGTCATTCCTGGACAAGCGAGCTCCTACGTTCAAAGGCAAATGAACTGAATAACCGGAGTTACATAATCTCAATCAGGGACGTCTGGCGGTGATAAGGCCGCTGCCCCTCCGCGCATCTCTGGCGATCAGGGAAACATCGCTGAAACCGGCTTTGCGGATGATCTCGAGTATCTCGCTGACCGTGTATGTCCCCAACCACAGGTTGAAGAGCGATGCCGGCAGGGGACCCGATTTGTCGTTGTTGAGGAGGAAATCGTGCACGATCAACAGCCCGCCCGGCTTTAAAGCCCGTTTACTTTGTTTCAGCCTTGTTTCCCCATGGCTTCCCGGCCCGTGCAGAATGTTGGACATAAGCAGGCAGTCATAGCCGGATCCGAATTCATCTTTGCTCCAGTCGCCTTTTTGCATTTTGACCCGCCCGATCATGCCAAAGCGGTCGATCACCTCCCGTGCGATTTGCAGGGTCTCCGGCAAATCCCACACTACGGCTTTTAAGTTCGGGAATCTCTGGCACAGTGCGATGCTATAGGTGCCCGGGCCCCCGGCCACATCCAGCAGCAGGCTCCTGTCGCTGAGGTCAAGTTGCCTGGCCAACCATTGCGCCGGGCCGTTTGCGGCGATGCCGTGCATCGCCCAGATCCAGTTGTCGAACATATGCTGCTTGAAATGCTCGGGCGGCTCCGGCGCCGATTCGCGTTTACCGGTCCGCACCACTTCGGGGAGCCCTGTGGTAGCCCACCACAGGAGTTCATAGTGACCGATAACGCCGCCGATATAGCGGGGGCTGTCCGGCAAAAGCATGTCCGATCCCAATCCGGTCAGTGCGAAGCGGTCGCCGTCGCGCCTTAATACGCCCAGGGCGCAGCAGACTATTAGCAGCTTCTCCGTCATCCGCGGATCGGTATTGCATTCGCCCGCCACCTCGGCGGCCTTCTTCGGCTTTGCCAGCGCTTTGAAGAAGCCTAACTGATGCGCGGCCATCAGGGCGCGTGATGAACGAAATTGCCAGTTAAGTTCCAGTAAAGCCGATGCCTCTTCCAGGTTGTCGGCCTCAAACAGGTCCACCTGATCCCTTTTCCCTCTCTTCATATATAATGGAGTATGCCCAAGCGGTGGATACCTGTCAATTTAGATGCCACGCTCTTCCAGTATGGATTTATTGGCCGCCGGGAAGAGCTGGCGGACAAGTTGGTGGCATTGGCCGAGCGCCATATCCCGGGCCTGCGCCAGCACACCAAAACCCGTCTCATACTGACCCCGGAAGATTTCCGCCTCCGTACTCACCTGAAACACCATTCGTTCGGCGGAGTGCCCCCCATCATCGGCAACAAGCCGCCTGCCCACAAAACGCCCATCAGGGGGCTATGGTTCATCGGCGCCCAGAGCGAGAGCGGCGGAGGGATTGTAAACGTTATGACCGGCGCGCAGAAAACAGTCAGGCAAATCTCAAAATTTAAAAGTCAGAGTGATTAAGATTGCGAGAACCGGGACAGTACCCTTTCCGTCGCAGACCGCGGCAGAAACTTTGGCAGCATAACAGCCGTCTTCAGGTGATTGGGAAACAGGTATTCCTTACGTTCCGACCTCAACGCATTCATGATATGTCCGGCTGCCTCATCCGTGGTCATCGTGAGGGAGTGAGGAATTCCCGGGTGCTTATTTCTCTCCGTAACCACGAACCCGGGACATATCGTCAGTACCCTGATATTGAACGGCTTCAATTCGATCCTGGCGGTATCCAGGAACATACGGCAGGCCGCCTTGGCGGCCGAATACTGCCCCTGCGTCGGAAGTCCCAGGAACCCGGCCAGTGAGTTGGTATTGGCGATGACCCCACCCGCATCATGGGTTTTCATTTGCTGGACTAGCGGGCAAAAGAAATTGATCATCGTGTCATAGTTCACCCGCATGTTCTGCTTGATATCATCGGGAGCGGCCTCTGCGATACTGAGGGAGGGGCCTGCGCCGATATTGAGCAATGCGATGTCGATGCGTCCAAAGCGCTGCACGGCCTGATCCACGACACCTGCCGCCTGTTTTTCATCCAGCGCGTCTCCGGCGATTGCCAGCGCTTCGCTGCCGTTCTTTTGAATGGTTTCAGCTACATCCGACAATAATTCTTTGCGGCGCGCGGTTATAACGATGCGGTTATGACCGTGGCTCAGCGCCAGCGCTACCGCTTTACCTATGCCCGACGAAGCGCCTGTGATTAAAATAACCCTGTCTTTCAATTCCATATTTAAATCTC
>CAZKOL010000011.1:0-44699 GCA_964554375.1 uncultured Dehalococcoidales bacterium
TCCCGGTCAAAGCCCTTATATTCGGCGCCGATGCCATTTATCAGCTGCTTCAGCGTTTCGGCGAGTAACGATACCTTACTGACACATTGCCCCGAAGCGCCCTGTTTCGCAGGCCTGGCACAGGCTGGGCATTAAGGCTCGGCTATGGACTTCCGTAGCGCCAGTATCATCTCCGGGACATCGATCTTCATGGGGCAGCGTACCTTGCACCTTCCGCAGGTCAGGCAGGTATAGGCCATGGACGCGGCCTTCTCCATGTTCCGGGTGACCTCGGCGGCCCACACGGCGCCGATTCCCGCGAAATACTTGTCGCCGAAATAACCGGCGGTGAGACCGAAGACCGGGCATTCATAAAGGCACCCGCCGCAGCGCAGGCAGTAAAGAGCCTGCCGCAGTACCGGGTCCCTGGCAAGTTGTATCCTGCCGTCATCCAGGAAGATAACGTGAAATTCTTTGGGTCCATGAACACCATAAGTGGTCACCTTTTCGATGTCCCCCGTCTTGCTGGGACCTGAGATCATGCTAACGTAAGATGGCACTGTGTAGTTGGCATAACGCCAGGTAACCTCGGAGACCTTAAAGGCGTCTTCAAGCGTCGGAACCAATTTTTCCATGCCGACAAGGGCGATATGCACGGGCGGGGCGCCTGTGGCCAGGCGGATATTGCCCTCGTTCTCAATTAAAAATAGTGTGCCGGTATCGGCAGAGACCACGTTGGCGCCGCTGATGCCCACATCCGCTTTGAAGAATTTCTCCCTCAGCAACTCGCGTGCCGTGGCCACCAGCGTATCGATATCGGGCTGCAGCTTTTGGCCTGTTATCTGCGAGAACAGCCTGGCCACATCCTCCCTCGGGACGTGTATGGCTGGAGAAAGGATGTGCATGGGACGCTGCCCCAGCTTTTGTATGATGAATTCGCCCAGGTCGGTCTCATATACCTCGTTTCCCGCTTCCTCGAGGTGCTCGCGCAACTGGATCTCCTCGGCCGTCATGCTCTTGGCCTTCACCACCAGCTTGCCCTTCCCGACGATTTCCCCGATGATCCTGAGCGCGTCCCCGGCCGTCCCGGCAATGTAATATTTACCCTTATTTTCCTCGATGCTGCGTCCCGCTTTCCTGGCCAGCTCCGCCATTTGCTGGATGGAAGCCTCCTTGATCAGTTTTACCTCTTCAGCCATTTTTATCGTATGCGGGAATTTCTTCAGAGCATTATCTGTGTTCACACGATAGCTTTTAATGGCTCTCGACAGCGCCAGCCGGATGCGCCCGCTGCCGGCTGCGTCTCTAAGCTCTTTCCTGTAATCCTTCGATATGGACATCTCTTGTTCTCACCGGCACACGGTAAATGCGCCTTTATCAATCATATTCCGTTCTTATTTTGTGTTCATAGACCTGGCCAGCAGGGTGGCGAGGTCGACGACCTCAATCTTATCTTTTTTCAGGGCTTTCAGCCCGCTTTTAAGCTGCATCAGGCAGCCGGGGCACTGGGTGGCCACCACATCGGCGCCGGTAGCGACCAGCTCCCTGACCCTGCCCTCGGCCAGCGTCTGGCTCATATCGGGAAATACGACCTCGAAGCCGCCGCCGCCGCCGCAACAGGTCGACCATTCTCCCGCTGTCCATTCGGGCTCAACCAGCTCCACATTTTCTATGGCGTGCATTACCCGGCGGGGCTGTTCGATAAGGCCCATGTACCTGCCCAGCTGGCAGGGGTCGTGGTAGACTACTTTTATATTGCCCGGGTAGCGGAATAGCCCCGGCTTGATCTTCGCGGCAATCTCTTCGATGAAGTGGCAGACCTCGATATCGTAGCCGGGCGCCGTTTTGGCAAAGAGAGTGCGCAGGGCATATGTGCAGGAGGGGACTATCCCGATTATCTTCCTCACACCCAGTGACCTGAACCTGGTAACGGCCTTTTCGGCGTTAGCGGCAAACTCCCTGCGCAGCCCCATGTGGTAGAGCGGGGCGCCGCAACAGGGTTCGTGCTCACCCAGGTAAGCCATATCAACGCCCAGGTATTTAAGCACGCTCACGGCATCGCGAAGCACCCCGCTGTCGTTGCCCTCATCGCGGGCCAGCGCTTTCGTATAAATACCCGCCACATCCACGCCCATTTTTTTAGGTATCCCGGCAAGGACCACGGGGAGGTCCGGATTGATGGACATGCGGTCGGCGGTCCTGACCAGCGTTACCAGCGGCTCAAGCAGCGATGAATACTGGTAGCCGCATCCGGCGAAAAAGATGGTTGACCGGTCACTTGAGAACTCCAGCCCTTCGGCCCATTTAGCCCTGGCTTCGAACGGGAGGCCGAGTATATTATCGCGGTCTTTGATGTTGTCCGCTATGTAGGTCAGCCCGGGCGGAACAAGTCTCCGCTCACCTTTTTTCATTTCATGTATCCCCGGGGATATCCGGCCCTGCTTATTGTAGCAGGAATGCCCATCCCGGCTTTAATAATTGATTACTTGTTGCACCACCAGCAGCAGGCCTGCGATAAAGAGCAGGGTATAGATCAGCACTTTGAAAACCAGGGTCCTGAAGGTCATGCGGCTGCCGAATATAATGCCAAGGATAAGCCCGGGAAGCACAATGCCCGTTGTCGCCAGTGTATTTACGTTGATCAGGCCGATGGAATAGAGGTTGACGACCAGGATAACAGCCAGTATGAGCCATAGCATGGATATCGTGGCGCGAAATTCGGCTGGCTCCTTAAGCTGGCGGCTGGAATAGTAGATGATGAGCGGGCTCCCGCTGGCATAGATGCCATGAAAAATGCCTCCCACGATTAGTATCGGCCAGCCCAGGTACCACGGCAGGCTCCCCCCGGCCGACCTCGTTTTATATATCAGGACAATCTCCATCACCGAAACAGCCATGACGAAGACGCCCAGCAATATAAGCAATTGCGTATAATTGCCCACCAGCGTCCTGTAGTAGATGCCTACAGCCATTCCTATGATTGCCGCAGGCAGGATATTCAGGAGCAGCACCGGCCACCTGATGTATTTAAACCAGCGCGCTACCAGCCACAGGCTCTGCAAAAAGCCCAGGATGACCAGTACCGGCAAAATGGTTTCAAGCGGAAATATAAAGATGCCGATGGCCAGCGCAATAATAGTTGCGCCAAAGCCCAGCACGGTCTCAACCGTGTGCGCAAATATCAGTACGAGTACCAGCAGGAAGACGCGTATTAAAAGGGGGTCCATATCGCTCCCGGTTTGACAGCCGCTCGATTAACGGCGGCTGCCAGGGCTCATGGATTTTAGCACGCCGGGGCTGCGCTGTCATGCGCAGCCCTATGACGAAACGACACGAAATAGCCGGTTATTTTTTGGCAGGGCCCAGGCCTTTCCGTTCCAGCCAGGCATCCTCGGCATGCAGGTAACCTAAAATTGCCTGCTCCCCGACGAACCTGATCGGCTCGGGAGGCCACTTGAACACCTTGCGGTTGACCGGGAAGCACTCCGTCCACTCCGATTTGCGCTCCAGCAGCAGGTCTGCCATGACCTCGCCGTTAAGGTGGGTCAGCGAAACGCCGTGCCCCATGCATCCCAGGCTGTAAACCGCGCGCTTGTCGCCCAGGTAGCCCAGCGCGGGGATCATGTCCATGGGCACCGAGACCGGCCCTCCCCAGCGGTGGGTCGTTTTAATTCCTTTAAGGCAGGGATAGAAGTCGACGATATCCTGCTCAAGCTGGGCGAAGATCTTGGGATTCATATCGTTATCCATATTTGACCCGTACTTCAACGAGATATCGCGGCCTCCCATCAGCAGGCGGTTGTCGGGTGTGAGGCGGTAATAGTGCACCATGTTGCGGTAATCCTCGATGCCCTCGCGGCCCTGCCAGCCCATATCATCGAGCTGGGTTTTGCTCAGCGGCTCTGTGAGGACTATATAGGTCCAGACCGGCTGCTGCATGGCCCTCAGCTCCGGTATGGCCAGCGAGTACGCATTGGTCGCCAGCACGATCTTCTCCGCGCTAACCGTAGCCTTTGGAGTTTTAACCGTGAACCCCTGCGCCGAGCGTTTTATCTCGGTTACCGGCGTGCGTTCATATACCTCGGCGCCGTACTTAACCGCCACGCGCTTCATCTCACGCGCCAGCTTTGCAGGGTTGACCAGTGCGCAGCGCGGCTCCCACCAGGCGCCCATGTACAGCGGTGACTTCACGCGCTTCTGCACCTCGTCCGCCTCTATCCAGTCCACACCGGTCAGACCCAGTTCCTTGACCAGGTGCGCCTCTTCCTTGATGCGTTTGACGTAAGCGGGTGTGGTGGCGATGCGCAGGAAGCCCGGCCGCTCGTAGTCGCAATCGAGCTTATGCTCGGCCACCAGCTCACCCACGATGTCGACCGCCCGCTCCATATAGCGGTGGGATTGCCTGGTCTTCTCCTCACCAAAGAGCATCTTGGTGATGGACATCATCAGTCCGAAGGTTGTCATGGCAAAACCGGCGTTGCGGCCGGATGCGCCCCACCCTATTACCCATCCCTCCAACACAGCGACCTTTAGGGAAGGCTGAACTTTTTTCAGGTAATAAGCGGTTGCTATGCCGGCAAATCCTCCCCCGACTACGGCCACATCACATTTGAGATCATTTACCAGCGGTGGGTTTTCCTGGTAAGCCCCGGAGTTGCCCAGCCAGAAACTTTTCTCAGCATAATCTTCAACCATCTCGCCTCCTTAAAGCAGCACTACATGTGCGCCTATCTGCAAAATCGATGAATAATATACACCAACGACAATCAGCTATCAATGTCCGAGTATATATGGCGACACCCGCTAAGTCTATAAAAGGCGAATATGCGCGGGAGAGTCCCGCAGCAGAATTAGCTCAGCACTGGTTTATATGCGCCTGACGGCCGGCGCCAGTTGCGCCGGCGTTAAATTCTGCAAAAACCAGGTCACGGAGTCGCAGATCGATTCATGCACTGAGCGCGGTTTATAGCCCAGTTCCGTCCGCGCTTTCTCCGAGGTCACCCTGGAATTGCTGCGCAGAACGTCCACCGAATAGTCAGTGAAAAGCGGCTTGCTCCTGATGATGCGGTAATAGATGGGCGCCAATTTGCCGGCGGTGTGGGCCAACCACGCGGGCACCTTGAACTTCGGCGCTTTGATGCCGCTTGTTTCCTCCAGTAGTTCCATAATCTGTTTGATGCTGACCCTTTCTCCCGAAAGGATGTAGCTCTCACCCGTGCGCCCCTTGCTGCAGGCCAGCGTCAGCCCGTGCGCCACGTCACGCACATCTGCAAAGTCGTAAGCCCCATCCATGTAGGCTTTAAGCTTGCCTCTGATGAAATCAAGCACGAGCTGTCCCATCTCCGATATTCTGAAATCGAAGGGGCCGATCACCCCGGTGGGATGCACGATCACTGCGTTCAGTCCGCGCTCCATCCCCCTCCTCACCTCCAGGGTCGCCTGTGCCTTACTCCTGGCATAAGGTCCGATCACATTGTTGGGATCCACCGGGAAGGTCTCATTAATAACTATACCCTCGGGCGGTTCCTGTATGGCGTGGATGGAGCTGGTATAAACCAGTCTGCCGACGCCGGCAGCCAGGCAAGCGTCAACCACGTTGCGCGTTCCTTCAACGTTTACCCGCTGCAGCAGTTCATCCTTGCCCGGCGTGATGGCTATGATACCGGCAAGATGATAAACGGCATCCGCTCCCTGAAAGGCAGCGACTAAAGAGGCCGCATCGCAGACGTCCGCCGCCACGATATCTACGTCAAGGCCGCGTATGGGCAGGTCATTCTCGAAAGGGGGAACCAGTGCCATGACTCTTTCACCCCTGGTCAGCAGTTCCCTTACCAGTACGTTACCGATATGACCGGTTGCGCCGGTGACAACTATATTCATTTTATCTCCTTAACTGCGCTCCCATTCGGCAGGGAGGTCAGCGCCTCATCGAGTTTATTCAATTGAGCTTCAGTCAACCCCTGCAGGAAGTCCTGCGCGCGAGCGCGGCCGGAGCTGTAGAGCCTGTCCGTAAGGCCGTGCCCCCTGGACGATAAGCGGCAGACCACAACCCTCCGGTCCTGCATGCTGTTTTCCCTCTTTACAATGTCCCTGTCCACCAGGCGGTCTACGATGCCGGTGGCCGTTGCCATGGTTACACCCAGGGAGGAGGCCAGGTCGCTCATCCTTGCTTCCCCGTTCAGGTAAAGCAGCAGCACGACCTTCATTTGCGGTGTGGTCAAGTCAAGATCAAGCAATTCCTGATGCGCCAGGGGCAGAAGCTGCCGAAAGGCCGCCTCAACCTGCCCTAAAATACGGTCGATAATTTCACTTTTTTCTATCATCCTCGGTCTGTTCGCAACAGCGACGCTCCGATATTTAGTATAATCGAAATGGTTTGTGCAATGCAAACTATTATATTTGGAATGGGGCCTATTCAGGCGATAGGTGGCTGTTAAAGCCCGAGCAGGCTATTAATTGCGCGGGGCACGTCTGTCAGTGGACCGCTGAAATCGGCGGGCGGTATACCCTCGAGGTTATTGCCGATGACCTTTTTGCTTATTTCGAGCGGTTTCTTTGAGTATGCTAGGCTGTCCGTTGTCTGATAGGTTTTTATGCCTGCTTTGGCCGCCACCATGTCGTTGGCCGGGTCGTCGCCGACCATCAGGCACTCCTCAGGCTGCACGCCTATCAATCGGCAGGCCTGCCTGTAATATCCCAGTTGGGGCTTGCAATAACTCATGTTGTCGATGTGTGTGATAAGGTCAACCTCTATATCGCCCAAACCGGCCCAGGCCAGCCTTTTCTTTTGCACAACGAGCGGCCAGATAGGGTTGGTGGCCACCACTAACTTTAATCTCCGGTCCTTCACGTGCCTGAAGGCCTCCCCGGCGCCGGGGGCAGCGGTGACTGCATCTTTAAAAATTTCGAAGTCCTGGCTGAAAAATTGCTCGAAACGGGACCATACCTCATCCCTGTTCATGTTGAGCCCATCGCAAAGAGCTCCCATGAAAAGTTCGCGGTTGCTTTTACTGCCGTCGTTGTGGCGCAGTTCGATAGTAGCCTTCATCAGCCTATCGGCGAATTGACCGTCGGGGAAGATGCCGGCAAACCGGGCTGCCAGCACGGGGTAGTAACCATTGAGGAATGTAGTCTCCTCGAACAGTATCAGAGTGTTGTCGAGATCGAATAATACAGCCTTAAGCATAATTGCAAAACCGCCTGTCAATTTTACGTTTTTCGCACGGCGCGGACAAATTGTCAGCGCATGGTAGCCGTTCTCTGCACAGTCATGGTTTGGGTGGGGTCCGGTTCGATGTTACTTGTCGGCCGTGGCCCGCAGGCGCATAATATTGGCAAAAACGGGGGAGGTTATAATGCAGCAGAAAGAGGGCAATTTCAAAGGCGCCGGCAATTTCAACCTTTACTGGAAATGCTGGCTGCCCGACGGCCAGGTTAAAGCAGTATTACTGGTAGCCCACGGGCTGGGCGAGCACATTTGCCGCTACACTAACCTTGTCAACAACGTCGTCCCCCTGGGCTACGCAGTTTATGGACTCGATCACCAGGGCCACGGCAAATCCGAGGGCACACGCATATTTATCGACCGCTTCCAAACCTACCTCGACGACCTTAAGACTTTTTACGACATGGTGCGCAAGGATAACCCCGGTAAAAAGATTATTTTATATGGCCACAGCATGGGCGGTCTGATTGCCGCCGCGTACGCGTTGCAGCACCAGTCGGAGATAGACGGACTGGTGGTATCCGCCCCGGCGCTCAAGGCAGGGGAGAGCATCACACCGGCTACCATAACCATGGCGAGGATCCTCTCGGTCGTCACGCCGAAGCTGGGTGTGCAGGCGCTGGACTCTACCTTCCTCAGCCACGATAAGGCGGTGGTGGAAGCCTACGACAAGGACCCCCTGGTTTACCGCGGCAAGATAACTGCGCGCCTCGGCTCGGAAATGTTCTCCACCATGTCCAAAGTCGAAGCGCAGATGCCGTCCATCACCATCCCTCTCCTCATTCTTCAGGGATCGGACGACAAGCTGGTCAACCAGGACGGGGCCAAAATGTGTTATGAAAAGGCCGGCTCCAAGGATAAAACCTTAAAAATCTACGACGGCTTCTATCACGAGGTCCACAATGAGCCGGGCAACGCCAGGGTCTTCGCCGACCTCGAGGCATGGCTGGCGAGCCATATTTAAAGCGGAATTATTTTGGGGAATGCTTTATAATTTGTAATGGGTTTTGTGCTCTTCTAATTATTCGCAAGGGAATATTTGGCAGTATACCTATTTACTATTAATTAAGAAGTTGATGCTGCGAATTGGTGGTGATCGTATCCGCTATCATGGAGGCGCGTGGTTTAATGGCAATACAGAACATTTATTACAGGGAACTGCTTGACAACCTTTACGACGGGGTATTTTTCGTAGATTCCAACAAGACCATAACCTACTGGAATAGGGCAGCTGAGAATATCACAGGCTATACCTGCGCGGATGTAGTGGGGAAAAGTTGCTCCGATAATATCCTGGTTCACGTTGATGAAAAGGGGACCCCGCTGTGCGATTCGGGTTGCCCGCTGCAGGCCGCCATAGAGGACGGCAAGAGCAGGGAAATCAATGCCTTCCTCAAGCACCGGGATGGGCACATGCTACCTGTGCTGGTCAAGGTCAATGCCATACATGATGCGAATGGATCCATAATAGGCGGCATTCAAAGTTTTAACGACAATTCGTCTCTGTTATACGAAAAAAAACATGTTGCCGAGCTGGAAAAACTTTCGACCTTTGACGGACTGACGGGTGTGGGTAACCGGCGCTATGCCGACGTCACCTTGCAGAAAAAGCTGGCCGAGTTGAAACGCTACGGGTCGACCTTTGGGGTGCTCTTCGCCGATCTAGACAACTTAAAATTGGTCAACGATACCTATGGCCACGAGGCGGGCGATGAGGTTTTGAAACTTGTGGCCCAGACCATGCTGTCCAGTATAAGGCCCTTCGATTTCATCTTCCGCTGGGGAGGAGACGAGTTCCTGTTGATCCTGGTCAATGTGGACCAGCGCAGGTTGCTTGCCACCGCAGAAAGGGTGCGTGTTGCAGTGCAGAATGCCGGCCTGCAATTCGGTTCAAACATAATCCGTGTGACCGTGTCGGTCGGAGGGACAGTTGCCGAACCCGATGACATGGATAAAAGCATACTGGCCAGGACGGACGGTTTTATGTACCGTTGCAAAGAGGAAGGCAGGAACAGGTGCCAGGTAGACAATTTATTGTTCACCCCGGCGGCACAGCGGGATACCCATAATCCATGTGCTAGTTCCACCCCACATCAAGCTGTACCCGATAAAATTATTGCGTTGCAGAATATACATTTACCTGCTCTCTTTGGCAGGGTGGATATACATGCGCCCGTCAGCATAGCTATAGTTTATCGGCATAATTCCATCAGCGATTTTTTTACAAAATCCCAGGCGGAAGATGCCGGCACAGCCCGGAATTGCGTTAATAACCACCCTGTCTTTGATCTGATAATCTATCCTGCGCAACATACACCCCCCATCCAGTAAATCAGCGCCAGGATATCCTCGATTTCCGCCCTGCTCGTTATCTCTTTCCGGTCTTGCGCATAGTCTACTTCGTCTATTTGCTTCACTTCGCCCTATATGACATTTTATCTTAATGCCCAATCTGCAGACTATTATAATTATTTGCTGATGCTCACATTTTGAAGCAGGCTCCAATACGATGCTATAATTAAGCGGCAGCCGCATGAACGTCCTTCATCAGCCATGATTCCACTGCAGCTATCCTTGATACATGAGAGGTACTTTCAAATAGAGCCTGTAACCACCACTAAGGTGACCGTAAAATAATTCTATGGATATACTGGCAGGATTGAACACGTCCCAGCGGGAGGCCGTTCAGTACATTAAAGGGCCTCTGCTGATATTAGCCGGCCCTGGCAGCGGCAAGACACGGGTCATCACCCACCGCATAGCCTACCTGGTTAAAACCACCGGCGTCAGCCCTCGCAGCATACTGGCTGTCACCTTCACCAACAAGGCTGCCCGCGAGATGCAGGAGCGGCTCCACAAGCTGCTCGGCAATCTGGCGGAACAGGTTTCGGCCGGCACCTTCCACGCCATCTGCGCCCGTATCCTGCGACAGGACGGCAAATCCCTGGGACTCGATACAAACTTTGTTATCTACGACGAGGAGGACCAGCAAAGCCTGGTCAAGCAGTGCCTGCTCGACCTCGACCTGGACCCGAGGCAGTATAATCCCCAGAAGATACGCAATGCCATCAGCCAGGCCAAGAGCCAGCAACTTACACATGACGGCCTGGCCGCCAAGGCCATAAGTCAGTGGGAGGATACAGTTTGCCGCGTATATGAGCGCTACCAGGAGCAGCTCGGACAGAGCAACGCCGCCGATTTCGACGACCTCCTGATGAAGGTTGTTCAGCTCTTTGAAAAGCAACCGGGGGTTTTAGAGAAATACCGCTCCCGCTACCTGCACCTTATGGTAGATGAATTCCAGGATACCAACCTCATACAGTATAAACTGGTGCGTCTGCTGGGCGGAAAACATCGAAACGTCTGCGTAGTCGGCGACCCCGATCAGTCCATTTACTCATGGCGATTCGCCGATATCCGCAACATACTGAGCTTTGAAAAAGACTTCCCCGACGCCAGGGTCATCGTACTGGAGCAGAACTACCGCTCCACCAAGAACATTCTGGGGGCAGCATCGGCGATCATATCGGCCAATAAGAAGCGCAAGCAAAAAGACCTCTGGACGGACAACACGGAGGGAACGCCGGTCTTTCTGGTTCAGACCTACAATGAGCAGGAAGAGGCCCAATTTGTAGTCAACGAGATCCTTACGTTAAGCGGCAGCAATGGCATCAAGCCGGGCGACTGCGTGGTGATGTACCGCACCAATGCCCAGTCACGCGCTGTGGAAGAGGCTTTTATGCGCTATGGACTCAAGTACAAGCTGGTGGGCGGCACACGTTTCTACCAGCGCCGCGAGATAAAGGACTCCGTTGCCTACCTGCGCGTGATACAGAATCCTTTCGATAATATCAGCCTTTCCCGCATTATAAGGATACCCGGCCGTGGCATCGGGGCGAAAACACTCTCCGACCTTACCAACCGGGCCAGGGAAAACAACCTGTCTCTGTTCGCCGCCATAAAGGCGGTCAGCGAGGGTGGAGGGCCTGTGTTCGGCACAAAGATCAACACCGCCCTGGCAGGCTTCTACCGCATGCTCAACGAGCTGGTCGTGGAGGGACAGCAGCTAAGCCTGGTCAAGCTGATGGACACTATGCTGGAAAGGTCGGGATACCGCGACGCGATCAGAGGTGAGGAGGATGGGGAAGAGCGCTGGGAGAATATTCAGGAGCTGCGTACGGTTGCAGCCGACTATGACGATCTCCCGCCGGGTGAAGGTCTGGCGCCGTTCCTCGAGAAAATCAGCCTGGTGGCGGATACGGACGAGATTGAAAGCAGGGAGGACACCGTAACGCTTATAACCCTGCACCAGGCCAAGGGCCTGGAGTTCCCCGTCGTTTTCATCGTGGGGATGGAGGAAGGGTTGCTGCCGCACAGGCGCTCCATGGAAGAGGGCGGGGACGAGCTGGAGGAGGAGCGCCGCCTCTGCTACGTCGGAGTGACGCGTGCCGAGCAGCACGTATACCTCATGCATACCGTGCGGCGCGCCATCTTTGGCATGAGCTCGGAGAGCACACCGTCCAGGTTCCTGGACGACCTGCCGCAGCATCTGGTGGAACGGAAAGGCATTGCTCAAGGTGAGGGGCAACCGGGCAGGAGCGCCCGGGAACGGGCAAAGCTCTGGCGCGACGAGGATGAAGGCATCAACATCGCTGACCTCCTGGCAAAAAAGAGCCCGCTTCAGCAACCGTCCGCGGCGCTTTTGGCGATTAACCCCGGAGACCGCGTGCGCCATGCCAAATTCGGTGACGGGCAGGTGATTGGTGTCAGGCCCACCGGGCAGGACCGCGAGGTCATCGTGGCTTTCGAGGAAAGCGGAGTCAAGAAGCTCTTGCTAAGCATGGCGCCGCTTGAGAAAATCTGATTGATACAGGCGATTTGATATATTTGCGCAGGCCGGTATGGATCCCTTAGAAGGCCTCAATCCCGCTCAGAAAAAGGCTGTAGAGGCAGTCGATGGCCCGCTGCTGGTGTACGCCGGTCCGGGCAGCGGCAAGACTCGGGTTATCGTCCACCGCATTGCCTATATGGTGTCCACAGCCAAAATCGAGCCGCGCCACATACTTGCCGTAACTTTCTCACGCAGGGCCGCCGAGGAGATGAAGAAGCGCCTTGGAGAAATGTTCGATCAACCACCCGCGGTGACGGTCAGCACAATACATGCGGCCTGCCTGCGCATACTGGGCAGGGAAGGTGTGCCCGGCATGGGCACCGGCTTCACAGTGTATGACGAGGAAGAGACTACTAAGATTATCAGGGGATGTATCGTTAAAGCCGGGCTGAGCATCGAGGAAAGCAACATGCGCCGCATTAAGGGATTGATCAGCCACGCTAAAGTGAACGGCATTGATCCTGACGCATCAGGTGCGGTCAGGGGAGAGCGATTTGACGATGCATCAGCTACAATTTACCGCCTTTACCAGGCCGCTCTTAAAAAAAGCCGCGCCCTGGATTACGACGATATGTTGATTTTCACCAGCCGGCTGTTAAAGGAAAACGGAGATGTGTTGCGGCGGTACCAGCAGCTTTTTAAATATATCCTGGTCGATGAATTCCAGGATACAAGCGGCCTGCAATACCAGATAATCCGGATGCTGGGGGCGGGGCATGGAAATGTGTGCGTCGTGGGCGATCCGGACCAGACAATCTACTCGTGGAGGCAGGCCGAGGTACGCAATGCAGATATATTCCGCAGGGATTTCCCCGGCGCCAGGATCATCGACCTGGAGGAAAATTACCGCTCGACGCTGACCATCGTGCAGGCGGCCAATGCCCTGATCGCGCGCAACAGCACGCGCAGGGGCAGAAGACTCTCTACATCGCGCGAGGCCGGAAGCCTCATATCAGTGATACGGCTCAAGGACGGCGCTGACGAAGCCCATTTTATCGCCGCCCGCATCAAAGCCCTGGCGGCGGAATCCAGGCTGAAATTGAGCGATTTTGCCGTGCTTTACCGCGTCAATGCGCAGTCACGCGCGCTGGAGGACGCCTTCAACCTTGAAAAGATACCCTATAAGCTGGCTACCGGCACGCCCTTCTATAAACGCAGGGAGATCATGGACCTGGCCGCCTGGCTTCGCGTAATACGCAACCCGGCTGATGACGCCGCTTTGCTGCGGGTGATTAAACTAACCGGCAAAGGTATAAGCGCCCAGACATTGGCCCAAATGCAGGAGCTGGCGGGAAAAACAAAAGTTCACGTTTACCGGGCTCTCGAGCAGGCAGCCGCGGGCGGGTTGCCTTCGCTGAGCCAACGCGCGCAGAGTGCAGCCGGCCGTTTCAACGCTTTGCTGCAGGATCTGCACGCACGCAGCAGGCATGTCAACTTAACAGCCTTGCTCAACCTCATCGTAGAGAAAACGGCCTATCGGGACCACCTCAATGGCGAGGAAAACGCCGAGGAGCGCTGGGAGAACGTGCTGGAGCTCATATCGCTGGCCACAGCCTATGATCATTTAAACCCCCTGACCGCAGTTACTTCATTGCTTGGCAGGATCAGCCAGGCTTCCGAGGCGGCCGAGGCGCAGGGTTCGGAAGACGCAGTCATATTCAACACGTTGCATGGTTCCAAGGGTTCAGAGTTTCGTGTAGTTTTTATAGCCGGCGTCGAGGAGGGCCTGCTGCCACACAGCAGGTCAACGGAGGAACAATCAAAGCTGGAGGAGGAGCGCAGGCTATGTTATGTGGGCATATCCAGAGCTATAGATAGTCTTTACCTCACCTACACTGAAAAACGCCTGGCCTATGGAGAATTCAGTTACCGGCTGCCCTCCCGGTTTTTACGGGAGCTGCCGGCCTCTTTGATCAGCAGCCGGAATATGGCCGGCCCGGTGGCAGCACATCCTGTTTCCGCTCAGTATCCTTCCCCGGTGGCAGCGCCGGCGCCGACGCCGGGTGTGGTGTTCAAGCCAGGTGACGTGGTCAGGCATCGCAGCTTTGGCGAAGGGCGGGTTACACGTGTGATCAAGCAGGCAGGGGATTTTCATGTTATAGTAGTTTTCGAAGACCACGGCGTTAAAAAATTCCTCGGCAGCCTGGCTGCCATTGAAAGAATAAGGTGAGTGCAGATCAACCCTCGCAGGAACTGAAGTTCCCCGGGGGGTTCCTGTGGGGCGTTGCTACATCGGCTTTCCAGATGGAGGGCAATAACGGCAACACCCAGTGGCATGAATTTGAAAAGGCCGGGGGTATCAGGACCGGGGAAGCCAGCGGCAGGGCATGCAACTGGTGGCGTGACGCGGAAAAGGATTTCGACATCGCGCAATCCATGGGATTGAATTCCCTGCGGCTATCGGTAAGCTGGTCCAGGATTGAGCCCGAGGAGGGCATCTTCGACCCCGAAGCCATCGAACGTTACCGCCAGATGCTGGCTGCGCTGATCGAAAGGGGAATTCGCCCGATAGTCTGCCTGCACCATTTCGCCCACCCTGTGTGGTTCGAAAAAAAAGGAGCTTTCCTCTCCAGAGATTGCGTAGCGGATTTCTCGCGCTTTGTTAAGTTTACCGTATCTGAGATCAGCGACTACTGCAGCGACTGGCTGACCTTCAACGAGCCCAATATTTACGGTATCGAGGGATATGTGGATGGAGATCACCCTCCGGCAGAGCATGATCACGTGGTCAGGTATTTCAAGGCTCTGGGCAACATGGGTCTATGCCACGGCTCGGCCTATCACATCATCCACAACCTGCAGCGCTATGCCAGCGTCAGCTTTGCCAATCATTTTCTGATATTCACCGCCGTCAAAACACAATTTTTCGACAGTCTTGCTGCGCGCGTGGCCAGAGACTCTTTTAACAACATATTCATCAATATGGTCACCGGAAGGCGGGCCCCTCTTTTCAGCGGCATCGACAAGCGGCTTGACGAGATAAAAGACACCTGGGACTACGTAGGAGTGAATATCTACGGCGGTGTGGATGTTTTTTTCGATATAACCAAGCCGAAAACCGCCTTCGTCAACCGGATCGCCCCACCCAGGGGACGTACAGGTGACCTGCATCCCAACGGCACACCGATGTTCGGCGAGATCTACCCGCAGGGTATACAAATCGTGGTTGAGCGTCTGGCAAAATACGGCAAGCCCTTTTTCATATTGGAAAACGGCGTGCCCGACAGGGACGATAAGCTGCGGCCGTGGGTGATTGCCACAGCGGTCAAGACCATGCATGGCCTCATCGAGCAGGGGCACAAGATCCTGGGCTATCACCACTGGTCGCTGGTGGATAATTTCGAATGGGCCTGGGGTTACGCCATGAAATTCGGCATGGTGTCCGTGGACCCAGTGACGCAGGAGAGGAAACCCAGACCTTCAGCATCATTTTACTCCGAGATTGCGAGGGCCAATGCCCTGACCACCGGCATGGTTATGAAATATGTGCCCGAAGCGCTGGATGAGATCTTTCCTTCTACTTAATAGCGATGCGAAATAAAAGAAGCGGCGGGTGAAGACCCGCCGCTTCTTTTTACTCTGCTTTTTTGACTGCTGCTATGTTACTTAACGTCGCCGCGCTGCGGGCAGGGCTTTTGAATCGCCGGCTTTTCCGGTTTGGGCAATTCGACTGCCGGCTTCTGCGCTACCCATGCGTTGTAAGCGTCGTACTGTGACTGGGTTATCTTGCCATCCAGGAGCAGCTTATCCAGCATATTGGTCGATTTTGCCGCTCCAATGAATGGGAACCCGGGCAGACCAGCCGGTTTTGCATTGAGCCAGGCCTTATAGGCATCCGCCTGCTCCTGGGTCAGTTTGCCGTCAGCAACCAATTTGGCAAACATATCGCTCTGGCGGGCCTGTTGCTCCTCCAGCATCACCTGCTTGAAGGCATCTGCCAGCGTGGCCTTATCGATATTCAACTTGGCCGCCACTTTTTCGAGCATGTCTCCGCCCGTGGGAGGGCCAAAACCACGGCCCGGAGGCGGCCCTAAACGAGCCCCGGCCGGTGCGGTTGCGCTGCTATTCGAGCTATCAGCATTTACGGCAGTCATTACGCCGGTTATCAGCAGAACCACTGCGAGCATCCCGGCAGCCAGCCCCAAGATTTTTTTACCCATATTGATCCTCCTTTTGCGTAGAATTGCTGAGGGATTCTTGTTTCCCTCAGTTATATTAAGAATACACCCTGATTATTAGCAAATTATTTGGAGGCGTTTCCGCTATGTACAATAGCCTGCTCCACGCCTTCGTCCGAATTTAGTCCTGCGCAGTAAACTGAAACCTGAATAGCGCCTGGGAGACCTGTATATGCTGTACTGTCTGTTTGTGTTACCTTGTTTAAGCTATAATCTCTGTCGAGGCTCCGGTGGTCAAGAAGGATTTTTTCGATGCGAGCTGCTGCCGGCTGTGCGGTAACTGCCTGTCCCATTGTCCCGTACTGCATTACAGCCAGGAACAGGCTCGCGTAGCCAAAGACCGGCTTAACCGCGCCCTGGACAGCCCGGCACTGGACAGGTGCACCACGTGCTTTTCCTGTGATTTTTACTGCCCTGACAACTGCCATCCTTACGAATTGATCTTGTATCGCTGGTATGAACGCTACCAGCGATACGGTCTGCCGGCCATCGCCCGCATGGTTATACCGGAGGATAAATCATCGATATGGAGCCAGCTTTATCCGCTGCTGCCCGAAGATGAGATAGGGCAGATTAAAACCTGGAGAAAAAGGGATGGGAAGCGGGGCAAGGATATCCTGCTGACCGGCTGCTTTACATCTTTTTCTCCCTACCTGGCTGCAACACCCGTGTTAAGCGAGCTGGTGGTTTATGGCGATGAGCGTCTCTGGTGCAGCGGGGGCCATATCTACCAGCTCGGGCTGCTGGATATTGTGGAGCAGGCAGGTTTAAGGGTTAAAAGAATACTGGAGGAATTACAGCCACAGCGCATTGTGACCATGATGGCAGCGGAACATGCCATGCTGACGAGCATTTTACCGAAACGTTTCGGCATTGATACCAGCGTGGATGTTATCACTCTCGAGCAATGGCTGCTCGAACGATTGCAGTCGGGAACCTTACGCCTGACAACGCCCCTGAATCAGCGTATTGCCATACATGATAACTGCTTCTCTAAGATCGAAGGTGATACTTTATGGCAGGCGGCCAGGGACATCGCTTCAGCCTGCGGCGCCGATATAGTGGAAATGCCACACAATCGGCGCGATGCTCTCTGCTGTGGGTTCGGCGCCGCCGCCGGGAAATTCAGCCTCTTAGACCTGATCGAGCATGGTTCCAGGCGGCTGAAGGAAGCGGAGCGATCCGGCGCCGATTGTCTGGTGGTATATTGCCCGGCCTGCTATTTTATTTTTTCGGTGGTGAAGGAGCTTTACGGAAGCAGGCTGGAGCTGTATCACATTATCGAGCTGGTTGACATGGCCGGTGGCGGCCGGCCGTTACACCGCACGCGTCGGCGCGCCTTCCAGATTATCGCCATCATCTCGGCCAATGTCCTGCGCATGCTTTTCCAGGGCGATGCCCGCCAGCGCTTCTATGTTGATATCAGCCGATTTGAACATGCGCTGCAATCAGATGATATAGATCTACAACCCGGGCGCCTGGTCAATTTTTTCAACACAGTATACGGCAGCCCCGCCATTCAGAATCCTGTAGTTCTAAGTATGCTTCACTTTACCGTCAGGCTGGTCATTAATGTGAGAAGGAGGTTAAGCCATGAGTGAGACGCAAAAATACAAGTTTGATGGAGTGGACAGATGCATGTTGTGCGGGGAGTGCCTGTCGCGCTGTCCCGAGCTTAACCTTCCACTTGAGGTTGCCAAGCAGGAGAAGCTGAAAATTAACCGGGGGGAGATAAGCCATCGTATATCGCGGGACTGCACCGGCTGCTTCAATTGCGACTTTTACTGTCCCAACCAGGCCAATCCCTGTGAAACCATTGTGCATTACTGGTATGAAGCCTACCGCAGCCGCGGTTTGCTGGAGCGGGCGCGCTACTTTCAGCCGCTGGAGCCGCAGAACTTCCGCAGCTATGTTACTGAGCGGCTTCCCGCCGATGAAAAGGCCAGGCTGGCAAGCTGGGATGACAGCTCACCCTGTGAGGAATTCATCTACCCAGGCTGCAATGTCTGTACGGCGCCTTATCTGACAGATACATCCCTGCTGCCGAAAATACCGATCCGCGGAGGCCTTTCCTGGTGCTGCGCTGAAACCTACTACCGCACCGGTTGTTATGACCTGGCAGAAGCCCAGGGCAGGCGTATGCAAGCCCGCTTTGCCGAAATGGGGGCGAAAAACATCCTTATGATGTGTACCGCCGGCACTTTTCTTTTCTCCCAGGTTATGCCCCAGCGCCTGGGCATTAAATTCGATGCCAAATTCAAGCCGCTGGTGCGTTACCTGTGGGAGGAGCTTGAAAGCGGCCGCATCAAGATCGAGCGCAAGCTAAATTTACGGGCGACCGTACAGGACTCATGCTATTCCAAGTTCCTGGAGCCGGACTATATTGAGCTGCCGCGTAAAATCCTTCAGCGTATCGGCGTTGAAGTCGTGGAGATGCCGCGCAGCCGGGATAGGATGGTCTGCTGCGGGATCGGAGGTGGTTTCAGCATTGAGAGCAGTTACAACACCATCGACCTGACGATTTCCACGCTGAAAAGGCTGCATGAGGCTAAAAGAACGGGCGCGGACATACTTTGCGTTTATTGCGCAGGCTGCATGCAGATGCTCGGTTCGGGTTCTCTGTTTTACCCGGGCGCACAGCAAATCTACCACTTGCTTGAACTGGTGCAGATGGCAGCAGGGGAAACACCTATGCACAAGATAAGTCAGCGTGCCAGGACCATGTTCAGCGGCGTGCTGGTCAACCAGGTTCCCAAATTATTGTCGCCCTCCCATTTCAGGCCTGAGATATAGTGCGCCGACTGAATGTCCGCGCCTGCTATTTTCTTGATTGACGTATCGATTTGCAGATGATAAATTAGTTTCCATCGTTTGCCAATAGACAAAGCGCATTGATAAGGGGGTTTGTCATGATATCGTTCAGCCCTTCCGAAGAACAGAAGATGGTCGTCAATACCGTCAAGCAGTTCGCCACGGACGTGATGCGTAAGCAATACCGTGAGTGCGATGAGTCCGGAGTGATACCGGCGGAGGTCATCGGTACCGCCTGGGAGCTGGGACTGGTGGTTAGCTGCATTCCCGAGGAGCACGGCGGCGCCGGTTGGGAGCATTCGGCGGTCACGGGGGCGCTGCTGGCGGAGGAATTGGCCTGGGGAGACCTGGCCATGGCCCTGCACATACTTTCGCCCTCGCTGGTCATCCTCCCCATCGTGGAGATGGGCAGCGAAGAGCAAAAAAAGAAATACCTCCCGCCGCTCTGCGGGGGCGGCTTTGCGGCGGCTACAGCCGCACTGGCAGAACCCCGCTATAATTTTGACCCCGGCGCCCTGGATACCACGGCCGGGAAAAACGGCGGCTATGTGTTGAACGGCAGCAAGTGCCTGGTGCCCCTGGCCGACGGCGCCTCTTTCACACTGGTTTACGCAAGAGAGGGTAAAGGAAACCAGTGCTTTATCGTGGAGAAAGGCGCCAGGGGCCTGGCAGTCGGCGGGAAGGAGAAGAACATGGGCGTGCGTGCCCTGGCCACCTATGGGATTGAGCTAAAGGACTGCAAGGTGCCTGCTGACAATAAACTGGGCGGAGATAAGGGCTGCGACTTCGCACGGCTGGATAACCTCTCACGCGTGGCGCTGGCCGCCATGGCCGTGGGCGTGGCCCGGGGAGCGCTGGAATTCTCGCGTGATTATGCCCGCGATCGCTACACATTCGGCGAGCCCATCGGCTCCCGCCAGTCCATAGCCTTCATGCTGGCCGACATGGCCATTGAGATAGACGCCGCACGACTGATGAACTGGGAAGCGGCATGGAAACTGGACCGCAAAGAGGACGCCACGCGGGAGGCCGGCCTGGCCAAGGCTTACGCCGACAGTATGGTCATGATGTGCACCGATTATGCCGTGCAGGTAATGGGCGGCCACGGGTATGTCCGCGATAACCCGGTCGAGCTTTGGTTCCGCAATGGGCGCGGGTTTACTGCCTTCAACGGCATGGCCATAGTATAAAGGAGGAATGCAAAGATGATTGATTTTGAGCTTACAGAGCAGGAAAAAGCGTCCGTTGAAAAGGCGCACGAAATAGCTGAGAAGCATTTCCGGCCCATTAGCCGTTACTACGACGAACAGGAGCACCAGGAGCCCCAGGAGTTAATCGATCTGATGTGGTCCAAGCGGGGCGAGGGAGGACTCATGGGCCTGGGCATAGACGGCGCCTTGCGCACCGAGGAGCTATGCTGGGGCGATGCCGGCCTGGCGCTTGCCATGCCTGGTCCCGGCCTGGGCGGCGCAGCCGTATTTGCTGCCGGCACCAAGGAGCAGTGGGGCAAATTCCTGGCCCGTTTCAATGAAGGAAAGCCCAAGTGGGGCGCCATGGCCATGACTGAGCCGGGCTGCGGCTCAGACACGTCCGCTATCACCGCCACGGCAGTGCGCGACGGCGATGACTGGATACTCAACGGCGAAAAGATCTTCGTCACCTTCGGCCACAGGGCGCTTGACCTGTCCGAAGGCATCGTGGTTGTCTGGGCTTCGGTGGACAAATCGGCGGGGCGCGCCGGCATGAAATCTTTCGTGGTCGAGGCCGGCACGCCGGGCTGCAGGGTGGAGAAGCTGGAGAAAAAGCTGGGCATACGCGCCAGCGATACTGCCACAGTGGTATTTGAGAACTGCCGCATCCCGTTCGGCAATATACTGGGCAAGGCCGAGGTCAAGAGCAAGACCGAGGGCTTCAAGGGCGCGATGGCCACCTTCGATGCCACGCGTCCCATCGTAGCCGCCATGGCGCTGGGCGTCATGCGCGCAGCGCTGGACATGCTGAGGGATGTGCTTGATAAAGAGGGCGTTAAGATCAGATACAATGCGCCGCGCAACAGGCAAACGGTGCTCGAGCGTGATTTCATGGAGATGGAGGCAAACTACAAGGCAGCCCGGCTGCTTACTATACGGGCAGTATGGATGATGCAGAACGGCCTGCCCAACGCCCTGGAATCATCGATGGCCAAGGCCAAGGCCGGCCGCGCTGCAACTCTCATCACGCAGAGGGCGGTTGAATTGATGGGGCCCCTTGGCTACTCGCGCGAGTACCTCTTTGAGAAGTTCATGCGGGATGCCAAGATCAACGACATATTCGAGGGGACAGGACAGATCAATACCCTCATCGTGGCACGCAGGGTGCTGGGTTTCACCCGCGAGCAGCTTAAATAGTGGGGTCAGGGCTTAACGAATAACTTTCGCCAGACCTGTCCGCCGGTAAACGGTCCGCCGTGCCCGACATAGAATATCTTTGGCCTCATTTCAATAATAGCCTTGATGCTTTTGGATGCCGTCTCAGCATCCTGGCAAAAATAGGGGAAGCCCGGTGAATGCTTCCGTACAAGCCCGCCGAATATCATGTCGCCCACCAGTGCGCATCCCCCGTCCAGCAGGACCGAGACCGACCCCGCGGTGTGCCCCGGTGTGGGAACTATCTTACCCTCGATGCCGTAATCGGCAAGGTCCATCTCTTTATCCAACAATATCTGGGGATCCATTCCCTGCACGCGCGGCATCTTTATCATCTTAGACAGTGTCACCATGATCCTGCCCTTGCCTCCCACCCCACAAAGGGGAGGATTTATTCCCGTCCTCAGCGCCTCGACATCTTCCCTGTGTATCGCCACAGGCGCGCCGGTCTTCTCCCTCAGGTAAGCTGCGCTGCCGGTGTGGTCATGGTGCCCGTGTGTAATGATGATGAGGGAGATATCCTCAGGCCTGATTCCGTGACGGCTCATCGTTTTCAGTATCCTGCCACCGTAGCCGGGAACACCCGTGTCAACGATAATCGACCGCTTACTGCGCACTATATAGGCGTTTACGTACGCTGACGTGACCGCGAAGACTTCCTGCTTTACTCCTGCCATATCTGCCTCTATAGTACCACCTTTGAACCGGCGATGAGCAAAATAATCAGGATTACACTGATTATATAATCCCTGCCAAATGTCAGTGTTGCCGGCAGCTTTCTCTTGTTATCGATCCCTCATTAGCTTAAAATACGGGCAGTCTTCCAGGTGGGGCAAAGTATGGCAGAGCTCGTAAATATCCTCGAATATATCTCCCTCGGCATCGGGATGGTCGGCATATTTATCGTGCTGTGGGGAGTGGTTGTTGGTCTGGTTGAATTCATTCGCGCCCAATTTGCTCACCTGGGAAGGCAAAGGAAATTATTGCCCCTGGAAAAGATACGCATCGACCTGGGCCGCTACCTGCTGTTGGGACTTGAGTTCCTTATCGCTGCCGATATCATCCGCACCATCGTCAAGCCCAGCCTGGAGGAAGTGGCGGTGCTGGTAGCCATTGTTGCCATCAGGACGGTGATCAGCTATTTTCTCAACAAGGAAATCGAGCGATCAGGTCACAGCAAGTAAAGCAGTAGAAATATCTGTAATTGAGGAGGTCTTCACATGAAAATCGCTGAGATCGAACTTTTCCACGTCCATATACCGCTAAAGCACACTTTCTGGCCCACGTGGATACCCGGGTATCCGCAGACGCATAACCGCTTTACGCTGATCAAGCTGCTGACCGACGACGGCATCGAGGGCTGGTCAGCCGGAACGGCCATGGGCGAGGAGCGGCAGGGCCTGGGCGACCTGTTGGGAGGCTACCTGCTGGGGTCGGACCCGACGGACATCGACCGCATACAGAGCCTGCTCAAGCAGGCGGGCTTCCTGGGCTGGCTGAACTACTGGATCGAGCCGGCCTGCTGGGACATATTAGGCAAGTCCAAAGGCAAGCCTGTATACGAGCTGCTGGGCGGCGCCGCCAGGCCGATCGAGGTCTACAACTCCTTCGGCGAGTTCCATGAGCCCGCCCAGCGTATACAGGAACTGCTGGCCTTGAAAGAGCAGGGCTTTAAGACCTTCAAGCTGCGCGCCAAGGCCAAGGAATTCAAGGACGATGTGCGGTTGATAGAGGAGGTGCGCAAAGGCGTGGGCCCGGACCCGGTCATCGGTATAGATGCCAACCAGGGCTGGCTGGTCTCCATCGTCGACCGCATTCCGGCCTGGGACCTGAAGCGCGCCACCGACTTCGCCAAAGCCTGCGCAGATAATAAAATCGAGTGGCTGGAGGAGCCGCTGGACTGGCATGACTACGACGGGCTTGCCGCCCTCAAGAAGATATCGCCGGTCAAGATAGCGGGCGCGGAGCTTAATCATGGATGGGACGAGATCAAAATAATGTTCGAGAAGGATTGCTTCCATGTCTACCAGCCCGATGCTACATTTGCCGGCGGAATCCAGCAGGTGATGAAGGTCATCGACGCCTGCCACAAGAACGATCGACTGTTCTCGCCACATACCTGGACCAGCGGCATCGGCTTCTATATCGGCTGGAACATGGTGCTGGCAGATAAGGGCAACCACCATCCGCTGGAATACCCCAACGAACCTCCCTCGTGGATACCCGAGTTCCGCGAGGGCATCATCGAGCCCATCATCCCGGACAAAAACGCCATGCTGCAGCCGTTCACACGTCCGGGCCTGGGCTTCGAGATCGACAAAAAGCTGCTTAAAAAGTATGCGAAACGCTTCTACCATCAGACGGAGAAGGGCCTGGCCTTTAAGGTCATCCGTGAGAAGGGGCTGAAAACGGCTCTGGAGATAAAGAAGCGGAAGGAAGGGTAGCAGTCGCGCTGTCATTGCGAACGAAGTGAAGCAATCTACAGATTGCCGCGTCGCTACGCTTCTCGCAATGACATCACAATTATAAAAGGGGCGGGGCTTAAGTCCCGCCCCTTTATTTTACGTAGAAATCTGCTTATATCTTGCCTATCTTGCCGATGGCTTCCTTGATCTCGTCGACCGAGGCCTCTTCCTCGATGGTTGAGAGGTCGCCCAGGTCTTTGCCTGTGAGCAATGCCTTGATGACGCGGCGCATGATCTTTCCGCTGCGCGTCTTGGGCAGCATTTTGATGAAGCCGATATCCTTCATCACCACGATGGCGCCCATCTCCTTCCTGATATGGTCGATCAGCTCTTTCTTGAGAGCATCGCTGGGCTGATAGCCTGCCCTTAATACCACGAAGGCGCTGGCTATCTCGCCGCGCAGCTCATCCGGTACCCCCGTCACGGCAGCTTCAACCACGGCCGGGTGCGATACAAGCGCATTCTCAACCTCGACGGTGCCGATGCGGTGGGAGGCTATCTTGATGACCTCGTCGGCGCGGCCGGCGAACCAGATATAGCCGTCCTCATCCATAGAGGCAGCATCGCCGGCATAATACATACCCTTGGTGCCCGGCCGGGCCTCCCAGTAGTCGGTCTTGTACCTCTCCGGGTCGCCCCATAAGGTGGGCGTAAGGCCGGGGAAGGGTTTCTTAATCACCATAATGCCTTTCTCCCCGACTCCCATGGAGTGTCCGTCCTTCTCGTCGACGATATCTGCTATCACGCCAGGGGTCGCGAATGTTGCCGAGCCCGGCTTGATGGGAGCCATACCCAGGCCGTAGGGGTTGCCGATAATGGCGCCCGAGGTCTCGGTCTGCCACATGTGGTCGATCACGGGAATGCTGCCCTTGAAGACGTCCTCCTGGAACCATTTCCAGGCCGCCGGGTTGAGCACCTCTCCAGCACAGACCACCCGCTTCAGCGACGTTAAATCATGCTTTCGCGCCGGCTCCACGCCGAACCTGGCCAGGGCCCTTATGCCCGTGGGGGATGTGAACATGCCGGTCACGCGATTGCGTTCTATGATGTCGAACCACATCTCATTGTTGGGATAATCGGGCGTGCCCTCATATAGAATCGATGTGCATCCGTGCAGCAGCGGGCCGTAGACATTGTAGCTGTGGCCCACGATCCAGCCGATATCCGAGGTGGAGAACCAGATGTCGCTGGACTTAAGGTCGTAGATCCATTTGCCCATGCAATACACGTAGACCTGGTAGCCGCCGTGGCACTGTACGCTGACCTTTGGCTTGGCCGTGGTGCCCGAGGTCGGCAGCAGGAAGAGCGTCTCGTTGGCCTCCATCTCGACGTAATCGCCGCTTTGGCCTGCTCCCTTGGCCAGGAAGTCTTTCCAGAAGATATCTCGCCCGGCCGCCATGGGAATATTTTTATCATGAGGCTCGTCCAGAACGACGGTGTGCTTAAAGCCGACCTCTTTGGGAAGCCTGGTGATGGCATCGTCGACCATCTCCTTGAGATCGACGGCTTTGCCGCGGCGCGTGCCGCGGGCTTTGCAGACTATAAATTTGGCGCCGCTAAGCTCAACCCTGTCGGCGATGGCCCTGGGTGAGAAGCCGGCGAAGATAACCACGTGTATCGCCCCTATCCTGGCACAGGCCAGCATGGCGCCCACGGCCTCTATACCCATCGGCATGTAAACAGCCACGCGATCGCCTTTCTTTACGCCGATACCACGCAGGGCGGCTGCGTATCTTTTTACAAGGTTCAGCAGCTGGATATAGGTGACAGTTCTCGTCTCGCCCGTGTCACCGTTCTCATAAATAAGGGCCGCCTTGGCGCCCTTGCCCATCTTGACCTTGAAATCCACTGCGCTATAGCAGATATTGGTCTTGCCACCCACATACCATTTGAAGGTGGGGTAATTGTGCTCGAAGACCTTGTCCCACATCTTAAACCAGTGAAGGTCATGTCTGGCATTCAGCGCCGCCTCTTCCCAGAAGCCATCCAGGTCTGCCTCGGCTTTCCTGTAGAACTCTTTTACATGCGGGGGCAGCATGCTGGCTGGTTTTCTCTCTTCAACCTGTTCAACTACTTTCTCTGCCATTTTGTAATCAGCCTCCTGTGATTTCTTTTTTACGCGCAGGAAATTTGCGCAAAGTACCATCCATTCTATAGATTGGCAGGCTTCAGCGCAAGTGGCTGTTTTAGTGAGTAGAGGCGGCTGCAATTGACAGGACAGGATACAAACACGCCCCGCATAGTCAGTATCGAGCTCACGCCTGTCGTCATACCTTTCCAGGAGATAGTCCGCGATGCCATGAGCAAAGCGGGTGGCCTGGGAATGGCCATACCGGCGGAGGAAGCCTGGACAGGCATCGACTGCGCCATCTGTAAAATGGTTGACGAGGCGGGCAACGTTGGACTGGGTGAATCCTACGTCTGGTGGCCGGAGACCGGCGCCTCGCCCAACCAGATCATCGAGGTCATCCGCCAGGCCCTGGCCAGGTACGTCCTCGGGCAGAGCCCGTTTGACATAGAGCGCATCTGCCGGCGCATGGATAACAACGTGGCGCGCTCAGAGGCGGCCAAGGGCCTGCTCGATATGGCCTGCTACGACCTGATGGGAAAGATCAAGGGAGTTCCGGCCTGCGAAGTCATGGGCGGGAAACCGGCGGACATTCCGCTGGCCGCGCTGATACCCCTGATGGACGCCGACGGCATGGTCTACCTGGCCAAAATGTTCTTCGATGACGGTTACAGGACTTTGCGCCTGAAGCTGGGGCACGGGATAGCGGAGGACGTCGCCATACTACAGGCCATGAGGAAGGAATTCGGCGGTCAGGTCCGCATACGCGTGGATTATAACCAGGCCTACTCGCCGCAGGAAGCTGTAACGGCTATTAAGACTATTGAGTCTTATGATATCGATGTCGCCGAGCAGCCCGTGGCCGCCGCCGATTACGTGGGAATGGCTTATGTGCAAAAGCGCGTTAAAACACCGCTCATGTCACATGAAGGCTGCTTCTCGCTGGGCGATGTCATTACCCTGCGGGAGTTGGGTGGGATCGGCGTTGTGGGCATCAGGCGATGTGCCAGTTCAGATAGTGCATACGGTGATGGACGGGAAAGTGTTGTAAAATTAATTAATGCCCATCAAAGTCCTGTCTCCCGAAGTAACCTCCAAGATCGCTGCCGGCGAGGTCATCGAGCGTCCCTCCTCGGTGGTCAAGGAGCTCATCGAGAATTCTCTGGACGCCAGGGCAACCGAGATCGGTATCGAAGCGCATAACGGCGGCATCAGCTACATGCGTGTTACCGACAACGGTTGCGGGCTCTCGGCGTCAGAGGTCGAGATAGCGGTCAGGCGTCATGCCACCAGCAAGATAAGCGGACTGGATGATCTGGAACACATCCGTACGCTGGGTTTCCGGGGGGAAGCCCTGCCCAGCATCGCTTCAGTGGCCGAGATGGAGATACTTACCCGTGACCAGGGCAGCAGCGCCGCCAGCTACCTGCACCTGGAGAACGGCAGGATCACCGGCAGAGAGAAAAAAAGCCGTCCGCAGGGCACGACCGTGACGGTAAGGCGGCTCTTCCAAAATTTCCCGGCAAGGCTGAAATTCCTCAAATCCGCCGCGACTGAGTCCGGGCATATAGCTACGCTGGTGAGCCAATTTGCGCTTGCTTATCCCGAGGTAAGGTTCGATCTGGTCATCGAGGGCCGTACCGCCCTGCGCACCGCCGGAGACGCGGAGTTGCGTTCAGCGGTGTCCGTAGTATACGGCCTGGAAACTGCAAAAAAAATGCTGGAGGTAGAGGGAACAGACAGCCAGCTCTATATTCAAGGCCTGGCCAGCCCGCCCTCCGTGCAGCGCTCCAGCCGCAGCTACCTCAGCTTCTTCGTCAACCGGCGCTATGTGCGCAACTCTATCCTGGCCAAAGCGGTTGAGACCGCCTACGAAGGGCTGTTGATGAGCGGCAGGCACCCGCTGGCGGTACTTAATATCACTGTCCCTCCGGAAGAAGTGGATGTTAACGTCCACCCCACGAAGCTCGAGGTAAAGTTCCGCAATAACAACAGCATCTTCACCGCCATAGTTAAAGCTTTGCGAGATACCCTTGCAAGATCGCCCCTTCCCTCAGCGCGACCGGATCTCGAAGAGGCGTCCGCACGGCCCCTGTGGGAACCTCATGCCACGGGCGTCCCCGCTTTGAGGACATTGGGGCAGCTTTTCGCCAGCTACATACTGGCAGAGGGCGAGGAGGGCCTTTACCTGATCGATCAGCATGCTGCTCACGAACGCATACTATTCGAGAAAATAGTGGCTCAGAGAGCAACCTTGAAGCCGGATGTGCAGGGCATGCTGGATCCCCTGGCGCTGGAGCTTGCGCCCGCTCAGGAGCAGGCGCTGGTGAACTGCGCGGGCTTGCTCGGCGAGCTTGGATTCAATATTGAACCTTTCGGCAGCAAAACCTGCCTGGTGCGCGCTGTGCCTGCAGTGCTCAATGATGCGCCACTGGCAGAGGCCATAATGGAGCTGCTGGATGAGATAGGCGATGAAAAGGACCCGGGAAAGCGCGGCCTGAAGGCTGCGCAGTCGCTGGCATGCCACGGCGCGGTGAGGGCCGGCCAAACACTCGATGCGGGTGAACTGGCCAGTCTTATCAGTCAGCTTGCAAAAACCTCCCAGCCGCGCACCTGCCCCCACGGCCGACCTACCATGCTGCATCTCAGCTCACAACAGCTGAAAAGGGAGTTCGGCCGTACTCAATAGCCCTGGCAAACCATCGACATCTTATAGCTAACGCACCGCAGCTATATCTTTGATAGAGCTGCCCAGCGAGTTTGCAGCGGCCTTCCCCGCCTCGCAAGATATGATTCATACTTTGGTATAGAACCCGTGTGGATCGAAGAGCCTGATCATCATTTTTTCCTCGTACGAAGGCAGGTCGATCTTATCCAGGTGCGGGGCCACCTCCAGCTCCCATCCCACCATCCTCTTGATGCCCCTGATCGCCTCCTCCTCCCTGATAGCCGTGCCGTATGGTATATAAGAGGTCAGCGCCAGCGTATCCTTCCCCTCTAGCTTCTCGAAAATGCCCACGTCTGTGACCAGTGTCCGCACATTGCCACCCGGGAAGGTTATGTATGGCACGTCCTTGATCAGCCTTTCCCTGCCGGCGGGGGCAAATACTATGGTCTCGCGGCAGGAGCTGACCACGTCGTTGGCGCCACCCGACCCCACGATGTAATAAACATGGGGTATCTTGGTGGAATTGCCGTTGCCGTGCCTGTCGACCTGGGCCGCCCCCAGGACGCCCAGGCAGGAGCTGCTCGACCCGCCGGCCAGCACTCCCAGGGCTGTCTCGATGTTGGTCAGCATCTTGCAGGAATGCAGGTTGTGCATGCTGAAGCCGGTGGGGTCTGAGGGCACCGGCATGTAGCCGTACATGCCGTTCTCAGCCACCAGTTCCACATCGAACTTTAAACTTCTCAGCCTGTAGGCTGCCATCCATGCGGCAAGCTGGGCAAGGCCCACCCCTGCCAGCATAGTGTGATATCCCCTGGTCTGGCACAGGCCGGCAATATGCCTGCTGCCGGCGATTACCATCCTTTCAAGCTGGTTGGACTCTTTCTGAAACTCAATATGGGGCACGGCAGCCAGCGTCTCAACTACCCAGGAGTGCGGCTTGGCCTTGTCCTTAAGGTAACGCAGCCTGTCCTTGCCCAGTTTATCCAGATATTGTTTGTGGTCCTTGCAATTGAGTATCCATTCCCTGATAAATCCCATGAAACGGGTCTCGTCCATGGAGGCGTCCCGTATGAGAGTGGCGAATTCGTAATCGTCAAAATAGCCCTCGTATTGCGGTATGCCGCAGTTTGGCAGGCCCCCGGGATGGGCGCCGTAGGGCACCTCGCTAACCGCTTTGACCATGTAGGACGGTATACGTACGAGATGGGCATGGCTGCGTATATAATCGGTAGGCACGACATGCTCCACGCTCACGATCACTGCCTGCGTGGCTGCCCAGGCCCCGAATGCATCTATGCTCAGGGGATACGGCAATAAGATATTGCCGGAGCGGTCGGCAGCCAGTCCATGCACAAAAGTAATGTCCGGCCTCAGCGCCCTGAGCAGGCCGGTCTGACCACCGCCGAAGGGCGAATCGATAACGCTGAAATCGCTCTTATTCTCCTCGGCCATGGTGCTGCCCACGAGAGACCGCGTCGGTATAAAGTCCCAACCCATGGCGCCTGCCAGCAGGCGTTGAGCGATGGTCAGCATGCTCCAGTTCTCGAATTCCACTGCACCCGAGATATAGGCCTTCTGCACCAGCGGGTTGGGACCGGGCGTAGGATAGGTATTGCCCGCAAAGCTGGTAATGGCCTTCTTCATCAACCCGCCGCGAATAAGCGCCAGCAGCAGGGCAGACACATAGGGGCTGATGATGGTGAACTCCCCTTTCTTCCCCCAGAACTCACGTACCAGCTGATAAAACAGCGCACCGCTCCTGCCCGCGAAATGGATGGACATACCGGGTTTGACATGCCGCCGTACCGCTTCCTCGATCGAGCATGTCTTGTCCTCGCCCTCGATGGGCGGCAACCGAAACTTTGTATCTATAAACGCCTTTAATTCGTCATCCATGCTTCATTGTCCGGGAGTCTAAACTCTGTAGCAAACGTCCGGGAGCTTCATATGGGGATTGGTTTCCCTCACATAGCGTAACAGCTGATTGGCCAGCGATATGGTGATAGTGGCAAGTTCTTCACCCTTGATCATCCTAATCTTATCACCGCCGTAAAGTGCCCTCAGCCTTGCCGGGAATTCGTCGTCCCGACAGTTAAAAATAAAGCAAACTGATACTCCCGGGAACATCTCCTTGCTGACCGCCCAATCCTCGCCGACGCCGGGTTTCACGATGCTGCCGCCCAAAAAGGCGGCCAGCGCTTCAACATCCGTGACGTATTCAAGGGGCGCGGCCCGCATCTTCAGCGCGCCTTTCACCTGCAACTGGTGGGGGCTGGTCTTGCCCTCGATGTCAGCCAGGCTGAGCAGCCTGCCTTTTTTATCTACCATGCCGTTTACAAGTTGCTAAAGTTATTAAAAAGTATCACACAAAGCAATTCTATTGACAATTTGAAAACAACACATTTAAAGCTAAGAAACTATTTGATCTTCAGCCTGAAGAGAATCTCCTGCACCGCCCGGCGGAAACTCGAATCAAGCGGCAGCGCGGTAAGCGGACTGCCTTTCACGTCCAGATCGGAGATATAAGGGTCCTCCGGTATAGTGGCGAAGAGCATCAGTCCCGATTTATCCACGGCCTCCTTAAATTCCGGCGGCAGGCCGTCGCGCAGGCGGTTCACCACCAGCAGTAGACCTCCTTTTATGTTGGTCCGTATCTCTTTGCTGAGCTGCTGCAGGCGGATACATGTATTGAGCCCGCGCATGGTGGGGTCTGTCACCGCCAGCAGGAAATCGATATCCTGCGTCGTCTGGCGGCTGATATGCTCCAGGCCGGCCTCGCAGTCCATGACCACGTAGTCATAACTCTTGGCCAGCCTGTCAATTGAGAAACGTATCATATGGTTGGCGGCGCAGTAGCAACCCGGCCCTTCCGGGCGCCCCATTGCCAGCAGGTCGAACCTGTCGGTTTCGACCAGCGACTCGTGTATGCGTGCGTCAAGTATCTCCTGCTTGGAGACGGCCATGGTCAAGCGGCCACTCTTGAATTCGTCAGTCATTTTCTCGCGCGCCCTGCCTACTGTGCCAGTCACGCCCACTCCCAGCGCATCGTTCAGGTTGGTGCTGGGATCGGCGTCAACCGCCAGCACTGCACCCTTATTGGACAGGAAATCGACCAGTATGGCCGAGATGGCGGTTTTTCCCACACCGCCCTTGCCTGCGACAGCGATAGTAACGGTCATGCTTCACGGCTCCTTTGTATCCGGCTTGGTCCGCCGGTCCGCCGGTACGAGGTTGACGGGCGACAGCCTTACTACAGCATTATACTCTGCGGGGCAGACCAGCTCACAACTGCCGCACTTCGTACATTTTTCCTGGTCAACAACTTTCAGCCCTTTCTCGTCACTGAAGATGGCCTCGGCCGGGCAGGCCAGCACGCAATGGTCGCAGCCCCTCTCGCATTTCTCCGGCAGGATATAGTAGGCAATAAGATCTTTGCAGACGCGCGCCGGGCAGCGCTGTTCCAGCACGTGGGCATCATACTCATCACGAAAGTAGCGCAGCGTGGTGAGCACCGGGTTAGGCGCCATCCTGCCCATGCCGCAGAGCGAGCCAGCCTTGATGTCTTCGGCCAGCTCCTTCAGGGCTTCCAGGGACGCCAGCGAACCTTTGCCTTTAGTTATTTCGTCCAGCATCGAGAGCATCTGGCAGGTACCGATGCGGCACTGGGTACATTTACCGCAGGACTCCTGCCGGCTGAAGTCAATAAAATACCTGGCGGTATCCACCATACAATTGTCCTCGTCCATGACGATAACGCCACCCGATCCCATGATGGCGCCGGCCTCCTTCAATGAATCGAAGTCGATGGGTATGTCCAGCAGGCCTGCGGGAAGGCATCCGCCCGAAGGTCCGCCGATCTGCACTGCCTTGAATTGCCTTCCCTTTTTTATCCCTCCGCCGATATCGTAAACCAGAGTGCGCAGGGAAGTCCCCATGGGCACCTCGGCCAGACCGGTATTCTCCAGCTTGCCGGCCAGGGCAAATAGCGCCGTTCCAGGGCTTTCCG
Source organism: uncultured Dehalococcoidales bacterium (assembly GCA_964554375.1). Taxonomy (GTDB): domain Bacteria; phylum Chloroflexota; class Dehalococcoidia; order GIF9; family UBA5629; genus CAIMUM01. The sequence goes on from CAZKOL010000011.1 coordinate 32,697, forward strand.
CTGTACCTGTGCCGCGGAACCAGCGCTCTCCCTTCTGTAAAATAACGGGAACATATGCCAGCGTTTTAACGTTATTGACCAGCGTCGGCTTGCCCCGCAGCCCCACCTGTGCGGGATAAGGCGGCCGGTGCTCCGGCCACGAGCGCCTTCCTTCGATGGCGGCAATCATAGCCGTTTCCTCGCCCGAGACGAAAGCGCCGGCTCCCTTGACTATCTCGATCTTAAAGCTGAGATCTGAGCCTAAAATGTGCTTGCCCAGCAGGCCTTTTTCTCCGGCCTGTTTGAGCGCTATCCCCAGCCGCTCGATGGCCAGCGGGTACTCCTCCCTGATGTAGATATATCCCTGTTTCGCTCCGATAGTGTACCCGGCGATGACCATTCCCTCCAGGATGGCGTGAGGATCGCTCTCCAGCAAGACACGATCCATGAATGCCCCGGGGTCGCCCTCGTCGGCGTTGCAGATTACGTATTTAATACTGCCACCGGCCTGCCGGCACACCGCCCACTTGGCTGCTGCGGGGTACCCTGCCCCACCCCGGCCTCGCAGCCCCGACCCCTTGAGCTCATTTATAATCTGAGCCGGTCTCATCGTCAACGCCCTGGCCAGGCCTGCATAACCGCCACAGGCGATGTAGTGGTCGATATCCAGTGGCGAATTGTAGCCGCAGTTGCGCAGCAGCACCCTCGATTGCTTGCTGAACAGGTCAAGCTCCGGTATATATGCCGCTTCTCCGCCGCCTCCCGCCACTGTCCCCAGCGCCAACTCCAGGCAGGGGTCATCGCCCCTGACGTATCCGTCGATAAGTTGCGGTACCATCTGGGGAGTGACGTGATGATAACAGACGGAAAAATCGCCCGGCTTTACGATCACGACCAGCGGCTCCTGGGAGCACAGCCCCATGCAACCCACCTCCGAGACCCTCGCCTCCCCCCCCAGCCTGTCAATTTCGCGCCTGAAAGCCTCCAGCACGGCCATCGAGCCGGCAGCGCGGCCGCAGGTAGCCGTGCCCACAAGGATATGAATGAGTTTGCCGGCATACTGTGCTTCCCATTTTTCCCGAGACCGCTCGCAGATCTTTCCGTAAGTCATGCCGGACCCGTGCAATCCACCCCATTCTGTGCCGATGTCGTCTTGATTTCCACCAACACTTGCTCCACTTTAGGAGGTGTCATCTTTGGGTAAATATCCTTACCAACGGTTACCACGGGCGCTAAAGCGCAACAGCCGATGCAGGCTACCCTTTCCAGGCTGAACTCCCGGTCTTCGCTTGTCTCACCCACCTCGACCTTAAGCTCGCGGACCATTGCCTCAAGTACAAGCTGACCCCCAGCCAGGTGGCAGGCTGTGCCCATGCAGACCCTTACCGGCCGCTTGCCGGGCGCGGTGAAGCGGAACTGGTTATAGAATGTGGCTACACCCCAGACGGCTGCAGAAGGCATACCAAGATGTTTGGCGACCTTCAGCATGGCTTCACCGGAAAGATAGCCTTCTCTCGACTGTACTTCCTGAAGGATATCGATCAGGTGGCGGGGATGGCGGTGGGCGCAGTTCAATATTGAAGGCTGTTGCGCCTTGCTGCCGTCCTGGTTTCTCTTTCTTCGGTCAGATCGCTCAGCCACAATGTTTCTCGCAAGGCCGTGAAAATAGCCCCTTTCTTCCCCATGACGGGATACTTTTGATTACCCTTTCCAGCTTTTGACCAGCGCCGGCAGGTAAGCGGGTATTTCATTGGCATCGCCCGGGCCCACGATTATATGCCAGTCGGGAAGCGCCTCGCTCAGCTCGTTGCGGATGCGGGCCACTTTGCCGGGGATGACCAGTTGTCTGTGGTTGACCAACCCGGCCACACCACACTTCATGATAAAGGGCGCGATGCTGTCGCCGCCGAACTTGCCGGCCGCCCAGGCGGTCAGCACTCCCAGACCCCCCGTCTCTTTGACGCATAGCCAGGAGGGCACCTTGCTGGCCTCAACCTCCGAGGACACGATGAAGTAGGTCAGCGCCCAGTTGGTCGTGATAAGCACGGGGGAAGCGGCATCGGGGTTATTAATTGGATAAACTTTCTCCTCCATGGACATGGGCATACGGGGATCCGTATATATGTTCATCCTCTGCACCAGCAGCGGCAACAGGGAGTGTTCATCGATATCAGAGAGCACTATTACGCCGGCATACTTGGGGATGAACATGGAGGCCAATAGCATCTCCCGGCGCCTATCGGAGGTCATAAAGCAGGGGAAGGCGATAGTGGGATAGCCCAGCGCCCTGAAGCCCTGCTTAAGCGCGGCCCTGCGTATCAATGTCTGGTCCCGCACGGCTGATTGCAGGTCTCTGGAGCCGGGGTCCAGCAGGACATCCTCAACCCCTGCTTCTTTGAGCCGGTTGGTGAGGTGTACCAGCGATTCCACGCCGCCTGCCTTAACGGCCACCGCCGCCGGCTTTTCCTTCACCGCGCCGATGACCTTCTCCAGGTTTTGCGCAGTTACCGGATAGAGCAGGGGTTTGCTCTCAGCGCATAAACCGTGCGCGTGCAGCAAAGTATCGGTATCTTCGGAAATCAGCATCAGCGGAGAGACAGCGTCGGAGAGCGCCTTCTTAACCAGCGCTGCGTATTTGGCGGGGTCGCCCGACCTGTACTGCAGGGCCAGCAGGTCGGCTCTGAGCGTCTTGCCAACCCAGCTGAACTGCAACTCCTTCAGCTTCCTGATCTTGTCCTCTACCCCTTTCGCCGGCTCATCGTCAGCCGCCAGCACAGCAATACCCGGCTGATGAACAAATGTCTTCTCATGGCGGTACAGGACAGTTTCATCGCCAACTACAAGGGCGCCTGCGCCCTTGCCGATGGTGACCAACCGTATGGGCGGCGCCAGCGAACCCTCGATCTCGCTCCTGACGTCCGGTGCGAGATACGGGCATTTATCGATGCCGATTCCGCCCGATGCCAGCTTCATAGCAAAGGCGAAGCAGGTGGGCAGGCCGCATTCCCTGCAGTTCTTCTTGCCGCCCTCGGGCAGACGCTTGACTATATCCGTACCCTTTATTGCCAACTCCGTCTCCTTGTTAAACGGGTAATTTTATTTCACCTTTTACCCAGGGGTGGCCTGCATGGTCGAGGAAGGCCACCAGCTCATCAACATTAGCAACATCATTCTCCGTGGCTATCTTTCCTTTCAGATCCATGGGGCAGGCGTCCCCGTACATCTTCAGTATCACGCCCGGCATCCAGACGATGCGGTACCAGCCGCCATCCGCTTTAAGAAAGCTCGGCGAGCGCAGGTACTCCAGCGCGATGCCCAGGAATCCTTCCACCTGCCTTCCACCACTGGTATCCCCTGCCATCTCGGTAAAGGGAACTCCCGTAACCGTATCGCCCTCGAAATCGCGGTTAACGATGCCAAAAGCATCCGCCTCCGGTATATAAAAGCAGATTGCCTGGAAGCAGCCGCAGGACGTGTGCGGGTATCCGAAGGCGCTATGCAGAAAGACCCTATCGTAAGTGCCCATGGACTTATCCAGCGCCAGTTTATCGGCGCCGCTGTACTCACCGCGTACCGGGTCGATGATATCGCCCTTGGGCACAGCCTGGATCGGCCCCTCAGGATCCATCTGGTAGGCAGCTTTGCCGTCGAACCAGTTGATAGCGCCACAGTTGGCGATGCGCTCGGGTGTTATGCAGCAAATATGCGTGGGGGCGAAACTCTGGCAGAGGGCGCAACTGTAAAACTCCTCAACATCGGCCTCTCGCAAGCCCCTTATCTTCTCATCGCGCGCCCGGTACACCTCCACTGCCTTTGGCAATAACGCCTCTACTCTGGCCGTGTCTGTGATAAAGGTGACCTGTATCTTTTCGATGATATCTATCTCCGACGTGTAAAGGAATATCAGCACCTCACCCAGCGTCTTCAGCGATTGAAGTCCCCTGTCAAAAGAAGCCTTATTCAGGCGCATCCAGACATCCTGTCGCTGATTCATGTGGTAAAAACCGTCGATATAGTTCAGGTAAAGGTGCAGCCGCCGTTCCAGGACAGGTTCGATATCCCGCTCCATGCGGCTCCCGGCCACGTCCACCAGCAGGGCGATAGGATGGCTGCTGCCCTCGGCTATATCAGGAAGGTCCGGCCCAATTATCTCCACCTTCTCGTGTACAACCTCATCCAGCTTTCTGATAGAAACCAGCTCAAACTTGGTTCTCACATTGGGCCCGCCGAACTCTACCCGCATATTGGCCTTGCGAATAACCTCTCCCTCGTACTGGGGCCCGATATCAACCGGGAATATTCCATCAGCCATTGTGTTTCCGCCTTCTCCTCATAATCATTTCGGCCGTCTGACTGTATATTATATCCGCACAAACGGGGCTTATCCTAATGTGGACTGCACGTATCAATGCACGACTTCATCAAGCGTAACCTGCGAGCAATAGGTGCCGATCAGGGTGGGCAGCGACAGGACGGGCTTCTCCTGCCAGCCAACCTCACTTAGATGTGCCTGTACTTCTTTCTTGAAAAAAATGGGTATGTCAGAGGCTTTCCTGACAAACAGGTTAACATCGCCCGGAAGCTTCCCGAAATACTGTTTGTGCAGGCCGATGTAGTGCGTGAGCTTGGTAGCCCTGCCCTGCGGGGTATCGTTCCTTCGCATGCATAATTTGGCCAGCGCAACCATAACGTCGCCTTTTTCTGACAGCAGGTTGATCAGGTGCTCGGGGGAGGGCTCGCCCGTGTCCACTACTTTCCCGGCGCGGCCGTCCATTACGCTCCAGTCGGTTTCGCCCGGCCGGCTGAGGTAAAGTCGTCCGTATTTAATGCAGCGCGGGCCTACGATGACCGGGATGCCAAGCCGGTTGCAGCCGGTGGCCAGGGCCAGTTCTTCCTCGCCGCAGGCGCCCCAGGCCAGCCCGCAGGCGCCGACACGGTTAAGTATATAATCCGCCACTACTTCGTAATTGGCCCGCAGCGGCAGCGCCGCGAATATGCTGGCTATCTTGGCGGCAGCGCCGCTGATATGGGCGGCCGAGACACTCGAGCCGATATTTATTACGCCGCCTGCATCAAAATCCGGCGGGTATTTCTCGTAAATGGACTTGCCTTCCGCGTCCGTTTTGAGGGCAGCCGCGATAGCTGAGTCCCCGGCCAGCACGACGATATATTTACGCCTGGCAAACTCCTCGGCGATATCGGCGATATCCCCCGGCTCGCCGGGGTAGTTCGAGCCTCCCACAATGGCGATAACCCCGGGTATGGTACCCAGTACCAGCGGCGCTCCGACCTTTCTTATCTCCCTATCCATGACCGGTCCGCGGCCAACCCGCATCCTGCACACTTCTCGACAGACATCTCCCTCCTTCGGCAATACCTTGCTGCGGGACGCCGAGAGCTTGAGCGCGGCTTCCACGGCCACGGCAGCGGCCTTGGTGGAGTCGGGCAGCAGTATTCCCTTCTCCCGCAGCAGTTCAATCAATATCTCCTCGGTATTCCTGACCGACAGGTCTTCCAGCCCATAAGCCGCTCCTGCATCGGTAGCGATGAAAGCCGCCCCCGTGGCCAGCGTTTCGGCGGCGATATCTGTCAGCGCATTGCCGCCACCGCACATCACGACATCGGAGATACCGCTGCGCAGGAAAAAGGGCAAACTTGATAGTGTCCCAGCTATTTTAGCCATGGGGCAGTACCGCACCAGGTCATGGGCAACCGGGCCTATGCCAACAACCTCTATCTTATTTTCCAGCCCGCTTTGCCTGATGTAATCGATCAGGCAGACTGCGGATACTGTATCGCTGCCGGCTATAAGTATAACCGCCTTGGCAGCATCCAATGTTCCCCATCCCACTTCCACCATTTCCGTGTCCGCTCTGGATGAGGGAAAGCCGAAGCCCGAGATGGCAGCCAGGTCGGCAGCCTCCATCACAACATGGGCAAGCATCGACGCGTGCATGGCCTTTGATTCCAAATCTAAAATGCTCGATTCAAAACCCGTGTTGCCCGAGGCCAGTAGCATGGAAAGCTGGTCCTCCACGTAAGATAATATCCTCTCCAGGTCGCCCAGCGCCGCAGGTTTCAACCCAAGCACTGTCCGAATATGCGGCGCCTCGATGCCGACTTTATCGCCCAAATCTATGGGCAATTCACGGCCTTTAACCTGTACCAGGTAATCGATGACCCTCCGCGCCTGTGCCAGTGTGCCCGCCAGCCCCTCGCAGCAGGTACGCAGGGTAAGGCGGGCCTGTACAGCCGTAGCATCCATGCCACACGCACCCCTGCCGCCATCCGACAGGTTGCATTCTCCGTACGTGCAAAGGTTGCATTTATCAGTGACGGGCACGTAGAACGGTTTCCAGGTCTGAAGCAGCCGCCTGTCCCAGTTTCTCAGGTCCAGCATGCCCGGTAGCGGAGTGTGCCCGACCGGCTCCCAGCTATCTTGGGCCAGGATAAAATCCCGTAGCTCACTGGTCTGCCTCGCGTTCCTTGCCACAGCAGCCTCCTATAATTTGCCTTCGATGGCTTCCTTCAACAAGCGGCAGTTCTCAGGATGTCTCAGCACCAGTATGTCGGCGCCTGCCAGCAGCAAGCTCATGGCCGTGATGCTTTCCCAGAGCATGCCTTGATCTCTGTCCAATTTCGCCTGGTTGGTTTTCCAGCACTCGCGGCCCAGGTCTGCTATAACAGGCATCTGCATAGCCGTATCACCATAGACCACGCCGACCTGCTTGGTACGCTCCATGATGGTGAAGCTGTACTCCATGCCGTAGCCGAGCGCAGAGCTAAGAGGATCGATGACTATTCTATCGGGCGGGAGCTGCTTGAGCAGCTTAACGTTGAGCTCCTTCTCAAGGTTAATATCTATGGGCGTCTGGGCTATAATGCAATGTCCGTATTCAGAAACCGCCCTCAATACGGCTTCGTAATTCTCCTTGACAGCCGGACCCATCAACAGGTTCTCACCCCTGCAGATCTCCGCAACTGCCGCCAGTACTTCAACATCTTTCTTGTCATCGCCACAGCCGTAAACGATCAACGGCGAATCCAGTTCCTGCGCCATCTTTTTAGCCAGATCTGCGGCCTCTGCCGCCGTCCTGTTGGCCCCATTCGGGTCAGTGCCCTCCAGGTGAAGACAGACCAGGTCGGCGCCCAATTCCAGGCACCTGCCTGCCCACTTCACAGGGTCATGGACCACGTCCCTGAAAGGCTCCACTGCAGCCCCGGCCCAACCGGTGGCGCCATTATCGTCCACCTCGAGTGCAATCACGGGCCTGTTTAGCGCCGTGCCTTCGAAATAGTGCAGGGGTAAAATATTGCTTCCACCCACCCTTATAGCCTTTTTGCCCCTGCCGATGGTAACTTCCCTGACTCTGCCAGAGTATGTTTCCAGAGGCGCCCTATATTCCATAAGCTTTACCTCGACTAAGTTTCCAGCCAGGCGTTAGAATACAGCGCGTCACCCATCAATACCCTGGCCGTTTTAACATAATTCTTTTCTTTCTCAGGCAATGCTTCAGCATCGACCGGCTCTCCATCCATCACCCTGTGGATAAGCACCCTGACGTCTTTTAATCCACCGCTATTCAGCTCTACCAGTTCCCCGTCGAGCACATCGGCGATGGCAGAATACAGGCCGTTCCTTTCCAGCATAACCATGTAGGTACGATTAAGGACACCGCGCAGGTTGGCCGGTGTACCGTTAGATACATTTGAAAGGCCTACCACAGATTTCACGCCCGGCAGCAGGTCCGGCAGTATCCTGATAAATTCGAGTGCCTCACTCACCTGCTTCTGGTCAGCGCTAACCGGCAAAACGATCGGATCCACCCAGATGTCCTCATTGTCAATACCTATATCGTTGGCATAAGCCACGGTCTCCACGATGCTCTCAACCCTGGAATCGACATCGGGCGGGCAGCCCCGGTCTGTGATAACAGAGATGACGATCTGCGTATTATATTTTATGGCCAGGGGCATCATGCTTTCCCTGCTCTCAGACTTACCGGACGCCGAGTTCAAGAGTGCTCTCTTCCGGCACAGTTTCAGCCCCGCCTCCATGGCTAAAGGGTTCATGGTATCCAGGGATATCGGCAGGTCGGCGACCTCCTGGACTGTTCTCACCAGCCATGAAGCCACTTCCTCCGGTTCCCTGCGGGCCGGGCCCAAGTTCAAATCGAGATAGTCGGCCCCTGCCATAGCCTGCGCGCTTGCCAGAGCCTGTATGGGCGCAGCGTCCCTGTCCCTGACGGCCTCGCTGACTGACCTCGAAATGATGTGGATATTTTCGCCTATTAAAATCATGGAATATACGATGAAAGTAAAATCAGGTGAATTCTAACATCGATTATATTGGCACGGCAAGAATATAATGGGGTCCCGGCAGGCTCACAATAGCGTATAATTGGTGCATGCCGGGAACTGACAAAATAATAATTTACTGCGATGGCGCCTGCTCGGGCAACCAGTATCGCACCAACAAGGGTGGTTGGGGCGCCATCCTGCGCCAGGGCAGCCTCCTAAAGGAGATACACGGGGGAGAGAGGGACACTACCAATCAGCGCATGGAGCTGACCGCCTGCATCAGGGCGCTGGAACAGATCAAATCGGGGAAATATGCTGTCGAGGTCTATACCGACAGCGCATACCTGTTTAACTGCATGCAGAAAAAATGGTATGCCGCCTGGCTGCGAAACGGGTGGCGCAATGCCGCCAGGAAACCGGTGGAAAACCGTGACCTCTGGGAGAAGCTCCTCTCACTGGTATCCTTATATAATGTACGATTTTTCAAGGTCGCCGGACATTCCGGAAACAATTTGAACGAGAGGGCGGACGAGCTTGCCCGGCAGGGAATCAAGGAAGCAGTATAAACCTTCTGAGGCTGATGCATTCCCGCCCGGGATATGCTATACTAATCACTGAAATTGCAAGTACTTGTGTACTTCGATTGAGCAAACACAATATATTGTGATGCTTGTCTTGATATCTCGCTTACCGGCGGGCTTTGGATGGGCGACATTCAGCGCAAGAGATAAACCATGACTCCTGAACAGATCAACGGATCCAACAACGGCGAATATACTGCAGAAAATATCCGCGTCCTGGACGGCCTTGAAGCCGTGCGCATGCGGCCGGGCATGTACATCGGCGACACCGGTAAGGACGGCCTTCATCACCTGGTCTACGAGATAGTCTACAACAGCATTGACGAAGCAATGGCCGGCTTCTGCGACAAGATACAGGTCACCGTCAATGCAGACACCTCCGTAACAGTCTCAGATAACGGCAGAGGAATACCGGTTGACATACATCCCGAAAAGGGCATCTCGGCTCTTGAAGTAGTGATGACAACCCTTCATGCCGGCGGCAAGTTCGGCGACGGCGCCTACAGCGTTTCCTCAGGCTTGCACGGCGTCGGGGCGTCAGTGGTCAGCGCGCTTTCTTCCTGGTTGCGCGCCGAGGTGAGTAGAAACGGCAAGATCTGGCGGCAGGATTATAAGGTGGGCATTCGCCAGGCGGACGTAAAATCCGTGGGAAGGACCGACCAGACAGGAACCACCATCTCGTTTATGGCTGACTCCGAGATATTCGGGGAGATCGATTATGATTTCAACCAGCTGGCTGAACGCCTCCGTGAGCTTGCATTCCTTAATAAAGGCACCGAGATCAACCTCAAGGACGAGCGCACGGACCGGGAGACCAACTATTTCTTCGAAGGTGGCATTGCCAGCCTGGTCAGGCGCATAAATAAAAACCGCCAGGTACTGGATAAGTCCATATACATCTCCGGCAGGATCAACAGCACCGCCGTGGAAATCGCCATCCAGTATAATGACGGATACTCGGAAAACGTGACGGCCTTCGCCAACTGCGTCAACACCAAGGAAGGCGGCACCCACATGACCGGGTTCCGCGGCGCCCTGACACGCGTACTCAATGACTATGCCCGTAAAAACAAGTTCCTCAAGGAAAGCGATCCCAACCTGTCGGGCGACGACGTCCGCGACGGCCTGACAGCCGTGATCAGTGTAAAGGTCGGGTCGCCCCAGTTTGAGGGGCAGACCAAGGCCAAGCTGGGCAACCCTGAAGTAAAGGGACAGGTTGAGTCAGTGGCCAGCGACGGGCTCAACGAGTACCTGGAGAAGCACCCTGACGAGGGCAAATCGATAATAGACAAGTGCCTGCTGGCCGCCAAGGCACGTGAAGCTGCCCGCAAGGCACGCGACCTTATCCTCAAGAAAACCGGCCTTGAGTTCGGTACGCTTCCGGGCAAGCTGGCAGATTGTGCCAGCAATAACCCAAAGGACTGTGAATTATACCTGGTGGAGGGCGATTCCGCCGGCGGCTCGGCCAAGCAGGGGCGTGACCGCAATTTCCAGGCCATCCTCCCCCTGCGAGGCAAAATACTCAACGTGGAAAAAGCCGCGAAGGACAAGATCTTTGATCACGAGGAGATACGGGCGCTGATTACTGCCCTGGGCACCGGCATCAGCGATGGCTACGACTATAATAAGCTGCGCTACCATCAGGTCATTATCATGACGGACGCCGACGTGGACGGGGCGCACATCCGCACCCTGCTGCTGACCTTCTTCTACCGCAACATGTTTGACATAATCGATAAAGGTCACCTTTTCATCGCCCAGCCACCCCTGTACCGGCTGACATCGGGCAAGCAGCAGCACTGGGTATACTCAGACGCCGAGAAAGATGCCAAGCTGGCCACTATGAAGAGCAGCAAGGTAGACGTGCAGCGGTACAAAGGACTGGGTGAGATGAGCCCCGAGCAGCTCTGGGAGACAACTATGAACCCGGCCACACGCACGCTGCTCAAAGTACGGGTAGATGACGCCATGAAGGCCGACGAGATATTCCATATATTGATGGGCAGCGAGGTGCCGCCCCGCAAGTCTTTCATTCAGGCCCATGCCCGTAGCGTCAAGAACCTCGATATTTAGCACCCGTCAGCATCAGGCTTTATACTGGTTATGCTCGTCAATATATTGCCAAACCTTGTCCGGCACCAGATAACGCACTGACTTCCCCTCCCTTATCCTCTGCCTGATACAGGTTGAGCTTATACCCAAGTAGGGTTCATCCATATATACCATCCTTTCAGCAATGCCCGGCATGGCCTTTTCCAGATCCTCAGGTTCGGGCTTGGTAAATCCAGGCCGGGGGAACACCACTATCCTGGCCATCTTCGTAATACGGTCAGGCGCCTTCCAGGAAGGCAGTTCAGCTGCGCTGTCCCACCCCAGCAGCAGGAACAGGCCCACATCATAGCCGACCTCACCTGACAGTTGCTCGATTGTATCGATAGTGTAAGTGGGGCCGGTCCGATTCACCTCGATAAGTGACAGGCTGAAAGCCGGGTTTGAACTTATGGCGAGGCTGACCATCTCGACCCTTCCATCGGCACTGGTCACGATACGGGCGGATTTCATCCAGGGTTCGCCCGCCGGGATAAAGATTACTTTATCGAGCTCCAGCCTGACCCTTGCCAGCTCGGCTATGATAAGGTGCGCTATGTGTGGCGGATCAAACGTGCCGCCCAGTATGCCCACTCTCATTATCTATTCCGCCTGTCTGCAGGTTTTGGCCTGAAGACAGCTTCCGGCGCCATGCCGACGGACTGCCCGCTCCTCGCATCCAGGACCAGCCTGTGCGCCACCGAGACCAACTCGCCAAGGCCCCGTCTCCCCAGCGCCGACACCATGACCACAGGCGCACCCACATCCGCCAGCATTTCCTTGACATGATCACAGGTACTTGCATTATCCACTCCGTCCGACTTGTTTACCGCAATTATTGCCGCCTTCTGCAACAGCCCGGCATCAAAGGCCATAACCTCGTTTCTCAGTTCATTAAAATCCCCTTTCACGTCATCCGAACCCGCGTCCAGCAGATAAACAATTACAAGTGATCGGCCTGCGTGATGCAGAAACCGGTTGCCCAACCCTTTCCCGTGCCCGGAACCCTTTACAAGGGCGGGCAACTCAGCCCAGGTCAGCCTGTTCACGCCAT
>CAZKOL010000012.1:0-44521 GCA_964554375.1 uncultured Dehalococcoidales bacterium
TTTCAGCCATTTTACTCTCTTAGCATACCGCCTGTCTTAATGGGGAGCAGTATATGTGTTCCTTTAATATAGTGGATCGATTATCAAAGAGTGCTTTACCGAAATAAAAGCGTTCCAATTCTCGCCGCTTCTCAGAATAAAGATAGGCAAAGGAACTTGAAGCGGTGAAAACCAAATAATGTAAATCCTGATCTAACGCACCAATATCTACAGGGCTGAAAAAGGCCGTGTGGTTCATTACATTTCCAGATATATATGCCTCATTCAGCTCATCAACTGTGTAGAAGGCAGGGGCTGCATAATAAACCTCATTATTATCTTGCTCGAGTTGCATGAGCAAATCATGTTGCGGCGAACGACTCAATGGACGAAGATACATGCGATAATACGGACCCGAAAAATCACCCCACTCCAAAGCGTAAGAACGACACAGATAATGGCTTAATTTAAACTGTAGAAAAAGTGGAGTACCGGCATAAGGAAGCTTAACGTCATAGCCACCACCGTGCTGGCCTTCCTGATAGAGCGACGGAAAAATTGGAGCGCCCACCAAAGTGCCAAACCTCCCAGATGCAAATTCTTGAGTTAAAGCATAACCGTAGGAAAATTCTGAGAATAAAGGATCCATTTCAACCTCCGTAAATTAGGGGATGTGTGGGCCATTAACAACGCAACAAAGTAATTACAAGGCTGATTATTGCCACCACTAAGGCTGCTATAGCGATCCACGTATTCCACTGCTTTAAATGTAAGTCAAGGCGACTGCTTTGTAAGCCATTGTGTTCTGGAGGTGTAAATCCAGAATGATATCTAAAATACTTATTACAACTTCGCTTACTAACAAGAGCCTGTAATAACTTAATAGAAGAGTCTATCGAGGACCTTTCCCAAGCGGAGCTAGCTTCTAAAATGCATTTCACGAAATTCCAATGGCCCGTACCTGGCACCTGTCCGGGAGGCTGTTTTTCTTTACCTTCCGCGTAAGCAGTTCGTAACTCCTGCGACATTTCCATCCACTTTAAGTCCCGGCCAAGATTGATATAAAAGCCGCAGTAACCGCAATCAACGCAACAAACTTCCCTTTTTCGATCAAACATAGCTAACCCAATTTTGTTCACTGCTGTGCTTGGCGAGTAAGGACGGCATCATCCAACCGGCGATGCAAGAGAGAAACGAGAGTTAACAGATCAAGAGCATCTTTCTCGCCGATATCCCATAATATTTTCGGTCCGTGCGCCGTAACATTACGAAATGCACCAAACAAACCTATGAACAGGTTCATTAGTCCAGTTTGTTCACTTCTAGCAGTGTCTGTCTGAAGAGAATTAAAGGCCATAACAGGGATACCACTTTGCCCTAATGAAAAAGCCTGTGTTGCTAATTCCGCTCCATCGCTGGTGAGGCCCGATTTCCGCCTGATTTTTTCGGCCAGGCTTTTGGTAGCCTCAAGTACAGCATGAAAATAATTCTCGTGTATAATCTCAGAACGGCAATAGATAAGAATATCTGGGTGGACCTGACGTCTCCTTAATTCACTCTGCAGCCGGCCAGCACGTTGATCGGCATCATCTATCGTTTTTGCTGGTGTGACTGGTAATATCTCGCCGTCTTCTCTTACCTGGAAACCCGCAAAGGCCATGGGCCTATTCAAACGGGATCGTAAGCCAGCAAAATATTCTGGATTTTGATTATATAGTACGGGGTCCATCACCCTTTTAATGAAGGCGAAAATATTGTTTGCACAACCATCTTGACGTTGCCTGACACTCAAAGCTTCAAAAAGGCGGTGGCGCTTAGTAATACCGGGCTGAATATCCGTGATGTTACATGCTTTTAAAAAACGGTCGATTTGGGAGCCGGTCAGACCACCGTCTGTTGCGGCCAACACATCACAAATTGCCTCGAGATTTGCTTCGTTAAGAGATGGAATTGTTGCCATAGCTATCTGCCCCCATTAAATGCATGACCCAGGATAGCGGGGAGTAGAGCATAAAATTCGGTGGAGGTCTCAGCCTGCAACTGTTCTAACTCATTCAAATGCGCGCTTAAAGTATCCGACATCCAAATCTGCTTTTCGATTGGGACAACAGGAATAACAATTTCTGCTAATCGCTTAATACTTAATACCCGATTTCTCCCGGCTGACCCTGGTGAAATAACGCCAAGTTGTGAGATTGCCTCCGGCGTTTTCATATATGTTAAAAGATACCAAGGACTACAGAATTCCCTATTTACACGAAAAGTTAAGCAACGTGTAGAACCATATAAACCATCGTCGTTCTGGTCCGCAAGCGCTACTGCACCTTCCCAAGCAAACGTCACATGTAAAACAAAGTCCCCGGTGCGTATTTGGTAAAGCTGTTTATCGCCGACTTCTTCTCCTTTGCGAGGCACTTTATGAAAGATTCCTCTCCCAAATGAGTACACTCCAATTTCCTGATAATATTGATCCGGTTGAACCCGCACAGGGCGACGTTCGAGCCGAGCAATTTCTGTAAATGGGAGGTAACGAACTTTGTTACCACATTCTCGGATCGTGCATTGTAGCTTTGAGATAACTATTGTATTAGCCTCGTCCGCTGCATTTTTGCGGATGATGCGGGCTTCGTTGATTTTGTTAGCTAAGTCCTCGATATAGGATACAATTCTCTGCTGCTCAGCAAGAGGAGGCAGGGGAATTTCGACACCCGCAATATCCCGCTCTTTGAGTGACATATTAGCAGTGCCAAGCATTAAAGGGACGAAGTACTCGTGTCTCTTCGCCATCAAAAGATGGTATAGGTATTTTGTATTACAGACATTTAGATCTTTCGGAATTAGAGCAACGAGTAAATTTGCAAGTGCAAACTTACCCTCTTGATAATGCACACGATGAAGTGCTGCATCTCCGTGGCCTGTAGATGAAATTAGCGGCACACAGACTGCCGGCCCATCCAATTGGTACGTGCTTGCGGTGCGCCGGAACGCGGCAGTAACAACCAATGGATAAATACCAGGTTCCGTTTTAAGCGTGGGATATTTTCCCTTTACCACATGGCAGATGTCCCCAATCCTATTGCGCGTGTAGTTCATGATCTTTCCTTCAGAGTAGCCCTGATTTCCGATATAAGTTCAACGATGCGCTGTTCTTTCTTAAGGATATTAGATATGAGCTGCTCAGGTGGAAGGTGATCGACATCGGTTTTGACATTGGGGTTCTTGACATCGAGGTTACAGGATGTGAGCTTACCATTGGCATCGTATTTGAGAACATCCCTAGCATCGATCTTCCATGCGTGGCCATTCTCTTTACGGTGGTGCCACCAAGTGACGCAGTCGGTAAATTCTTCAAAGCGCATGGGTTGGGTCTTAGTATATTGCTTACGGCCTTCGGGCAGCGGTTGTTGGTAATACCAGATTTCTTTGGTGGGCCCGGAGCGATCGAAGAAGAGGATATTGGTAGGAATATCAGTGTAGGGTGAGAAGACCCCTTTTGGCATACGAACGATGGTGTGCAAGTTGAATTCCTTTAGTAACTCTTCCTTGATGCGAGCGCAGACGCCATCGCCGAACAGTGTGCCGTTGGGCACGACTATACCGCACCGGCCACCATGTTTATCCGCCATCGGGCGACGCAATTTGCGCATGATGAGCTGCAAGAATAGCAGCGCAGTCTCCGAGGTCTTTTTGTCCTCAGGGAAGTTTCCCTGGATGCCTTTTTCTTCCTCGCCACCAAAGGGTGGATTAGTAAGAATAATATCCACACGGTCCTTTTCGCCGATCTCACGTAACGGAAAACGCAGAGCATTAAGAGGATCGATGTTGGGATATTCCATCCCGTGCAATAGCAAATTCATCTGACATAGCAGATAGGGCAAGGGCTTAGCTTCTATACCGAAGAGAGCTTTACGCTGCAGGCCACGACTATCCTCCGCTGTCTTGCATTGCTTTTTCAAGTGTTCAAAGGCTGCTGCGAGAAACCCACCGGTGCCGGAGGCAGGATCCAGGATAGTCTCGCCCAACTGTGGATTAAGGACAGTGACGATAAAATTCACGACCGGACGCGGTGTGTAAAATTCGCCATTATCGCCAGCAGCATCACGCATTTCCTTGAGCATGGATTCATAAAGATGACTAAGGGTGTAAATATCCTCGGTTGAAGTGAAATTGATTGAATTCATTTTATTGATAACGTCACGCAGTAAATATCCATTTATCATCCGGTTTACAGTTCCTTGGAATACGGCACGAACCACGTCGCGACGATCACCGCCATTTGAGCCCTGTAAGGAGCGCAGATATGCAAACAGCCCAAGACCCCTGGTACCATCGGGTCGAACAGCTTCATCATTGTTTATAAAGGCAATTAGCGAATCGCCGGTGATACCATCAGATTTTGCCGCCCAATCACGCCACCTATACGGCGATTCGATCACAGGCTTGAAACGTTTGTTAGCTAAAGTTGCCTCAGCCTCCCGGGACTGTTCCAAATCATCAAGGAATTTCAAGAACATAATCCAAGTAAGCATCGGCAACCGATCAATATCAGTTGAGAGGCCTTTATCCTTGCGCATAATATCGCGGCAGGATTTGACCAGACTGCCAAGAGACTGGGCAGTAGTTTGGGATGTGGTAATACTTTTCTTTTTCGGCATAGATTCTCCTGATGATTAAATTGCGTATAGAAGCTCCTGCATCTTCTCAACAGCAGCACGAAGTTCTTCTGGGCCACCAAATCTATTCGCTATTTCTAAAACATTTCCGTGGTTGGAGATCGGAGGCACTTTCAGTATATCTGGTATTTTGAACTGGGCTGTGCCGTATTCAATGTATTTATTGAGGATCTCCTCAAGGATCTGGCGTGCTTCAGGTTTGAAATATTCCCAGAAATCCACGCGACCTTTAAGTAACCGCTCAGCTCGTTCTCGCCGAGTACGAATTGGAGCATTGAAAGCAATAAAGCACAGCAGGTCTAAAGGGTCAGCATCAGGTTGCCCCGCATTATCTGCTAGCTGTTCAAATGTAATCCCATGCTGACCGAGTGAATCGAGGATAACAGCACGCTCATCGTAGGTGCCCCAACGTGATCGAAGATCGGCGGCCGAAGTCCACATGCTACGTATCTTCTGTGCGGCATAATCCGTGAACTTGATGACACGGAGCTTCTTACCACTCGAATCCAATTCATACACAAAATGACTCGCAATTCCTATCTTACCCCCGTCAACGTAATATTTTGGGGAGTCTTCCTTCCAGGTATCAACCAATACCTTATCTCTGGTTGGATATTCAGTCTTCTCCGGCTTAGAGACAGGAATTTCAGCATCCAAATTGGTCTCAGTAGCCGGTTCTATCGGTTCGCCATCAAAATCCGGATCGGCAAAGAGCCGTGTAGCACTACCGGTATAATCAAGAATGGAAAACCACAGCTTGCCATAGTCTTCACGGACTCGTGTTCCCCGTCCAATGATCTGCTTGAACTCGGTCATTGAATTTACTATTCTGCAGATCGCGATATTCTTGCAAGTCTGCACGTCAATACCTGTTGTTAGCAACTTGGATGTAGTCACAATGCTGGGTGTTTTGGTCTCCAGTTCTTGAAAGCGGCTTAAGTAACCACGGCCTATATCGCCTTCATCAGATACAATGCGGACAACGTATTCTGGATATTTTTTTACGAGATCAGCAGACAAATTATTTATTGCTTGCCGCATAAGGTCGGCATGCTCTTGGTCGACACAGAAAACAATGGTTTTATCAAAAGGATCGGTTTCCCCCAGGAAATTAACAATGCTCTTGGCGATAGCTTCTGTACGAGCTTTAAGAACGACGATCCGCTCAAAATCAGAGGTCTGATATTCCTCATCTGGAATTTGGTGACCGTAGCGATCACGTTCGTCGTTGGAAGGACGCCATCCCGTAGCATCAACCTCGGTAATAATACGATGCACCCTGTAAGGAGCGAGGAAACCATCGTCGATGCCTTGCCGAAGACTATAAGTATACACTGGATTGCCGAAATAACGGTACGTATCACGGTTATCATCTCGCAACGGGGTAGCAGTCATGCCGAGCTGGAACGACGGCCGAAAATATTCGAGGATCTCCCGCCAGTTACTTTCATCACGCGCACTACCCCTATGACACTCATCGATAATTATGAGATCGAAAAATTCGGGACCATATTCGCGATAAAGGCCGGGGCGCCGCTCGTCTTTAGCTATTGCCTGATAGGTGGCAAAATACATTTCGCGGCTTTTAATGGCCTCACCTTGAATCTTCCAGCGCGCATCGCCGAATGGGGCAAATTGTTTTTCCTTTGGGTCATCAACCAAGACTGATCTATCTGAAAGAAACAATATGCGAGGCCTTCGTGTTTCACCTGTACGATTCCAGCGCGAGTTCCAGAGTTTCCAACAAATTTGAAAGGCTACGTCAGTTTTGCCAGTGCCCGTTGCCATGTTAAGAAGGATATGGGTCTGCCCTTTCAGAATGGCTTCGATAACACGATTAATTGCTATCTCCTGATAGTAGCGTAGTGTTTTACCAGGCACAGAAGCGAATGACGTGAAGAAGCGCTCCTGCTGATCACCGGCTTTAATCGCTAAGTGCGAATTCAGACGGTTCCAAAGTTGGTCGGGCGATGGAAACGAGTCAAGGTCTTTTTCCATACCGGTGAGGAAGTCATGTTCCACAATACCATCGCCATTAGTTGAATAGGCAAACTTGAGATCAAGTATTTGAGCATACTTCTTAGCCTGCTGAATTCCATCGCCAGGTTTTTTATAATCTGGTTTAGCCTCAACTACGGCAATCATAAAGCTGGGTTTGTAGCGCAGAAGATAGTCCGCACGTTTATAGGGAAGACGGGAAACCTTGGTCCCGGTAACTAAAATACGCCCATCGGTAAAGGTACGCTGCTCATTAATCCGGTCATCATCCCAGCCCGCAGCGTAAAGCTTAGGTAATACAAGTTTTCTACAGGTATCCGCTTCAGTGCCCATGTTTCAATTCTGACTCCAGAACACCAACCTCATATCGATGAAATATCTGCCTGCAGAGAAAACTCGCAAGCGATTTCAAGTATTATAGATTACCAATCAGAAGATATCAACACGTTATGAGAGGCTGAAGTCCGTGGCAATACATGCGCACCCCAGGGATAAGCGGGCTACCCGATCTACTTATCGCAGGCAGGGCACTTTGAGGCTGGGGGTGGTGTTGGTTAATTGGTTTTTTATTTTGAGAAACAAATCGGGGGCGGGTGAAGAGGCGGCCGCCCGGGCCGCCCCTTTCCCTTCTATCATAAGCCCGCCGGAGTAATCGGGCCGAGCAGCTCCAGCTCCTCCCACTGCTCTATCCAGTCTGGATGGCGGTGATGTTTTGGATTTTCGCAGCAGTCGTAAGATCGAGCGGAAGGCGAAACACCGATATAGTCCCACAGGCTGATTGCCATTCCACAGGCGCAGGTCTGACCTTCATCGCCCGGCTGGTAGGCGTTAACCGTGCCGCAGCCAGGGCAGGGAAGCTTACCCCAGAAAAAAGATGTGATAGATATTTCGATTGTCATGACCTGGCCTCGGGCTGCCATTTCCCGCACTCCTGACACTTGTAAGCGGCGAACGGTTTATGATTGTCTTTACGTGTGCCGGTGACCCATTCAAGGGCATCGCTGCCGCAACCGATGCAGGTGCCTGTCTTAGCAGATGGCGGAGGTAATTTCAGGGCAACAGGGGGAACGGCTGGGCTGGCGCCGGAAACCCTGGCACCGACGGATGGCATGGATTTGGATGGCGGAGGGACCGCACCGGTGACGTAAGCAATAACCTGCTGCAGATCAGCGGTGACCTGGGCGAGGGTATCGCCGAAAATATTAAAGCGGACTGCCATGTCGTCGACCTTGATTGAATTGATTTCGATGTGGAAGCGTGAACCGTTCATATTTACTCCTTAAAGTTTATTTATGCCGGCCAACGAGGCCGACCGGCGGGCCGCCAGGTTAAAACGGAATCAGATTAGAATCGGAAAACACCTTCAATTTATCCGACAGAAAATGATTCCAAGTCGTGAAAATGGACTGAAGGCGAGTGAAATCCTCCATCCAAGCGGAAAGGACCTCAAGTGGAACCATAACGATGTCGCTTTCCCAATAGCGACCCTCGGGATCGGATTGATCCATGTCAGCACAGGGATGAACTAATTTGACTTCAACCACTAAAATAGCCTCCTCTGAGTATTTAATAACCGGCGCTCCAAGCGCCTCGACCTGGCCGCCTGGAGCAAAACACGCCTGCGCTGAAGGCCCAGGGCACAAGAGCAGACCTGTGCGCATGCCTTTTTGCATGGTTTCGATCTGCCGCAGATGCCTTTGACATTCACCGGAAACACCTCCTTTCTTTCGTAACCCCCACCACCACGCAGGGGGCAGTAACCCTGCTTTGCTTAACAAATCGGCATTTCAAATCTGTATGAAAAAAGCTGCAATCCAACCGATAAGAGACGATAGAGCGAGCCGAATAAAGAACAGGTTGGTTTTTTAATGACACCCGAACGAAAAGATTTCTCTTATTACCTAAATTTTTTTATCGGGTTGATTTGAAATGACTATTTTGCGCATAAAATAAATCTGCCCCTGCGTGTCTTCCATTCCCTCGTTTAGGCGCAGTCCACCCGGCGAGATAGGATAAAGCGGAAATAGAGAAAGGTGGGGGTGGGGAAGGGAAGGATAAGCAAGAAGGGGTGGGGGGCGTAACCCGGAGCGCCACCATCGGCCATGCGCAGCAGGCCGCCCTTAACACGGCGGGGGCACGATAAGGAAACAGGGGATAGCACGCATAAAAAGATGTCCAAGCGATCCGGAGCGAGCCGGAGTTGCAAGGGTATACCGATGGAAGCTTTACCATAATTTGCAGGTATACCTTTGCAAACGGAGGCAAGCGGAGGAAACGAGTACAACCTGGAAACCGCCCCATGAAATGCTCTTTGCGCTGGCGGAGCTCCTATTGACGCGGCCACGGGCTGCCAGCTCCTCATTACCTACTGGTGCCCTGAAGCCGCGGAAACCCCAGCGGAGCCACAGCAAAGTGGATTTCAGGTAAGGTGAGTGCTTTCCGCTGTGGATCTATACGCCGTGCATGGGGTGGAGGGGGATTAAAGTGCGCTCTTCGTTCCCACGTGCTTGATGTACGTGATCAAAACAGGACAGAATAACGCGGCTGCACAGTTGAAACCGGGAGACCGTTTTTCACCAGGGAAAAGAATAGCTTGATAAGCACATAACGATCGCAAGAAAAACGGGATGATGGCAACAAGGACAGGGACACGGCTTTTCGGGGGACCGAGGGAACCAATGAGAGCAAGGGGGACGCCTGGGGGTGGGGGGGGTTGGGGGAACGACAACCGGCAGGGCGATAACGGGCGTGGGATCAGGGGGCGTAACCCGGCGGGGTAGCCGGGATGGCCGGCAAGGGGCTGGAGGGGGGATGGCGGACTGCATGCTCCCGCGGGGGCCTGCCATGCTTCACGGGACACCGCTGCGGGCGGATCCGCAACGATTCGCGGGGTTCGCGGCGCACAGCGCCGCTGAGCTTGGAGTACGGGTCTTCCGCTGCGGTTCACGGTTAGGGGTGGGGTGGGGGTTTAAGGGACGCCAACCGAATGCTGGGGTAAAAGGCTAAAATATGGACGGCATATAAACAGCAATACAGCAGGGAAAAAGACTTGACCTAAGCATAATGACTTATTATGATATTTAGACTATTATAGAGTTTAGGCTTGAAAAATTATTTATAAGGAGGTGTAGTGTGGCTGTAAAAGAGCGACCCAAGAGGTCACAACTGGAAATCCGTTATATAGAAATATTTGGCCATGGTCATAAAAGCACCCAAAAGCATCAAGAAGAAAGCTTGGCACAACCAACTCCTTCGGATATCATTCAAAATGAAGCAACATCTGGAGCATACGAGGAATCTCTTAAAATCGATAAGTAGGCTGAGTGAATAGATGCCAAATTGGAAAGATGTTCTGGATGAAATAAAAGCTTATCAGACAGAACGAACTCTCGAAATGCAGAAAAGCAGTCAACAATCACAGACTGCTATTGACATTGTTCGGCACAAATACCTAAAAAGCCTTTACGATTTCACTGGAAGGAATGTAATAGCCTATTATTCCGGTTTTCTATCTAAAACTGGTTCTCTGCAAATGGAAATCAACGATGAAGACAAAAATGGTTTCATGATGGCAATAAACAAACTGGATAGGAGTAAAGGACTGGACCTAATATTGCACACACCAGGTGGTGATATTGCAGCCACACAATCTATCGTTGACTACCTACATCAGATGTTTGGCCATAATATTCGAGCCATAATACCGCAAATTGCTATGTCGGCTGGTACAATGGTCGCTTGCTCGTGTAAAACGATCGTTATGTCGAAACATTCTAACTTAGGACCTATCGATCCACATTTAAGAGGAATACCTGCATTTGGTGTTATTCAGGAATTTAAAAGAGCCTGCAAAGAAATAAAAGATGACCAAACGAGAATTCCTATATGGCAATCGATAATAAGCCAATACAGGCCCAGTTTTCTAAGCCAATGTGAGAACGCCATCAATTGGTCAAACAGCTTTGTACAAGAACAATTGGAGCAAGTAATGTTTGAAGGCGAGCAAGGAGCAAAGGATAAAGCTAAGAAAATAATAAAAAAATTAGCGAATTACAGCGATAATAAAACCCACAACAGACATATCCATTTAAATGAATGCGAAAATGAAATTGGTTTAAAAGTGGAAAAACTAGAAGACGACCAAGTTTTCCAGGATTTAGTGCTGACAGTTCATCATTGTTATATGCATGCATTGATGAACACGCCAGCGTACAAGATCATTGAGAACCATTTAGGAACTGCACTAGTAAAAAGAGAGGCAATTCAAGCTATTCAGCAACGCTAACACACTCATATAAGCAAATACGTTTATGTCCTTTATTAAACATACTCATATTGACCCCCCGTAAACCCTTTTTACCATCAATCATTTTATTATTATTACTATTATATATGGGGCTGAAGGTTGGCCGGCCGAATTTAGGGTCAGGCACGAATAGCAGGCAGTCGAGACAAAGCCAGCCGGCCCGCAGCCAGCGGCCGTCCTTTCGGTAGTAGATGGTCTTGACGTCGCCCATCGGACGCAGCAGACGGGCGGTCGGACGGGGGCCGGGGGCGGGGTGGGGATTGGCCTCCGGGCAGTGCCAGTGCTGACGTTCATGTGTCATCGTATTGTATACAATAGGCCATGGTGTGTGTTTTCCGCAAAATATAAAAAGGGAGAAACGAATCAAGCTAACATGGAAAATCTACGAACGAAAAAACGGATCAAAACGGATCAACCGTGGTCAGAGTTTATCAAGCCATGCCCGTACCGCTTTAAGGTGGTGCTCCGAGCAATCGGGATTAGTAAGCAACCTCTCCAGGTCACGGCAATATTCACCCGGCCTTAAGGCAAACATGGGTGACCTTTTGGAGCGCCATATTTCTATAGCCCTGTCAACCGGCATACCCAGGGTGGCCTCACGGCCGTCGATAGGCATTATTGGGTCAGCAGTGTTTTCTGCATTTAGGGTATCAGCGTCAGACAATGTAGGGACAACCTTGAAGCTAAAATCGTTTAGGGTATCATTTCCCTTTGTATGATCTTCTTGATACCCTAAATCATCTTTAACCTGTATAGAACCCCTGGCCTGGTCCTGTGGCAAGTCCCAGATATACTTCCCGCCGCCTCTCTTTCCAGGATCACCCACCCGCCTGGTTATTACACCTACCTTAACCTTGGCCCGCTTAACCGTAATAACGGATAGGCCTTGGTCCCGGGCAGCTTTCCAAATCAGCGCCGCATCAACCGGCCCGTCTGTCAGTTCATCTATTAGGAAAGCGGCAGCTTCTTCCATTGATGAGGGAGAGTCCTCATTTTTAGGGACAGCGAAGATACGACCAGCTGTAAGATCGGACTCACCCAGCCAGTAAAAGACACCGGCCTTGATATCGTAGCCAACTGATGGCCCCGCCAGTGCGAGATTGGACTTGATATGTACAATTGCCCTGCTCGATTCATTCTCGGAATCGCAGCCCGCTAATAACACCGAGCGGCAGGCAGCCGTAAAGTCAATGCTGCCAATGCCTCGATAAATGGCCTTATTCTGGCCTCCTTTAGTGAGATGCCGCACAGCCAGGACGGCAAGTTGATGGTTTTCCGCCAGTTTGGCTAAACGAGCCATAATCGAACGAGTCTCATTGGCCCGGTGGATATCCACGCCAGAGCCCAGATATGCTACAAGCGGGTCAATGATTAGAAGCTTCGGCTTCTCTTGGCCAATGCTGTTTTCAAGCTTGGTAAAGCCCTCATCATTAAGTGTGATGGCATCGTCAATAGCAAATATGCGTGCAACATCGGCTCCCATATTATTAAGCCTTCGGCGTATGGTATCACCCAGGCCGTCCTCGGCAGATGCCAACATTACATTATGTGGTTCGCCTGTGGCCTGCACCGGCAGTCCGCGGCCCAGGCTGACGGCTGTTGCGATGGCCAGTGTTATCCAGGATTTCCCGATTCCGGGGTCGCCTTCCAGAAGCGTCAATTTACCCAGAGCGATATACGGATGCCATAACCACGTCACGTCCTCGACCGGGACATCCTTCATGCAGCGTAAGGTAAGGCTGTTAGCATCATCCCGCGGACGTTCCCTTCCCTTGCGCTGTTTTTCAATGCTCGCAGCATTTATTTTTTGCCTGTAATCGCGGCGTTCCTGTTCCTTACGTTCCTTTTCATCGCTTTCTGAGAGTGCGGATGGGCTGGTCTGGTCTGGCGGAGTCTCCATCGCCGTATGCTCTTTTGTCGCTTTACCCATAGCGCCGGCCTTCATCTCGGTTGATAGTCGCCTTGCGCTCTGCCCGGCATTGAGGGCAGCGCAGGGGGATTTTCAACCCCTTGGAAACGTAGAGCTTCTGCTCCGAGATGGTGAATACCCAGGGCTGGCCACAGTCCTTGCAGATGAAGGTTATATCTTTATATTCCGGTTGGTTTTGCATCGGGCGTTCCTTCTGACTTTCCGTTCAATAGCTTCTCAAGCTGTATCCGGGGCACTACGAGCCGCCTGCCTATGCGAATCGTCGGGATGGTGCCATCGTGCACAGCTTTGTAAGCACTGGCCCTGGATAATCCCAGGGCCTTTCCGGTTTCCTCTACGTTATAAGTCAATTTTTCCATTTAACAACCTCGCTGTTTTACTTATTAGCACTTGACAGTTGCTTCCTTTACAAGTTAGTATATGTTTGTGTTAAAGTAAATAAAATATAATATAATATTACATAAAAAGCAGACAAAGCATTGTACCTAAAACAGACAAATAATCGCCATAATGATAAGGAGGGATAATCATGGATCGTGGCCCACGAGTGCCGGATAATGTCAGGCTTCAAATTGCCAGTACGTACCTGGAACTGCGCAAGAAGAACCCCAAAATAAAAGCGCCGGCAGTGCGGGAGGCCGTCCAGTGCAGGCTCAAGAAGGTGCCATATCCTGGGTGGCCGGGTTTGAGCGTGGTGCAAAAGGTAATAACAGACATTCGTAAAAAGGATGCCGACCCACTATTCAGCCGACAGGATGAGCCGTGGTGCCTGGCCTGCCTGGAGGACTACCCGCTATCCCCCGATGCGCTCAAGGTGGTGTGCGAAGCCTGGGAGTTCAACTTAAATGAGTTAATCTATCTTGCCGCAAAATCGGATTCTAAAGAATTAGTTGCTATATATGGCGTGCTGCTGGGGAATCGCGGAAGCACCAATCTATCAATCCGCGAGGCAAAATGGATCGCACGGTTATATTGCATTATTAAAGAGGACACAACAGATGTTAAGCAATTTGGTAACCCAAGCAGATTATATTTAACGGCCGAACTTTATGCCCGAGCCGAACGCCTGCATGAAATTTTAGGCATTCCCTTCAAGAGTGATGAAATGGATCGTCATCTGATATTAGGAATCCCGAAGCTATTAAAAGTCAATCGATTATTGCTAACCTTGCTTATGCTTGCGTTGGAGGATGAACAGATCCCTAATAGCGAACCTCTATCGATTAACAATAAATTTGCCATATCCCTCGATCCTCTGTTGATTGACGGCAAAGCTCCCGAGTGGCTTATTCCTCTGGTAGCTGGTCGTTACGAGGACGCGCTGGAGATTATGCGACGACAACACATTAAAATTCCGGCTCAGATTAAATCCACAAGGAAGGGGGCAAAGAAATGAGGGGACGGCTACGTAACACTGGACGTAATTGCTGGCAAATAACCATTGATTTGGAGCCTGTTGATGGCCAGCGGCGCCGCCATTTTGAGAAGGTCCATGGGTTAAAGGCTGATGCCCAGAACAGGCTTAATGAATTACTGATTAACTTTGAGAAAGGTATCAAACCCTCTACGGGCCGCATCACCGTGGCCGAGCACTTGCGCAATTGGCTGGACGGTTACGTCAAGACGAACTGCTCAGTACGCACACTGGACGCCTACACTTCCATAGTTGAGCAGCACTTAATACCAGCCCTGGGACAGATCCAGTTAAAGCAGCTCCAGCCGGCTGCTATTCAGAAATACTACGGCCAGGCTTGTGAGAAGGTAAGCCGGCGGTCGGTGCATCACTATCACCGCGTATTATCACAAAGCTTGAAGTACGCAGTCAGGCAAGGTTATTTAGGCCGCAATCCCTGTGAAATGGTGGACGCACCGTCGCCAAAAGGTAAGACAATGCGCACGCTCACGCCGGCGGAAGTTGAGGTCCTGCTGGAAAGGGCAAAGGATAACTATTATTACCCCGTCATATACACCGCGTTAAACAGCGGTATGCGGCAAGCTGAGCTGCTGGGTTTAAGATGGCGTGATCTTGATTTAAACATGCTCTCTATCTCAGTGTCCCAGGTACTCTACAAGCGCCGGGGCGTATGTGAGTTTAAAGAACCCAAAACAAGCCATAGCCGGCGCCGGGTGGCCATGACCCCCAAACTCGGGCTCTACATGAGGGAGCACCTTAAAGCGCAGCAGGATTTGTTCAACGCCATGGGCAAGCCACACACCGAGGATGTCCTGGTTTTCAGTGCAGAGGGAAAGCCAATTGATCCAACCGTATTAAGCCATTCTTTCACCCGGCTGGCCCGGAAGTCAGGCCTCGATGGTGTCCGTTTTCATGATCTGCGGCATACCTTCGCAAGTTTAATGCTACTGCTGGGCGCCAAGCCGAAGGTGATCAGTGAGGCTCTGGGGCACGCAAGCGTAGCGTTTACAATGGATTGCTACTCTCATATAATATCGGGTATGCAAGAAGAAGCTATGGCCCTGCTGGACGGCGTAATGCCCGCCGGCATAGCGTCTAAAAATCCGGCGCTAAAATGGCGCTAAACTTTTGATGATTAGCTTCGCATGCCAGCGTAGCTCAGTGGTAGAGCAGCTGTTTCGTAAACAGCCGGTCGTCAGTTCGACTCTGACCGCTGGCTCCAGTATATGCGTATAAGGGTTCGATCGAATAAACGGAGGTGGACACAATGACGCTGTGCAGAGGGTTTACCACCACCATAATTATCGCCGTTTTGTGCCTGGCGGTTCTTCTCTTGTCAGGCACAGTCCCGGCGTGGGCCGACGACGGCCCTGAGAAATCGACGTTGCCCTACTCGAAAACCTGGGGCAACAGCGCCGGCCGGACGGGTTGCAACGCCACGGCCTGGGGCAAGAGCGATACCACCATGGGCTGCTCGGGGATTAATAACAATAGCAAGTGCGTCTTCACGCCATGTAAATTTTGCCGCAGGTAGTTGGACCGGTGAATGGATCGGTCAAAATGCGCTTTATTTAATGGCCATAGATGTTATCTCGCCGTTTTCATTCCTGGCGGTAATGGTATAGACCGTTCCGGCCGAGGAAGTGACTATTTGATTGCCTGAAGACGAGACATAGCCGATGCCGCCGTCGATGTAGACCAACAATGCGTCGCTAACCTGCCATGTGAGCATGGAGGAGCCGGATGGGCCGACGATATTCGGAATTTGCTTGAAATAGAAGTAGTCTATCTCGGGCAGGGGGTTGACAACGGGAGGAGGATTTGAGGAAAGTGAAATGGAATCGGAATCTGCAGCAGCGTGATTTACCGTTGATGCTGCGGGCGTCCCGGAAACCAGGAAAGTCTCGGAACCCGTGATGAAGGCCGGCTCCCCGAGATATGATTCATCGTTGAAGCGGGAAGTTATGGCGTACCTGTCAGCGGTATCTATGGCGGATAAATCCGAGATAATAAAGCCGCCTACCTGCGGCTCGATCACCTGCCAGCGGCCGAGCAGCCATTTTTCGATTATAAAAGCATGGCTCCTGTTGCTGCGGTCCTTGCCGATGGCCACGTAGATATCGCCGGCCGGCACGCCTGCCGCCCGGCTGAGGGCGCACAGCAGCACGGCAAAATCCTTACAGTTGCCCGATCTTTTCTCCAGGGTTTCGGCCGGCGTTTGCCAGTGATAATAGCTGTCCTGGGAATAGGTTATATGGGACGCCACCCAGTCCTGCAGTTTCCTGAAATCGGACCTGTAGTCAGTTTTATCAGAGGTGATCGTTTCCAGCGCCCGGCGGACTGACGGATCGTCAACCGTTATCAGTTGACGGGGATCGACCGGAAAGTAGACGTATTTGCCGCTCGAGCCGGCGGAGATGAACCTGGGTGAGCAGCCATAAGATATCACTGCCAGGAAAACAAACAGTATTGCGGCGTGTATCCTCATCAACACTGTATTTTATTACAGGCAGGGCATTTAGTTAAATGAAGTCATGACCTTTGATATTTTATCGGTCATAGTGCACAATGTCTGCCAAGGGGGTGCAGAATGACGGGATATCAGAGGAGAGAATTGCTAACCGCCCCGGACAACCTGGTTACCGACGGTGAATTCACCTTCGGGACTTTCAGCAGTCAGTTTAAAAATGTCAATCCGCTCCAGGCCAGAAAGCCGCTGGGCGCCTGGCTGCCGAAACCTTTCCTTGATTTCAGGCTCAAGGAATGGCAGGCCTTTCAATTGGGGAACAGCCGCTGGTTTATGCTGGCCGTGCTGTACAATGCCAAGGTATCTGCGCTGGCGCAATTCATCGTCTATGATAAAGAGCGCAATAAAAAATATTTATTTGAGAAAATCCTGCCTTCATGGAAGATAAAGATCCCCGCATCTATCTGGGACGGCAGCCAGTCGTTCCGGGACAAGGACTGCTCTATCGAGATCGTCAGCGCGCTGGCGAAGGGCAGGTTTTATATAAATATTATCATCCGCGATCAGAAAGGCCTGCCGGATATGGAAGGGCATTTCGAAGCCATCCACGACGAGGGTCTGGTTGCCCCCATTGTGGTCTCCATTCCCATGGGCAAGAACCGCGGGGTTTATTCCCACAAATGCCTCATGCCCATGCAGGGAAGCCTGATTTTAGGCGGCGAGAAAATAGAGTTCCTGCGCAATGAGAGTTTTGCCATCATAGACGACCATAAGGGCTTTTACCCTTACGCGCTGAAGTACGACTGGGTCACGGCAGCCGGCTATGACGAAAAAGGGCGGCTTGCAGGTTTCAACCTGACGGACAACCAGTCTATTGATCCGGAGAAGTATAACGAGAACTGCCTGTGGGTGGACGGCAGGCTGGACCTGCTGCCGCCGGTCAAATTCGACCGGCCGCAGGGAGTTGAAGGTGACTGGCTTATACGGGACCGCTACGGCATGGTGGACCTGTCTTTCAAGACGGTCTCCATGGGCAGGATCGATATGAACATGCTTGTGCTGAAGGTTGATTACTTCGGGCCGTTCGGTTATGTCAGCGGCACTATAAGAAATAGTCAGGGCAATACCCTGGACTTCGACCGCTACTTCGGCATGGGCGAACAGAAATATGTCCGCGGATAGCATTGTTAGCGCTTTAACAGGCTGCCTTTTCCTGCTGCTCGGCGCGGCCTGGGGAGCGGTCCTGAACTGGTTCGCCGGGTCGGTAACTGAAGAGGGTGAAGTGCGCCTCAGGGCGCCGGCCTGCGTGAAATGCGGCGCCAGGCTGCCGGCCAGATCACTGGTGCCGGTGATCGGCTATTTTATGGCGGGCGGACGTTGCCCGGCATGCCGCGAATCGCTGCCGGCCCGCGTGCCGGTGGTAGAGGCTGTCACGGGCATCCTCTTCGCAGCCCTCTATCTTAAATACGGGCTGTCCTGGGCGCTGGTTATCCTGCTGGTCTATTCCACGATACTAATAGTCTTATTCGTCACCGATTTGGAGCAGTTCATATTGCCCAACATAGTGACCTACCCGGCCCTGCTGCTGGTTGGACTGGTGGCCCTGGCCGTTACGCTGACGCACTACAGGCTCCCCTGGGCGATTTTCTTTGCCGGAAGCGGGTTTACGGCCGTCTTTAACAATTTTATACTTTGCGCGCTGGCCGGTGGCCTTTGCGGCGCCCTGTTGCTTTTCCTCGTCGTGGTGCTGTCGAAGGGGGGTATGGGGATGGGAGATGTCGTGCTGGCCGGCTTGCTGGGTCTTATGGTGGGTTTCCCGCTGGTATTTATAGCGCTATTCCTGAGCATACTGGCGGGCGGCATCATCGCGGCCGCCTTGCTGATAAGCCGGCGCAAGAAGCGCAGGGAGATGATGCCGTTTGGTCCCTTTCTCTGCCTGGGCGGCATCGTTACACTGTTGTGGGGTAAGGAATTGCTGGGCTGGTACCTGGGCCTGGTATAAAAACTGCAGTTTTTCACCGGCGGCTATTTGAAAGGAGGCGCCTGCCAGAAGGGGACCAGCATCGTTTTGTTAATAGTCCTTTCCTTCTGGATGCGTTGTTCCACCTGGTAAGGCGCCTGCCTCTCCACTGTTCTGGTCACGTTGCCCGTGACATGGTCGGACCACAGCAGCGAGGCGCTGAACCTGGTATTCATGGGGACGGTGGGGCCTGTGAACAGCACCGCTATATCCCGCGCGCCCCGTGTATCGAAATCGATATCGTAAGGCCGCTCCCGGTTCATCCAGAGGTCCGCCTGTCCCCCAAGGAAGCGGGCGAAGTTGAACTTGATGTTGGCGGAGTTAAGCCATTTGCTGATTGCAGAGGAGTCTTCGCTATAGGTAAACCAATTCCACTGGATCGTAGTAGTATATACAGGGTCAAGGGGAGAGATCACCGGCGGCTGCAGCACCTGCCCGCGCGGTCCCATATCGAACAGGCTTACTGCGACGTTTTCGTAATATTCCTGCCTGTAGAGCGATATCCTGATCTTCTCCACATCGTGGGATTGTGTGCCGGGCAGCCTGTAGCCGTAGTACCAGACGAAGGGTGTGCTCTTAAACCTGAGTGTGGGATTGCTCCACACGACATACGGCGTAAGCAACTCCTGGCCGCTCTCTACGCGGGTTACGGGATAGGTTTCGCTGAAGACCTCGGTACGGTTCTCTGTAATGTATACGGTATCGTAGTAGATTTCTTTTTGGGGGTATTGGACGGTGGCGCAGGAGAGGGTGGGCAGGGCCGCAGCCATAATAATTAATAGTGACAGGAGCTTACCGGCATTATCCAGCGTGCGACCGGTGAACCTGCCGCATCCGTGTGATTGACTGCTTCGAAAAGAGTACAGCATTAAGGTCTATCAGCGCGAGAATATTTCCCAGAAGGGTACCTGCCTGGTCTCGTATGTGGTAACCTGCTTCTCTACCTCGTACGGCGCCTGTTTGGCCTCCTGGCGCTCCCTGGTGACCGTTTCATGTGAAACGGTATTACGCGTAAATGTGCCTTCCAGCGTGACGCGGGCGTTCCACTGATTCTGCGGCCCGCAGATGATGACGCCGATTTTCTGCGCTCTGCCGGCATCAAGATCGAATACCTGCGGGTTCTCAGGCCTCGACCAGAGGTTGGTCCTGCCGCCCAGGAATCTGGCCTGGTTGATCTGGATATTGGCCATATCCAGCCAGGTCGTCGAGGCCCCCCCGGTGGTAGAGACCGTAGCTTCCTCGGACGGATTTTCCGAAGTGCCGCCCGATGAACTGCTTGAAGTCGTTGTGCCCGTGGTACTGGCCGTTATCCAGCTCCACGCGACCTGCCCCAGCCCGGTGTCCCCGTAAATGGCGGGCGCCGGTGTAGTAAGATGCCCGCCTTTGGTCATGTCGAGTATGCGTATGGAGGCGGTCTCATACTGAAGCTGCTTCCAGATCGATACTTTCAGACGCAGGTTGTCGTAGGTCGGCGTCTGGGGAATATCGTATGCCAGGTACCAGAAGTTGGTCTGGCCGTTGAAAGCGATATTCTGCGAGTACCAGGTATAGTAAGTCGGTAGCTCATAGCTGTCGGTGACTGAATCGACCGTGGTCTCGTTTTCCGTGTAGGTCGTGGTTACATATTCGGTCCTGTATGCCGTCCCCGTCTCGGCGCTGGTCACGGGGTACTCCCTGGAGATGCATGATGAGATAAAGGCCGGTAGAATCAGCGGGAGCATCAGGGCCACAAGGTCGATTTTCTTCATTATACAAAACGTATTCTAAACCGGGTTTCCTGATAATAGCATAAGTACGGTAATCCGCATTGTCAAAGTTGCGGGGCCTGACCCGATGTCGCGCTGCTGGAACTTCACAAGTTCAGCGCCGGAATATACCGGGGCGCGTGAGGCGATGGGAAAATGAGTGGGCATGTTATATAATGCGGCTGATGTGAATACAAAGGGTTAAGGAGGAATTAATGGCCGTGTATAAAAATGTCTATCTTATCCTGCTGGTATTGCTGGCGGCGGCCCTTGTCTTGCCTGCCGGGGGCTGTATCCCGGCGATTCAACAGCAGCCGGCCGTGCCGGCTGTGTCACCGGCGCCGGTAATAGTGGTCAGCCCGGACAGGCTCGCATTTACTATCAATGAAGGCCAGGGACCTACCCTGCAGCAGGTACTATCGGTCATTAACCAGGGAGGGGGTCTGCTCAATGTTTCGATGAGCGACAACTCACACTGGATAATCCTGCAGCAGGTTCCCGGCGCCACGACCACTCAAACAGCCAACTCCATGGTAGCTATCGATGCGACCGGTATGGATCCAGGACAGTATGCCGGTATCATCACTGTGACCGCTGACGGCGCAGTCAACAGCCCGGTCTACGTGCCGGTCAACCTGACTATATTGCCGGGCGCCGACATCCCTCCCGATACCGGGCCGGCGCCCGTGCCCGTGCCTTCCTCAACTCCCCCCGGCGGCACGGCCGTCACCTGGGCTAACCAGATGGATTTCTACCAGTATGCCGGCGTCAGTGCTTTGGTCGTCAGCGGAAGCGTGACAAATACAGACAGGGGCTGGTACATGTCCGATGTGAAAATAGTGGCGGTCGGCTCCGGCAATGCTGTCACCATCGCTTCCCGGATCCCACCCGGGGAGACGGTCATGTACAGCCGTTATATTCCCAGCTTTCAGAAGGATACGGTCAAGCTGAGCTATACGTGGTTTAAGCCGTAAAGCTGCGCGTATCATCTCCCTGCAGCAAACGGCATTTCTCCGCATGTTGCAAAACCACCTGTTGGTAGTAGCCCATCGTCCACCCGGGCTACTACTTTTTTATTGCAGGGAATCATACCCGGCAACCCGTCAATACCGTACTTGTGGCTGTTTGCCGGCGCCTCACCGTACGGCATAATTAAAGCATGAGAGGTTATAGTACTAAGGTCACAGACAAACCAGTACCGATTGGCTATTGTATAAATGAAATTGGAGTCATAGAATTAATGCGTCAGACAATAAGACCAGGAGGAGAGAAATGAGCGAGATGAAATCGATAGTCGGAACAGTCAAAGTGGATTGGAAGGCACAGGCTCTCTTCTGGTCTATGGTAATATGCGGGGTGCTGATCATCAGTTCGGTAGTGATAGCGGCACGCATGATTTAAAGTTTGCGGTTCTCCTCCCAACTGCAGGGGGCGCCGGCACTCAGGCGCTCTCTGTTTTTTTGTAGAGACATTGACTGGTTACGCATCATCCTTAACTGCCTCCACTTCGAGCCTTACTGCGGCTATATGCGCAACATTCGCGGCGTCGGCAGGGCACCTTCGCAGGTATCGGTCCACGGCCTCATTGATAAAATCCTGCCGCGAGTTTTCAGGCTCAGATAGATGCCTTTCAGGACGGAGCGGTGGTCGCTGACCCAGTGAAGGACGGCGTTGGAGAAGACGATGTCAAACTCCTCATAGAAATTCAATTCACGCGCATCCATATGGACGAAGCGCAGGTTGGGGGATTCATTATGATTAAAGGTCTGGCAGGCAAGGTTGATCATCTCCCGAGAGCTGTCGATGCCGGTTACTGAGCCCTGCGGCAGGCGGGCTGCGATCTCGGCGGTGACCTTGCCGTCGCCACAGCCTATATCCAGCACGTGCTCACTGCCTTTCAGGCCGAGTTTGAGGATGAGCTCACGGCCCAATTTGAGCTGGGCCTGGGAACTCTTCTGATAATCAAGCGCATCCCATTTGCGCATCGCTATGAGTTTAACATGTTTTTAAACTGATTTTTTACTTGCCTGGCTTACATTATTCAACTATTGCGTTTCTTGATGAGCCTGGATTTCAGCATTTGATTTTAGCGGCCTGATCTCATCGGCGATGACGGATAGCGATTGCGGACCCCTGCGCTGGATCTTGCCATGCGCCTCCATCCATCCGCAGCGGAAGAGCACCCTGCCGCACTTCTCCTGCACGTCGCTGAATACCGTGACGTCGGCCACGCCGCTGCCGTCCTCCAGTATGATATAGACCACGCGCCTGCCGGTGCGCGTGGGTGGGGTCTGGTAGCGGATGACCGACCCGGCGATTTTCACAGCCTGCCCGGTGGCCAGGGACGGCAGGTCGCTGATGCTGGTGAAGCCCTCGCCGAGATTGCAGAAATCCAGCGGGTGGGCCGAGAGGTCGAGTGAGAGAAGTTCGCGCTCGGCCAGCACTCTCTCTTTCGAGGGCGGACGGACCTGTAGGGGCGGGTCTTCAGACCCGCCCGCTGCTCCGACGTGACACATTGACGGGCAGGCCTGAAGGTCCGCCCCTACCTGTAGAAGCATATTATCGTGGCTGGTCCTGCGCTTGAGTTGCAGCAGGCCGGGTATCTTCGCCAGCATCTCCCTGCGGTCGCCGAAGGCATCCAGAGCTCCCACTTTAACCAGGTTCTCCATCACGGGCTGGCCCGCTTCCACACGCAGGACGAAATCGCACAGTGAGGTAAAGAGGCCCCTGCTCCGCTGGCTGATGATGGAGCATGCCGCTTCGCTGCTTACACCCTTCACCTGGCACAGGCTGACGCGTATTGCGTCACCTTCCACCGTGTAAAAGTCAGAGGATTTATTCACATCAGGAGGCAGGACGGCCACCCCGCAGCGCCGGGCCTCGGCGGCCAGCACGCGCGGGGGATAGTAGCCCATGGGCTGGTTGGATAGTATGGCGGCGAAGAACTCGGCCGGGTAATGACATCTCAGCCAGAGCATCTGGTAGGAGAGCACGGCATAAGCTGCGGCGTGCGCCTTGCAGAAGCCGTAGGCGGCGAAGGCGGCGAGCTGCTCGAAGACCTCCTCCGCTACGCCGCGCTTGATTCCCTTGCGCATGGCGCTGTTGATAAAGGAGAGGCGCATCTTTTCCATTTCCTCGCGTGTGCGGTCATGGGTCATGGCGCGGCGGAACCCGTCGGCCTCGGCATAGCTCAGTCCCGCCAGGTCGTGTGCTACGCGCAGCACCTGCTCCTGGTAGAGTATTACTCCCAGCGTCTCGCCCAGTGCCCCTTCAAGGGAGGGGTGCGGGTGGCTCACCGGCTCCTGCCCGTGACGGCGCGCCAGGTATACCTTGTCCATGCTGGACTTGAGCGGGCCCGGGCGCACCAGCGATAGCGAGACGATGATGTCGTCGAAAGTACACGGCAGCAGGCGTCC
This sequence comes from uncultured Dehalococcoidales bacterium, assembly GCA_964554375.1. GTDB lineage: Bacteria > Chloroflexota > Dehalococcoidia > GIF9 > UBA5629 > CAIMUM01. The sequence goes on from CAZKOL010000012.1 coordinate 23,949, forward strand.
CGCCATCTCCCTCTGCGCCGGCGATTCAAGCTGGAAGACGCCTATGGTCCTGCCCTCGCGCAGCATGGCAAAGACCGCCGGGTCGTCGCGCGGTATATTGTCGATGTCTATCTTCAGTCCGCGGTTCTCCCCGATGCTGCGCACGGCCTGCTCGATGACTGTGATGGTGGGCAGCGCCAGCAGGTCTATCTTGACCAGTCCCAGCCTCTCTATGTCGTCCTTGTCGTACTGGCTGATGATGTCCCCGCCGCTGGAAGGCTCCAGCGGCACCAGGTCTGAGAGACGCTCCTCCCCTATGAGAAGGCCGCCCAGGTGTACCGACAGGTGCCTGGGGAAGCCGTCGACGGCGGCGCACAGGCTGAAAAACTCCTTTAGTTCGGGCCTTTTATAAACAGTGCTGTCCTTAAGCTCGGGCAAGGTATCCGCCTTCTCCATCAGTTGCGATGCAGAGAGCCAGTGTATGCCTTTGCAGGCCTCTTCGATAACGGGTTGCGGTACCTGCAGCGCCTTGCCCACGTCGCGAATGGCGCCGCGCGCCAGGTAGGTATTGATGGTGGCAATGCAGGAGACGTTGCCCTCCCCGTATTTACTGTAGATGTAATCGCGTACCTCGTCCCGCCGCCTCCGGTCGATATCGAGGTCTATGTCGGGCGGCTCGTTGCGCAGCGGGTGCATGAAGCGTTCGAAGAGCAGGTCATAGTGGACGGGGTCGGCGATGCTGATATCCAGCGCGTAGACCACCAGGCTATTTGTTGCGCTGCCGCGGGCCTGGCAGCGTATGCCGCGCTCCCTGGCCCAGCGTACGATGTCCCATACTACCAGGAAGTAGCTGCAGAAGCCGAGTTTCTCAATGGTTGCAAGCTCCATCTCCAGGCGGGCGGATAGTTCCGGCGTCAGACTGCCGTATTTGTGCTTCGTACCATCGTAAGCCAGCCGGCGCAGAACCCCCGGGGCTGTCTCACCGGTTGGCAAATCGAACTTCGGGAAGCGCGGCCTGCCCAGTTCGAGATCGAGGTTGCAGAGCGAGGCAATCTCGAGGGACATTTCGGTGGCGCCAGGGAAGCCCTTGAAGAGGCGCGCCATCTCGGCGGGCGATTTGAAATACTGCTCCACCGTGCGCGGGCCGGGAAGCTGCGCGACCGGCACGATATGCCCGATGGAGTTGAGCAGTTCCCTGGTGCGGTAGTCGCGCATGGCCAGGTAGTGGACGTTGTTGGTAGCCACCGCAGGTATGCCATGCTCATGGGCCAGCCCATAGAGCAGGTGGCATAGCGACGTGCCTTCCCTGGCGGGATAACGGGTCAACTCGATGAAGAAGCCGTCGCCGAAGACCTCGCGATAGAAGCCTGCTGCCAGGGTGGCGCCGTGCTTTTGACCTCCGGCCAGCAGCGAGGGTACCTCGCCCAGACTGCAGCCGGATAGGGCAATGAGGCCGGCGTGATGCCTGTCCAGCAGATCGTGTGTGGCGGCCGGTTTGTTCCCACGCCTGTCGCAGTGCATGGCGGTGAGCAGCCGGCAGAGATTGGTATAGCCCGCCCTGTCGCCGCAGAGCAGGGTGAGGTGGTAGCCACCCTCTATGTCTACCTCAGCCCCGATGATGGGCTTAACGCCGGATTTTCTGGCGCTTTCGTAGAACCTGACGGCACCTGTCAGGCGGTTGTGGTCGGTGAGCGCCAGCGCGGGCATGCCGAAATGGCTTGCCTTATCAACCAGTTGAGCCGGGCTGGCGGCCCCGTCCAGGAAGCTGTAGTAAGAATGTACATGCAAATGTACGAAGGACATTTCAATAGCTACCTCTCAATCAGTCGAGCACGCGGCGCAGGAACCATCTCGAACCGCTCTTGCACAGCTCGTAAATGCCGGCGCCCCGCCGCTCGGCAGTGACACGGATCAGGATGCGCACCGGCTCCCCGCTCCACCAGTCCGAAGCTTCACGCCACCAGGACAGTATCTCTACCACCCGGTAAAGGCGCCGTCGCCAGATGAAGGCCGTCGGGACGGACTCACGGCTGACATGGACGGTTATCGGCTCATCAATCTGCCTGGACACTTCGCACTACCCCCTCCCGGGAAAGCGTATCCGGATTATAATAGAACAAATGTTCTGGTGTCAAATCGGGCATGTGGTATTTGGGGCTTTAAATATAAAGCTCAAAACGCCGGGTAAGCATAAAAAACGGAGCCCGGGTCGTTTCCGGTCCCGGGCGCCGGGGTTGTCTGGGGATTGGTATTCAGCGTTAGATATTTTTTAACGCCGGTTGCCGGCCTGAGATGGTTTATCTCCAGGCCGGGCTGATGTTGTTGGACTCACCGTAGGTCAGGCGGCTGATGTCGGCGCCGTCTGCGTTCATTATATATATGTCCTTTTTGTCGTTGGCATCGGAGACAAAGACTATTTGAGTTCCGTCGGGCGACCATACCGGGCCGCGTGTGTCATCAATAGTTTGCGTGATTTTTTTGGCTGTCAGCATGGGGAAGGGGGATGATGCGTCCATGACCCAGATATCGCCTTTGACGGCGGTGCCCCTGACCCAGACGATTTTATTTGTGACCGGCGACCAGTCGGGATCGGAGCCGTCCGCATCGACAAGCAAGCCGAACTTCTTCTGATCGCTGCCATCCGGGTTCATGGTGTACAGAGTTGGAGTTAGGCCATCGCCATCGCGGTTGGAGGAGAAAAGGATTTTGGAGCCGTCCGGCGACCATGTGGGGACGCTGTTCCACGCCACCTTATGCTGATGGGAATGAGCCTCTCCCGCGGGAGCCGGCTCTTCGTGAGTTTCCCACGTTGAGCTATCGGTCAGTTGATGAAGGTCGCTGCCGTCTGCGTTTACTATGAATATCTCGAGGCTCAAATGCGCTTCTTTATCGCGCACTTCGCCCGCAAACACGATTTTCGTACCATCCGGCGACCACCTGGGGAGTCCATCCCAGCCGGGCCTGCTGGTCAGCTTCCTGCGGTCGCTGCCGTCGGCATTCATGCTCCATATCTCGTAGTTGCCGGACCGGTTGGATGTAAAGCTCATCCTGCTTCCATCCGGCGACCACGCGGGCAGCCCGTCCGAAGTCTGGTTTTCACTGGATGTCGTCCTTATGTCCGTGCTGTCGGGGCTAATCGTATATATATGCGGGAATTGATCGCGGTCGGAGGTGAAAGCGATAAGCCCGGGAAGCCCGGAAGGCTTGTAGCTGGCGGCCGGACCTGTGCAGGCAAATAACGACGATACTGCCAGTGCAAGCAGACCGGTAAGGCACAGCAGTTTAAATAGCTTGAAATTGAACATAGCGATTTCTCCTTGGATCTAAAGTTACTTGTTCAGGAAAGTATAATTGCGCTATTCGATATTGGCAAATGATCAGGTCAGCGAGAAGTCGGGTTGGTTCGTATGGTCCTCCGCCGTGATAATTGTTTTGGACACAAAGGCGGGCGTAACAGGTTCAGCTTATCTGCGATCGGCCCAGTTCTCGAAGCACGCGTTCAAAGACAGCCATATCCTGTGCCGGGAAACTCTTGCGGATGGCGGCATCGAGTTCGTCCGCGAAGCTGATGATGCGGGGCCCCGCTTCCCTGGCCTTTCCTGTAAGATAGACCAGCGCCGACCTGCGGTCTTCCGCGTTAGGCCTGCGTTCAACGTAGCCGTTTTTCTCCATGCGGTCGAGGATGCCGGTGATGGTTGAACCGTCCAGCGCTACACGCTGCCCCAGCTCGCCGATGGTTATTCCATCTCCCATCCAGAGGGCATTGAATACCATGTACTGGGGCGTGGTCAGGTTGAAGGGCGACAGCCGCGAATCATAGTGCTCGTAAACACGGCGCATCACGCGGCCGATATTGAAGCAAATATACTCATCCAGTTCATTTACCATAATTGAATACTTTTAGTGCAAAATATTTGCATACAATATAATAATTGTGAATTTATTTGTCAAGAAAAGGTATCATTAGGTAATGAAAAAGCAATTTTTCAGTACAATAGCCACCGCCTGGATTGCCTCTATAATGATTACCGCAGGCTGCAGCGGACAGGCCGCACCGGCGGGTAAAGCCAATCCACCTGCGGAGGGTGGATCCGCCGTTATCCTGGTGGAAAATACGTCTATCTCCCTGCCGGTTGGATATTTCAAATCCGACTGTGACCGGTTCATGGAATCTATCCATTCGACTTTAAATAGTCTGCTGGAGGGTAAAAGCAGGTAGTGGATCTGCAGGAACTGCTAAGCGGCATAAGCTTACCCGGTTTTTCAGCCTTCCTGCTCGGCGTTATGGCTTCCATCGGGCCCTGTACGCTTGCCACCAACCTGGCTGCCCTGGCCTATATCAGCCGCAGGATATCCGACCGCAGGTTTGCCGTTACCAGCGGCGCCCTCTACACACTGGGCAGGATGATCACCTACTCAGTGCTGGGCATGCTTATCATTTATGCGGGATTGAGTATCCCGCTGATCGCCAATTTCCTGCAGGATCTCGGGGAAAAGGCCGTCGGCCCGCTGTTGGTTGCCGTCGGCCTCATTATGCTCTTCATCGACAGGATTTCTTTCGGTGAGCACGGAAGCGCTATGGCCAATGCCGCCGGCAAGCTGGCCGATATGGGAATGATGGGCGCATTGCCGCTGGGCATTGTCCTGGCCCTGGCCTTCTGCCCCTACAGCGCAGTTCTCTTCTTCGGGGTGTTGATCCCGCTTGCTTTCAAGACCAAGGGCGGCGTGGGATTGCCCGCCTTATTTGCGCTTGGCACCGGCCTTCCGGTGCTGCTTTTCGGTACCCTGCTATCGCTGGGCGTGGCCGGCGCTGCAAAATGGATAAACGCCACCAGCAGGGCTGAAAAGTATATAAGAATAGCCGTAGCAGCCCTTTTTATTGTAATCGGCCTATATTACATCGGGCAGTGGTTTAATTTTTATTGAGGGGATTGCGTGCGTCTCTGAGAGAGGGTGAGGTTATGCTGGATTCGGGTTCAGGGGCCGGGCTCGGCTGCTTCCCGGCTTAGTAACCCGGCCCCCGGTTAGTATATTGATTGACCAGTCAGGTAACGTATTTTACTCTCAAATCTGCTACAATATTGTTGTAAAATTATTTTTACTGTGGTAATCTGTTATTGTATTGCCGGGACGAAATATAAGCGGTTGCGTTTATATAAAAACAAACAGGTAGGAGGTTGTTACATGGCGGACATATACGGAACAAAGCCCTGGCTAGGGTGCTACGACAAGCATGTGCCTGCATCCATTCAGTATCCGGAAAAAACGTTCTGGGAGGCGGTGGAGCCCGCTTTCAAACATGACCCCAAGCGCGTGGGATTGCACTACATGGGTACCCCTTTCACCTTTAAGCAGATGGACGACATGTCCAACCGTTTTGCCAATCTGCTGAAAAAGGTCGGCCTGAAGAAGGGCGACATAGTGGGCATAAACCTTCCCAACCTGCCGGCGTATTATATCGGCCTGCTGGGCATACAGAAGGCCGGCTGCGTGCTGACCGGAGTCAGCCCGTTGCTAACGGCAGAAGAGCTCAACCACCAGCTCAAGGATTCCGGCGCCAAGGTGCTGGTTACGCTTGATGCCCTCTATCCCCGGGTTATCAAGGGGATCGGCGGCACCGAGCTCAAGGCCATTGTTTTTACGGGAATAGCCGATTACCTGTCGCCGGTGCTGGCGACCATGGGTAAACTGCTCAAAAAGATCCCCACCGGCAAGGTCCTTCCCATCACCGGCATCGAGATATATCACTTCAAGGAAGTCATGAAGAGCATGCCGGCCACACCTGTGGCGGAGAAGGTCAGCATGGATGATACCTGCGTCATGCAGTATACGGGAGGCACAACCGGCCTGCCCAAGGGCGCAGAATTGACCCACCGTAACATGGTGTGCCAGATGACCCAGGTCACCACCTGGCTGGACACCAAGATGGGAAGCGTGGTAGGCATGACCGCCTTCCCGCTCTTCCATATCGCGGGCCTGCTGGTTTGCATGGCGATGATGTCCAAGGCCATCACTCTGATAGCTGTGCCCAACCCGCGAGATCAGCAGTTCATCATTAAGTACATGAAAAAGCATCGGCCGAATGTCATCGGCAACGTGCCGACTGTGTACCTGGAGTTGATGAAACAGCCGGGATTCCGTGACTATGATTTCAGCGACGTGCAGTATTTTGCCAGCGGCGCTGCGCCGTTCCCCCCGGAATATATCAAGGACTTCGAAAAAATTGTGGGCGAGAACAAGCTGGTGGAGGTCTACGGACTGACAGAGACCAGCCCCATCATCACCGCCAACCCGCGCTACGGAAAGAAGAAGCCCGGCGCCGTGGGCATTCCCCTCCCGGATACACTGATTAGAATAGTGGATCCGGGTACGAAAGAGGATGTGCCCTTTGGTGAGCCGGGAGAGGTGGCAGTGAAGGGGCCACAGGTATTTACCAAAGGCTATTTCAGGAAGCCGCAGGAGACAGCTAACGCGCTGCGGGATGGATGGCTCTATACCGGGGACATCGGCAAGATGGACGAGGAGGGATTCGTCACCATAGTCGACAGGCTCAAGGACATGGTCAACGTCTCCGGCTTCAAGGTATTTACGCGAGAACTGGATGATATCATCTGCGAGCATCCCGATGTTGACATGGGGGCAACGGTGGGCATACAGGACCCGGACAGGCCGGGCTCCGAGATCGTCGCCTCCGCCATCATTCTGAAACCCGGCATCGAGAAAAGCGACGCGGAAAAGGCCAAGATTACCGAGTATCTCAAGGGCAAGGTGGCTCCCTACAAGGTTCCAAAGCGCATAGAGTTTTACGACCAGCTCCCCACCAGCGCCGTGGGCAAGATACTCAAGAGGGAACTGCGCACCCTTATGAGCGAAAAATCCAAGTGATTCCTGAGGAGTAAAAATGAATAAGCGTCCCGTATTCCGCACCGCACTTTGCGATATTTTAGGTGTCGAATACCCGGTGATGCTGGCAGGGATGGGAACCGTGGGCGGTTATACTTTAGCCGCCGCGGTTTCCAACGCCGGCGGACTGGGAATGATCGGCGCCACCTTCCTCTGGCCCGATGAACTGAGGTCGTGGATCAGGAAAACACGCGAACTGACCGACAAACCGTTCGGCGTAGATATATTATTGCCGGGCTCTATCCCCAAGGATTTCGACCTGGACAAGCTCAAGGAATATATCCCCCCCGAACACACGGCTTTTGTCCAGAAGATGGCCAGGGATTTCGGCGTCGAAGGCGCCAAAATGAAGGAGTGGCCCATCTCCGAGGAGTTCGGCCGCAGCCAGTTCCAGGTGGTAAAGGAGGAAAAGGTGCCCTTTTTCGCCCTCGGCCTCGGTACCCCTGACTGGCTGATACCCGAGGCGCATGAGGCGGGCATCAAGATCGTTTCGCTGGTTGGCAACGTGCGTAGTGCCGTCCGGATCAAAGAGATGGGGGCTGATATCATCATTGCCCAAGGACATGAAGCAGGCGGGCACACCGGCAGGATAGGTACCTTCGCGCTTGTTCCGCAGGTGGTAGACGCCGCAGCCCCCACGCCCGTGGTGGCTGCCGGCGGTATCGGCGACGGCCGCGGCCTGGTGGCTGCGCTGGCGCTTGGCGCCATCGGCGCCTGGTGCGGCACTGCCTTTCTGGCCACACACGAGTGTTTCTGGGACTTCGTTGAGCTGGGCATGCTGAATAAGCCCACTATCGAGGCCTATTACCGCAAGCTGGTCGAGTCGGATGAGGAGGCGGAGCAGGTAATGCGTATCTTCAGCGGTAAAACCACCAGGGCCTTTAAAAACAAGCTCAACGCGGCCTGGGAGAAATCGGGCCTCAAGACCCTGCCCATGCCGCTGCAGAGCATGCTGGTCTCCGACCTTGTACAGGGCATGATGGAGAAAGGCGAAGCTGATTACTTCCCCATGTTTGCCGGCCAGGTCACGGGCCTGATCAAAAAGATCAGGAGCACACAGGAAGTGATGGACGACATAATCGGCGGGGCCGTAAAGATAATGCAGAAAGAATTCCCGCAAGGAGTGACGGTTAAGTCGTAAACTGTGATATATAGCAAGGAGCGGGCTATCCCGAGAAAAAAAGATACAGTTTTAAGTATCATGCACAATAATTAGGAGGTTACCTTGATGAAAGATTTCGATGCTGTGGTGGTGGGAGCGGGACTGGGCGGACTGTCTGCTGCAACCTACCTGGCCAAGGCCGGCAAGAAGGTTGTAATACTGGAAAAACACAACGTGCCGGGAGGGTATGCTACATCATTCCTCAGAGGGCGCTTCGAGTTCGAGATTGCCCTGCACCAGCTTTCGGGATACGGGAATGAAAATGACATGGGCCCGATCTGGCGCATCCTGCACGACAGCGGTGTATCCGACCGGGTGGATGTATTGCACATACCCGACCTGTATCGCAGCATCTTCCCTGACTTCACCATCGAGATACCGATAGGCAAACAGAATTACGAGGATGCCCTCATCAGCCAGTTTCCCAACGAGGCCGCCGGCATAAAAAAGTTCTCTCAGACCATGTTTGATTTCGCCAGGCAGGCCATGAAATCAATGCGCGTGGGCATGAAGGCAGTTATGCAGAACCCATCCGATTACCCGGACCTGGTCGGCAACTTCGGCAAGACGCTCTCCGAGGTACTCAACCCCATGGTCTCGGACGAGAAGGCCCGCGCCGTCATCGGACAGCTCTGGGGATATTTCTGCCAGCCTCCTTCCAAGATGGCCTTCCTTATCTACGCGCTGGGACTGGTAAGCTATATCAGGTTCGGGCCGGCCCATATCAAGGGGACCTCGCAGAGCCTTTCGCAGGCCTTTATCGATACTATGGAATCCTATGGTGGTGAGGTGTGGTTCAACAATGGCGCCAGGAAGATACTTGTAAAGGATGGCAAGGTGCGCGGTGTGCTGACCGAGGACGGAACAGAAATAGTCTCGCAGCACGTCGTTTGCAGCGCCAACCCTGTGACCACCAGCCTGGAACTGATCGGCCGTGATAACATGCCGGGCTGGTACCTCAACCGCCTGGGTGGCTGGACGGGTGGGGCCAGCACCTTCAACATCTACCTGGGCCTGGATTGTCCTTGCCAGGACGTCGGGCTGAACGTACATGAGAATTTCGTCAATAATACCTACGACCTGGACAGGCAGTATGAAAATATGCGCCACTCGCTCGATTACGAGCCGGACGGCAATGCCATCGTGGCCTATAACGTGGTCGACCCCGGCGTATCGCCGAAGGGCACGGCATCTCTGGTTATTACCCAGATAGCCTATGCCGATCCGTGGCTGAAGCTCTCCCCATCAGATTATATCGAAGCCAAAAACAGCATGGCCCGGAAGGTTCTCAAGCTGGCCGAAAAGGCGGCGCCCAATTTGCAGGACCATATCGAAGTAATCGAGATAGCCACGCCGCTGACCAACATGCGCTACACGGGAAATCCGCGCGGCAGCATCATCGGGTTCGACGAGAATTTTACCGGAACGGGGTTCCTGCGCATACCGATGCGGGGACCGCTGGAAGGGCTGTATTTTGCCAATGCCTGGGTCAATATCGGCGGCGGCTTTGAATCCTGTATCGCTTCAGGCGCCATGGCGTCGCGCGAGATACTGAGGGATATGGAGAGAGGGGCCTGGGAAACCGATCAGATAGCCGGTATGAAGAATTCGCTGGAGAAGCAAAAGGTGCAGCCCAAAGAGCTGAAAGACACAATAGCCACAGAGGAAAAGGTTGTTGCCGGCATTCATCCGCGCAGGCTGCAGCTCAAGGTCAAGCAGATTATTGCCGAAACGGCCAGCGCTATGACTCTTAGATTGGAATCGAAGGACGGCAAACTGCCATATTTTCGCGCGGGCCAGTATATTAATCTCTTTGCCGAGATCGATGGTGTCAGGACTTCCCGGCCGTACAGTATCTCATCGTCGCCGGGCAAACCTTATTACGATATAACTGTCCGCCGTGTGGATGGTGGTTTCGTTTCACATTTCCTGCTTGACAAAGTCAAAGTAGGCGATAGCTTTGAATCCACCGGCCCCAACGGCTATTTCTACTATGAGCCGTTGATGGATTCTTCCGATCTCGTTTTCCTGGCGGGAGGCAGTGGCGCTGCCCCCTTCATATCCATCATTCGTGAGACCACTGACAAAAAAGCAGCCCTGAATATCCACCTGATCTACGGCAGCCGTAAGCCGGATGACATAATCTTTGATAAAGAGCTGAAGGAAATCACCGCTAAAAATAGGAACATAAAAGTTGACTACGTGATCAGCGAACCGCCCGCAGGCTGGAAGGGCGCTTCAGGCTTCATCGATGATAAGGTTATTTCATCGCTGGCGGGCGACCTCAAGGGCAAGACCGTATTTGCCTGCGGCCCTGCGCTGATGTATGAGGTCTGTCTCCCGGCCCTGGCCAGGCTGGGTGTGCCGGCCAGGCGCACCAAGCAGGAAGCCTACGGGCCGCCGCAGGACATAACCAGGGATCCTGCCTGGCCCGGTACGCCTGCCTCCAGGGAGTTCGAGGTCATCGAGATGAGGAGCGGCAAGAAGGCTAAAGCGAGGGCGGGCGAGCCGCTGATAAACTCGCTCGAACGCGCTGGCATCGTGGTGCCGGCCATTTGCCGATCGGGCGAATGTACGGCCTGCCGTACCAAGCTGATCTCAGGCAAGGTGTTTGCCCCGTCGAGGGTGCACCACCGTCAGGCGGATAAAAAATCCGGCTATATCCATCCTTGCATGAGCTATCCACTTGAAGACCTGCGCATCAAGATATAACTAAAGATAATAGATCTCATCTGATTTAGGAGGTATAGAATGACAACGAGAACAATCAATCTGATGGTAAAGACACCGATCAAGGCACAGCAGGTGGCGCTTGAAGAGTTGAGCGCCGATGCCAGGGCCACCAGGCCCGGCTTTATCTGGTCACTCGACCTGGAGAGGGCCAGGCTGGTTACGCAATCATATAAAAAGACCGAGGGCCAGCCCATAGCCCTGCGCCGCGCCAGGGCGCTGGCACATATACTGGATAACATGACGGTCTATATCAGGCCCGATGAAATGATAGTGGGCAACTATGCCTCCAACAGCGATTCCGTGCCTTTTTACCCGGAGCTGGCGTGGAAATGGATAGCCAGGGAAACGGCGCCGGGACAGGTCTATGCCGAAATGCTGACCGATGAGGGCAGGAAGGAGCTGAAGGAGATCGGTGATTACTGGGGCGACCGCTCCATCCATCACATGAGCAAGAAATATCTTACTCCCGAGCTTAAAGAGCAGTTCTGGATTTTCAACTGGGAATCCGCCACACCCAACTACGACAAGATACTCTCCATCGGTTTGAAGGGTATACTGGAGGAAGCCAGAGAACGGCTTAAGAAGCTCGACCGGGAATACATGGACGAGACCATCAACGGCATTGATTTCGTTAGGAAAAAGGATTTCCTGGAGAGCACTATCATATCGCTCGAGGCCGTTTGCCGGTGGTCCAAAAGGTACGCCGAACTGGCCCGCAGCCTGGCCAGGTCCGAGAAGGAAGTTCTCAGGAAGGTGGAGCTTGGCAATATAGCCGAGGTCTGCGATCGCGTGCCTGAAAATCCGGCCCGCACGCTGCATGAGGCCGTCCAGTCCTACTGGTTCGTCCACCTGGTGGTGAATTTCCTGGAGATGCCTCAAGTGGGTTCGGGCATACGCTTTGACGTAGTATTCAACCCATTTTACGATAAGGACCTGGCCGCGGGAAAGATAACCCGTGAATCAGCGCAAGAGCTGGTGGAGTTTCTCTTTGTTAAATTCCAGGAGACGGGATTTTTACATGCTCCTATCTGGTCGGGTTTCGGCGGTGGTGCGCTGGGATTCCAGACAGTTACCATAGGCGGCGTGGATTCCAGCGGCCGAGACGTCACCAACGAGATGAGCTTTATCATCCTCGATGCTACCATGACCGTTCGCGCCATCGTACCGCCGCTGGCCTTACGCTGGCATGACGGTATACCCGGCAAGCTGGTGGATAAGTCTATTGAGTGCCTGGCGTCCGGCATGCCGCAGCCGGCCATTTTCAACGACAAGGTGGTTGTGCCGAGGCTGGTCAACATGGGAACACCAATTGAGGATGCCCGCAACTATTCCATCAACAACTGCATGGTCCCCACCATACCCGGCAAGAACTTCAGCCATATCTCGGCCTGGGCCAGCGGTGTGCCGGCGCCCCTCTGTCTCAACCAGGCGCTTGGCATCGATCCGCTGGCTATCTACAAGAAAGCCGGCAATAAAGTGCTCGATCCTGAGAAGATCGGCTCTATGGATGAACTTTTCGACGCATTCGTGGAAAACTACCGGCTGGTCATACACCGCCTGGTGCGCATCGCCAATATTGCCGACGCCCTCTATAAAGAGTGGGCGCCGCGCCCGTTCCTGTCGTCAGTCATCGATGACTGCCTGGAAAGGGCGCAGGATGTGCGTGACTGGAACTACATGCCCGATTACCGCGATGTGACCCTTTTCGGCCTCAATACCGTGTCCGATTCCCTGACCGCGGTTAAGAAGGTGGTTTTCGAGGATAAGAAAGTCACCATGAAACAGCTCGTTGAAGCCCTTAAGAATAACTGGGAGGGCTTCGAGGAGATCCGCCAGTTATGCCTGCGCGCGCCCAAGTTCGGCAACGATGATGATTATGCCGACCTGACGTCCAGGAAGGTTGCGATCATGATAGAGGAGGAGACCAGTAAGTGCAAGACCAACTGGGGCACATCGGTGCACGTGGACGGAACGGCGGCCACTGCCTGGTGGAGCTTCGGTCGTGTTTGCGGCCCCACCCCGGACGGCAGGATGAGTGGAGATCCCTTCAATGACGGGACAATCTCACCCATGGCCGGCCGCGACAAGAAAGGCCCGACCGCGGTCCTCAAGTCCGTAGCAAAGGTAGACCCGCTCTTAAGCTGGAACCAACTCTTCAACCAGACCTTCATGCCGCAGTTCCTGGTGGGCCACAATGCCGAGGTCTTTGCTCAATACCTTAAGACCTTCGCCGATATGGGTATACACCACGTCCAGTTCTCCACCGTCAACAGGGATACACTGGTGGACGCGCAGGACCATCCTGAGAAGTACCCTACCCTGATGGTCCGGGTGGCAGGTTTTGCCGCGTACTTCATCGACCTGGACAGGAGCATTCAGGATTCAATCATAGCCAGGACTCCGCAGTGCTTTTAGACTCCCGGGAGGCCGGCAATGCGGGCGGTGACAAAACAGAAAACGACCTGAAGGGGCTGATATTCAATATCCAGCGCTATAGTATTCAAGATGGTCCCGGCATAAGGACAACGGTCTTTTTCAAGGGATGTCCCCTGCGCTGCAAGTGGTGCTCCAACCCTGAGTCGATCAGCGCGCAGCCCGAGATGCTGGTGCGGGAGGTCAGGTGCAACGGCTGTGGCCGCTGTATCGACGTATGTTCCCGGGGGGCTCTTTCGCTGGCTTCCACAGGATTGTGGCTGGACAGGAACAAGTGCGACCTGTGCTTAAAATGCATAGACGCGTGCTGGGAGGATGCCATAGAGGTGGCGGGACGTTACATGAGCCTGGATGAGGTGATTAGCGAGCTCCGCAAGGACGAGATTTTCTACCGTAATTCGGGAGGCGGCATAACACTTTCAGGTGGCGAACCGCTTTTGCAGGCGGACTTTGTCCTGGCGCTGCTGGGCAGGTGTAAAGCATTGGGACTCAGCACGGCGCTCGATACCTGCGGTCATGTTCCCTGGCCTGTGCTGGAAAAGGCGCTGGAAAGTGTCGACCTGGTGCTTTTCGATGTTAAGCATCTTGATGCCGATGAGCACCGCGACGGAACCGGTGTGGACAACAGGCATATCCTGGCCAACCTTGAGAAGGCCATGGATTCGGGTAAGGCCAGGATCTGGATCAGGGTTCCTGTGATACCCGGCTACAATGACTCCGACCAGTATATGGAAGAACTGGCCCGCAGGCTGGGCGGCATGAAGGCCGAGAAAATATCCCTACTGGGGTATCATGAGTGGGGCCGGCCAAAATACCAGTCGCTGGGGAAGGCCTATCAGCTCAGCGGCTGCAAACCGCTGAGCGAAGAGCGCATGTCCGAGATCGTCGGGATATTCAAGTCTAAAGGACTGGACACCACCGCCGGATATTAACAACGCCGGCAAACGGATTGTCACGATAAAAAGGGGGCACAGGAAAGTAATATTTAGGGGGCTCCGCCGAAGCGAAGCCCCCTGATCAATCAGATCTATGCTCCTCCCTACTCTCCCCTCGAGGAAAGCCTCAATCTTTTGCTTTAGCCTTTGCGCTGTAGCCTGTTTGCTACTTTACGGGGAGCTCGGGAGTTTTCGCTGCTCTCCCTTTCTGCACGGGCAGAGCCTATCTCTGCTCCTCCGGCAGGGGAGAGCGATCTTGAGGAAAGTGCCATTCTACGAGCATGGCCTGTTTTTTGACCATTTCCTGCCTCCCCGGGGGCTAATCTCTCCTACTGCCCCTCAATTTCATGCTAACACTAATAACCGGGGTGGTCAAACTCTATTTAGTTCGGCTTGCAGCCGGCCTCCCGGTACTCCATAATGGTGCGGGAATATATCATGATCAAGAAAATGTTGCTCGGCCCGGGTGGCAGTGAACTGAAGCAGCTTGCAGCCGATCTCGGTGAGAAGGAGTTCCGTGGCACGCAGTTGGCCGACTGGATATACAGGCACGGCTGCCGGCGCGTCAGCGATATGGCCAATCTTCCTGCCGCGTTCAGGATGAAATTGGATGAATCCTGGGAGGTCGGACGCTCCACAGTCGAAAAAACCAGCATTGGCAGTGACGGCACCTTCAAGTTGCTGCTGCGGCCTTACTACGGCGAGCTGGTGGAGACGGTGGGCATGCCCTACGATGAACGCTTCTCCTGCTGCGTGTCCACGCAGGTCGGCTGTCCCATCGGCTGCACTTTCTGCGCTACCGGAGCCGGCGGATTTAAACGCAACCTCTCGGCAGGGGAAATAGTTGACCAGGTGCTGACTGTGGGGGAGATCGCCATCCAGGAGAAAATGCTTGACCCGGACGGCAGGGTCAGCCATGTTGTCTTTATGGGCATGGGCGAACCGTTGCTCAACTACGACGCGACACTGGCGGCGGTGCGCCTGATCAATGATGAACTCAAGATCGGGATGCGCAATATAACCATAAGCACTATAGGCTACGTTCCCGGGATATACCGGCTGGCCGCTGAACGTCTGCAGCTAACGCTGGCGGTCTCGCTGCATGCCGCTGGAGATGGGTTGCGCAGGAAGCTGGTGCCGGGCATGTCGCGCTACTTGCTGAAGGATATACTGGCCGCCTGCCAGCATTATTTCAATCACACCGGCCGGCGCGTGACATTCGAGTACTGC
This sequence comes from uncultured Dehalococcoidales bacterium, assembly GCA_964554375.1. Lineage (GTDB taxonomy): Bacteria > Chloroflexota > Dehalococcoidia > GIF9 > UBA5629 > CAIMUM01. Next base: position 39,324 of record CAZKOL010000012.1, read on the forward strand.
CTGCTGAAAGGGGTCAACGACAGCCAGGCTGAAGCGGCCGCCCTGGCTTCGTTGCTGAAAGGGTTAAACTGCCATGTAAACCTAATACCATTTAATGAGGTGCTGCAAAGTAATTTCAGACGTCCGCAGGCCGCTGCTATCACGGCTTTCCGGCGCGTGCTGGAAAATGACGGCATAATTGTGACACAACGGGAACAGAGGGGGGCGGGCATCCAGGCAGCCTGCGGGCAATTGCGCCGTCAGTCAGGGTCCAAATAAGTAGATATACGGATTGAAAAAGGCGTTTCGGTCCCCTGTCTAACTTGACTTTACGAGTCACTGTGTTAAAATTGACCGGTCAATTAACGATTGATATCAGCATGGATAAAACCGCCCCCGCTGATTGTGTGGATCGGAGTCTAAATGGATAGATATCCCTGGTTGAAGAATTATGATGAAGGTGTGCCTCGCACACTCGAGCCTTATCCACAAACTACCATGATCGAGGTCGTCGATGAGTCCGCCAAAGCCAAACCCTACCGCGCCATGTTCTATTTCAAGGGCGCCAGGCTGTTATATGATGACTTTGTGCGGCAGAGCGATGCCCTGGCCGCCGGCCTGGTTGCCCTCGGTGTAAAAAAGGGAGACCGCGTAGCGCTGATCTTGCCCAATTCGCCGCAGCTGGTGCTCTCGTTCCACGGTATCTGGAAGGCGGGAGCGATAGCGGTCCCACTCAATCCGCTCTACACGGAACGTGAACTAAAGCGCGCGCTGGCAGAAGTGGATGCCGCTGCTGTGATCGCGCTTAACCCTTTTTGCCGGGCCATTAAAAATATCCAGGCCGGGACTGCTGTCAGGACTGTCATCGCCACCAGCATCAAGGAATACCTGCCTGCGCACCTGGGACTGCTCTTCACGGTGGCCAGGGAGAAGAAAGAAGGTTACCGCATATCCCTGCAGAATGGCGACGTGTGGTTCCAGGACTTGCTGCGCAAATACAAAAATGCCCGCAGGCCGGATGTTGAAGTCAAGCCGGCGGATCCGGCCGTGATATTCTTCAGCGGTGGCACGACCGGCACACCCAAGGGGGTGGTGGGCACGCATGGGGCATTGATAATGACTGCCATGCAGATAAACGCCTGGCTCAGCCCTGTTTTAGAGCGATGGGAAGATAAAGTGGCTCTGACAATGCCGCTCTTCCACGTTTTTGGCTGTGTGGGTGTGTTGGGCACGGCTATGGTCAACCATTCTTCCTGTATCCTCATACCCAACCCGCGTGATATCACGGACGTGGTTAAAAGCATCAAGAAATACAAACCGGCCTTTATGCCCGGAGTGCCCACATTTTATATAGGGATTATGAACCATCCCCTGGTGAAATCAGGTAAAGTGAAGCTGGACGGCATGAAGATATGCACAGTGGGCGCAGCACCTCTGATGGCGGAGACCAAGAAAAAATTTGAGAGTATGACGGGCGGCCGTCTGCTGGAAGGCTACGCCATGACGGAGACCATGCAGGGCGCTACGCTCAACCCTGTTATGGGCGTAAACAAGAAAGGTTCGGTGGGGATGCCGCTGCCGGATATAATCATCAAAATAGCCGATGCTGAAACCGGCCGCCGCAGCTTGAAAGCCGGCAAGCTTGGCGAGATATGTTTTAAAGCGCCAAACCTGATGAAGGGCTATTGGAACCAGCCGAAGGGTACGTCGGCCATGCTCAGGGACGGATGGCTGTACACCGGTGATATGGGTTATCTGGACAGCGACGGGCATCTCTTTCTGCAAAGTCGCAAGAAGGAAAAGATAAAGAAATCGGGAGGAAAAAAATCAGCCATAGTTACCGCGGCCAAAATAATACAGGGAGGTTGAATTGATGTCAGAATCATATCCGTGGTTTAAAAGCTATGATGCGGGGGTGCCGCACAGCCTGGAACCATACCCGCCGGTTACTTTTTTAGACGTGGTAGAGGAGGCCGCCAAGAGGAGGCCCGATCACAGGTTTCTTATTTTTAAGGACAGGACCATCAGCTACAGCGAGCTTGTGCGGCTCTATTCGGTGTTTGCCGCAGCTCTCAAGGCCAATGGTGTGAAGAAGGGTGACCGTATTGCCATACTACTGCCCAATTGTCCGCAGGGTTTTATCAGCTCTTTCGCAGCCTGGAAGGCCGGCGCCATACCTGTGCCGCTCAACCCGATGTATACGGAGCACGAATTACAGCACTCAATAAAGGAATGTGGGGCTGAAGTGGCCATTGTACTGACACCTTTTTATGCCACGGTCAAGAAGATACAGCCACAGACAAACCTCAGGCTGGTCATAGCCACCAATATCAAGGAGTACTTGCCGCCTTTCCTCGCGACGATGTTTACGCTGTTTAAAGAGAAGAAGGAGGGGCACAGGATAACATTAAAGGCGGGTGATCTCTGGATGGCCGAGCTTATGAGCAAGCACGCCGCCGACGCTGCTCCCGATAATAAGCCCGTCTCGGACGATATTGCGCTGCTGCTTTTCAGTGGAGGCACCACCGGCGTTCCCAAGGGCGTTATCATAACCCATAGATGCCTGATTGCCGAGGCCTGGCAGCTCAAGGTCTGGAACGACCACGTGCTAACGGAATGGGACGACGTGGTCATGATGATCATGCCGCTCTTTCACGTATACGGTTTCGCCGGGGTGATGGGTACCTCCATTATGGGGCATAATCCGCTTGCCGTTGTCCCCAATCCCCGCGACCGCGACGACGTAGTGAAGACTATTAATAAAGTGAAACCGGCATACTTCCCCGCCGTCCCCACTATGTTTATTGCACTGCTGGAGCACAAGTTGGTCAAGGCAGGCAAGGTTGATTTTAAATCCATGAAGCTCTGCGTGGCATCGGCGGCGCCCCTGCTGCCTGAGACCAAGCGGCGTTTCGAGGAATTGACAGGCGGCAAGTTGATCGAAGGTTACGGCATGACGGAACTGACCGCAGCCATCACTCTCGGACCCGTGGAGGGCAAGTGGACGCCCGGGTCGGCCGGAGTGCCGCTGCCGGATGTTATTCTGCGTATAGTGGATGTTGAGACGGGTGAGAAAGACATGCCGCTGGGGACGGAGGGCGAGATTATCGCCAGGTGCCCCCAGGTGATGTTAGGATACTGGAACAGGCCGGAGGCCACGGCGGAGATGGTCCGCGACGGTTGGCTATATACCGGCGATATCGGCTACTTCAACGACGATGGCTGTCTTTTTATCACGTCGCGCAAGAAGGAACTGATTAAACCCGGTGGCTTCCAGGTATGGCCGCGCGAGGTCGAGGAGGTCATCAGCACCTATCCCAAGGTGGCTGAAGTGGGTGTTGCAGGGATCCCAGATGCTTACCAGGTAGAGGCTGTCAAGGCCTGGGTGGTGCTGCGTGCGGGAGAGACTGCTACTGCCGAAGAGATCCAGGCGCACTGTCGCGGAAAGCTGATAGCCTACAAGGTGCCCAAGCATGTCGAATTCAGGACCGAATTGCCTAAAACGCTGGTTGGCAAGATACTTAAGCGTATACTGGTTGAGGAGGAGATAGCCAGGCAGAAAGCGGCGAAATAGTACATTGATGGGGTAATTAGGCGTGCAACGCTTAATCATAATAACAAATCTAAGGAGGTGCTTATCTTGTCCGACAAAAGATGGTTAAAAAACTATGACAAAGGTGTCCCGGCTACGCTGGAACCCTATCCCCAGAAGACGCTCGTTGACTATATAGACGAGGCGGTCAAGGAACACCCTGATTATCCCATGGTGTTGTTTAAGAAGAGGAAGATGTCCTATGCTGAGATCCAGAAGCTCAGCGACGAGTTTGCTGCGGCGCTGGCAGCTAAAGGAGTAAAGAAGGGAGACCGTGTAGCCCTCATCATGCCCAACTGCCCGCAGGCTATTATATGCCGCTGGGGCGCATGGAAAATCGGCGCTATCCTGGTGCACATGAATCCCATGTATACCGAGTCCGAGCTCGAGCATGCCCTCAAAGACTGTGGCGCCGAGACCGTGGTGGTGTTGACCATGTTCTACAATGCCCTGAAGAAGCTGCAACCGCGGACCAAGCTGAAGCTGGTTATAGCCACCGGCATCAAGGATTACCTCCCGCCGGTGCTCAAAGTGCTCTTCACCCTGGTCAAGGAGAAAAAGGAAGGACACTTTATAGTTCTTCAACCCGGCGATTTCTGGCTGACCGACCTGATAAAAGCCCAGGCCGGAGCGAAACGGCCCGATGTCAAAGTGCTGCCCAGTGATGAGGCCCTGATTCTTTTCTCCGGTGGCACCACCGGGACACCCAAGGGCGTAGTAGGTACCCATCACTCACAGGTCATCACCGGCCTGCAGTTCAACAGGTGGTTCGGCGAGATAACTGAGCCCTACAAAGACGTGATGATGCTGGTCCTGCCGCTCTTCCACTCTTTCGCCACGTATGCGGTGATGAGTACGGCCATCGTCGGGCACGCGGCGCTGTCGCTGGTGCCCAATCCCCGCGACCGCGACGACGTGGTCGCCTCCATCAATCATGACAAACCCGCTTTCTTCCCTGCTGTGCCTGCCATGTTTATCGCACTGCTGGAGCACCCTGCAGTCAAGGCGGGCAAGGTGAATTTCAGCTCTATGAAATGCTGCAACTCGGGCGCAGCCCCGCTGCTGTACGAGACCAAGAAGCGTTTCGAAGACCTCACCGGCGGTCGCATCGTGGAGGGATACGGGCTGACCGAGTCCACCATGGCCTGCTGCTGCACTCCTTTCCGTGGAACGTGGAAGCAGGGATCGGTGGGCATGCCCCTACCGGACGTCATAATCAGGATCGGTGATATCGAGACCGGTGAGGGCGATATGCCGGCAGGCAAGGAGGGAGAGATCGTTTTCCAGGCCCCGCAGCTGATGAAGGGATACTGGAACAGGCCTGAGGAGACCAAGGAAATGCTGCGGGACGGCTTGCTGTATACGGGCGATGTGGGTTATATGGATGATGACGGTTACGTTTTCATCACCTCGCGCAAAAAGGACCTCATCAAGCCCAGCGGCTTCCAGGTCTGGCCGAGGGAAGTCGAGGAGGTCATCAGCAGTCACCCGGCGGTTGCAGAGGTCAGCGTGGCCGGAATTCCCGATGCCAAGCAGGGTGAAGCGGTCAAAGCCTGGGTGGTGCTGGATGCTGGCAAGACGGCGACAGCCGAGGAGATCCAGGCCTGGTGCAAGGAGAAACTGGTCG
>CAZKOL010000013.1:0-44455 GCA_964554375.1 uncultured Dehalococcoidales bacterium
CGGCCTATATCGGGCGTGAGAAGGTCGGCCCGGCTGACGCGGTCAGGATCGTGAAGAAGGCGGGAGGTATACCGGTGCTGGCCCATCCGGCTGATATTGTTGACGTGGACAACCTCATCGTTGATCTGAAGGTGGCTGGTTTGGTGGGGATCGAAGCTTATTACGGGCAGTATAACGGCAAGGCCACCAGAAGGATCCTCGGGCTGGCGAAACGGCACGAACTGCTGACCACCGGCGGCAGCGATTACCATCATTTCTGCGATGGCAGGGATGTACTGCCTGGTTCTACGGATATACCGGTAAGCGCAATAGAGCGGTTATTTGCAGCCGCAGGGAAGACGTACAGGCCGGTTTAGCTCCTGCTATAACCTGCGGGCCTGCTATCGTGACACTTCACAGAATGCCGCCGTATTTCAGTGAAAAAGCGGATGGAACAAGGTATAAAAAAGTAATATAATAGTGCGGTTTTAAGGAAATAATCTCGGAAGGAGTAACATGGAAGCAACACGAGAAATTTTCTGGCAGATCCCGTTATTAGTGCAGATCGGCCTCTACCTTGCGGCAGCCGCCGCCATCGCGCTTATCGGCTATTCGGTGTACAAGCGCTACCAGATGTGGATGCTGGGCAAGCCCGATAAACGTTTCGACAACCCGGTCGGGCGAATCGGCGAGTTCATCAGACTATCTATTTTGGACGGCGTATTTCACAGGAGGTTCCTGCGCGAGCCTTATCCCGGCATCATGCACTTCCTCATCTTCGTGGGCTGCATACTTCTCTTTATCGGCGCAGGCCTGGACTTCCTGAACCATTACGTTTTCGAGCCTTTTCACGCTGCCTTCATTCACGGTCCGGTATATATGTACCTCGGCGGCCTGTGGAACATCGCCGGGATCATGGTGCTGGTCGGCCTGCTGATGGCATTTATACGGCGCTACATACAAAGGCCTAAGCGGCTCAACACGGTTATGGACGACGGCGTGGTCCTCTTCCTCATATTCATCGTTGTGATCTCAGGCTTCTTCCTGCAGGGATTCAGAATGATCGCTGCTACACCCGAGGTTTTGGGATTGGCCCAGCCCGAATACTATGTACATCCCGAGTGGGGACAGGCCAGGTTCGGCGGCTTCTGGATCGCCGGTCTGTTCGCCGGGCTCCCCGAAGCTTCGCGCCTCCTGTGGTACCAGATCCTCTGGTACGGTCACGTGATAATCACCGTGGGTGCGGTCTTCTATATTATCGTAGCATGGGACAAGCTGACCCACATACTCATCTCACCGGTCAATGTGCTTTTTAAAACATCCCGGCCCAAGGGTACGCTCAGCCTGGTTGATCTTGAGAATGCCGAGACCTACGGCATCGGAAAGATCGAGGATTTCACCTGGAAACAGTTATTCGATCTTGATGCCTGCACCAACTGCGGCCGCTGTCAGGACAGGTGTCCTGCCTACCTGACGGATAAGCCGCTTTCGCCGCGGCAACTGGTACAGGACCTCAAAACTCACTGGCTGGATCGCTCTCCCGCTCTGATGGCGGAAAAGAAGGCCAAAGCCAAAGCAGCCAAAGCAGGCGGCGAAGCCGCCCCCGCGGAGGAAGCCGCCGGAAGCTCCAAGGCCATGGTAGGAGAGGTCATCACGGAAGACGTTATCTGGGCCTGCACAACCTGCGGCGCCTGCCAGGACATCTGCCCTGTTTTCATCGAGCATATAGACAAGATAATCGACATGCGTCGCCATCTCGTGCTGGATCTGGCGCAGGTACCCGAAACCGGCCTGGCGGTACTGCAGTGCATCGAGGCCAGGGGGCACAGTTGCAAGGGTACGACCCTCACCAGGACCGACTGGGCGGCCGGCCTTGATATCAAGCAGCTTTCGGAAGACAGCAATGTTGAGTACGTATTCTTTGCCGGCTGCGCCGCATCGCTCGAAGAGAGGAGCACCAAGATAGCCATCGCCACGGCCAAGATACTCAAGGCCGCCGGTGTCAGCTTCGGCATTCTGGGCGCCCAGGAGATGTGCTGCGGTGAGCCGGCCAGGAGGCTGGGAAACGAGTACCTTTACCAGACGCTGGCTGCCAACAACATAGAGCAGTTCAAGGGCTACAACATCAAGAAGATCATCGTCATGTGCCCGCACTGCTTTAACACGCTGAAGAACGAGTACCCGCAGCTCGGCGGAAACTTTGAGATTATCCATCACAGCACCTTTATCTCCCGGCTTATCAGCGAGGGCAAGATCAATCCTGTGGTTATGAAAGAAAACAGGATCACCTACCACGACTCCTGCTACCTGGGCAGGCACAACGACATATACAACCCCCAGAGGCATGTGCTGCAGGCTATTAATAAATTGCCGCTGCTGGAGATGGAGCGCTCGCGCAACAACGGATTCTGCTGCGGCGGTGGCGGTGGGCGATTCTGGATGGAGGAGCGTATCGGCAAGCGTATCAGCGAGGTGCGCATCGAGCAGGTCATAGAGACCGGGGCGGATATCGTGGCCACAGCTTGCCCCTACTGCATCCAGATGTTCACCGACGCCATCAAGGCTAAGGGCGCTGAAGAGACACTGCTCGCGAAGGATATCGCGGAACTGGTCGCAGAATCAATGGAACTAAAATAGGCGCGCATTAAAAAGTCAACGAAAGGGGCCGGCACGCGTTGCGTGCCGGTCCCTTTGCTATTTCCATTGCCAAGGAAGGCAGACTCTTTGAGTAGGTAAACAGAAGTTCATGGAAGATGTGTATATGAAAAAATGATTGGTGGCCTGGATGAGAGGGAAGACGTTTGAAAACTGTAACCCGCATACCTTCCGGTGTCCCTTTGCGGTGCTGTTAAGGAAGGCCGGTATAGACACAATGACAATCAAAGAGTTAGGATGCTGGGTAAGCCTGGAAATAGTACAGAGATATACCCGGTCATTCACCTTTTAGGATAGTATGAAGTTTTATAGATCCCCACTTTAGCGTGTATTGTTTTTACAACCCTCATTACACTTGATGTAGGTATCTGGGACATGCATATAGTACCTGTTACACAATACTTCACAGCGCTTCTCAGGACTTGCAAGCAAGGATGATTCACTACAACAATAACCCTTATCATTACAACTTAGAAAGGCGCCATGGAATATTGGACTCATATTGTAGAGCCATTGAGTAACGCTATTTTTACAGAGTGAATAGTGAAGTTAAATTGACTATGTGTTACGTATACTTTACAATAAATTTGTGGCGATTAAGCGAAAAATTCACAAAATAAGGAAAGATTTAGGTTTCACTCAGACCAACCTAGCCGAGGCTGTCGGTATCAGTCGGCAGGCTTATACGGCTATCGAGGCAGGCAAAGCCGTACCATCCACTGAAATAGCCCTGCGATTGGCGCGTGCATTGAATACGACAGTGGAGGAGCTATTCTGGTTGGACGATGATTCGGATAAGCGATTACGGGCGGAATTGATGGATAAGTCCAGACCTGCTGCCCGAGGAACTCGAATTCAGCTTATCAAGTTAGGCTCGCGACTACTGGCCCGTCCTATGAACAGCGGGTTGTCAGGCAGCCGCATACTCGATCCGGCCGATGCAATTACGATAGCTATGCACGGGAAAAGACAGGTTGATTTACAGATTTTAAATGAATCAGCGATAAATATTCCTACGCTGGTTCTTTCTGGCTGCGATCCCTCATCTTCTATCCTTGCATCCATGATCCGAGACCTTGGCGTACGTCTAATTTGGATTGAGGCGGAAAGTATGCCGTCTCTGCATGCTTTGGCGCGCGGTGATATTCATATCGCAGGATGCGATTTCAAAGATAAAGTAACGGGCCACTACAATGAGCCTCTGGTGAAAAAGATCGTGCCATTTCCTTGCACTATTATCAGGTTTGCTATTTGGCGACAGGGAATGATTGTTTCGGCCGGAAATCCCAAGGACATTAGACATGTGGACGACCTGACAAAGTCAAACGTGACTATTATTAATCGCCGGCCAGGGGCTGGGAGCCGGGGGCTATTAAATCGCCTTATGTGGGAGACGGGAATTTCGGCGGAAGATATACGCGGGTATGAGAAGACCGCCAACGGCCACCTATCTACTGCCGAGACAGTTGCCACTGGATTGGCTGATTGCGGAATTGGCATAGAAGCCGCAGCTCGGGCCAATGGCCTGGACTTTTTATTGCTAAATGAAGAGCCTTATGACCTGGTTATTCCCGACCACTTTCTGGACCTGCCTGCCATACAGTCCCTGCTGAGAATACTCAAGTCAAGCGACCTCCATCGCCAAGTTGAATCACTGGGTGGATATGATACTAGCTTGATGGGGATAACATACTCATAAAGCGATACCGGGTAGAATCCAGTCCTAAAATCACACTGATTGGCAGCTAAATGTTAATAACCTGCAAATTTCAAATATTATTCCAATTCTAAATAATCAAACTAATATCCCCGCAATTTTCCTATAGTTCGCATTACTACTTGACAGAATTGGAAGGCCTATTGTAATGTTTACATGTCACTATATCAAGTTGCCTTGACACTTCATATTCTGATTAATTACAAGTCTAATGAATTTACGATAGATGAAGTCGAGGATTAAAGGGTGTTACTTTAGAAGGTTTTTCATGCAATAACAAGTAATTCAGCCGGATATAAAAAGGTCCAGATTATTTAATAATTGCTTTTCTCAGGAGTTGTTTTACCTAAATCCTAGTTTTGCTGGGACATGGTGGACAGGCGGTATCCCAATTTACCGGGGTCGATGGTACTGCTAAAAACAGCTTTACCTCCCGGGTGGAAGAAGGAGAAATCGGAAATACAGGCTACATGGCGGTTGTACGTTTCGTGCGTTGGCTTTCGTTGCAGTGCCTGTATTCCTATCTCGATTACGCTCCCTTCCTCCTGCAGAAAAGGCGCCTGTTCGCGGCATTAGATTAATACCTGAAAGGAGAGAGAAATATGAAATCATCAGCCTGATTCACACCGGAAAATTTAATCGAGATAAGGAGGTGATAACCGATGAAAAAGTCCTTGTTGTTTTTATTGATGGTGTCGCTCGTTGTTGCTCCAATTGTGGGGTGTGCCCAGGAGGCGGTGGAGCCGGCTCCCATAGGTATGGCTGTGGAGTTTATGGACCATGCCGCCTGTGCTTATATCAGCCAGGACAAAGGATGGTTTGAGGATGAAGGATTAAAGCTGACCGCTTATCAAAGCTACGCCACCGGCATGGCCATGGCCGCCGCACTGGCCCGGGGGGACATCCAGGTTGCCTATATGTGCCTGATACCGGCTATAAGCGCCTATGCCAACGCCCAGGTACCGATAAGAATCGTGTCCGGCACTCATAAATACGGCTACGCTTTAGTTGTGAATCCGGAAAAGGTAAAATCCGTCCAAGATATTGAAAATGATGGGCTTCGTATCGGCTGCGTCCAGGAAGGCGGTGCAGTAGATGTGGTTCTCCACAAGACCATTGATAAATATAATCTTGACAGCGAGAAAGTCATGGCTAATATTCAACGGATGAACCCACAAAAGATGGCGCTGGCTGTGAAAATGGGGCAGCTTGATGCCGCTTTTATGCCTGAACACTGGGCGACCATGACCGAGGGTTACGGTTTCAAGATGCTACTGATGAGTCAGGATATCTGGCCGAACATGCAGGGAAGTGTACTGGTCGTTAAAGAAGACCTGCTGAACAAACAGCCTGAAGTAGTCAGGAAGCTGGTAAAGGTAACACAGAAGGCGACGGACTGTATTAATAAGGAGCCGGAAGATTCTGCTGAAGCCATGTCCCGTCAGCTTAACACGGTCGGCAGCAATCTCTTCCCAGCAGAAATCGCCAACGTCGTTAGCAAACTGGAGATCACTCCTACAATATTGTTGCGGTCAATGAGCAGGCTGGATTACACCACGGATATTGACGTTGCCGAAGTTCAGGCAACAATAGATTACGTTACCAGTCTGGGCTACATCAAGAGCAGTTTTAACGCTTCGGATCTGCTCGACTTGCGTTACACTAAGTGATGAAAAGCTCCACTACAGGAAGATGGCTATGGAGCGTCATACCCGTAGCCATCTTCCTGATAATATGGGAAATAGTAGCCCGGCTGAAGCTGTTGCCAGGGCAGATTTTCTTCCCGCCTTTCTCCTCGGTGGTGACGGAGTTTTACTACCTCATCGCCAGTGGGGTGCTAGTAAAAGACTTCCTGAGCAGCCTCAGTCGGGTTCTCATCGGCTTTTCCGCCGGCGCCATCGCCGGCATCCTCACCGGCGTCTGCATGGGATGGCGGGACACGTTTAACCGAGCCCTGAGCCCACTGGTGAGCCTGGTTTACCCCATACCGGCCCTGGGCTGGCTGCCCCTCCTCATGTTGTGGATTGGCATAAATGAGATGCTGCCAATTACCATCATCTTCATCTGTTCCTTTTTTCCAGTCCTCTACAACACCGTTACCGGCATCAAGAGCGTTGATGAGGGTTACATCAGGGTAGCCAGGACGCTGGGGGCTTCGGACATCAAGATATTGACCACCGTTGTGGTGCCGCTGGCCTTACCCAACATCTTCACCGGGATGAGGTTGGAGGCAGGCATGGCCTGGCGGGTCATCATCGCTGCCGAGATGGTTGCTATTCCCACCGGCATCGGCGCCCTGATGATGAAGGCCGAAAGTTTGCTGCGCATCGACATCATCATCGTCTGCCTGATCGTTCTGTCAGTAATGTGCCTCTCCTTCGAGAGAATCTTCGCCTGGCTGGAAGCGAAAATGACCGCCAAGTGGAAATGACATGCCTGATATAGAGCTAAAAAATATCTGCAAATACGTCTGCGGAGATGTCTGCCTCAAGGTGCGGGACGGTGAGTTCCTGGTGCTGCTCGGACCCAATGGCAGCGGCAAGACCACTCTGCTTAATGTCATTGCCGGGCTGACCGACTACAGCGGCTCGGTCCTTTTTAACGGCCGGGTTGTGGACAGTGTCTCGCCCAGCCGTCGGCAGGTGAGCTATCTCTTCCAGGAGTTGATGCTTTTCCCACACCTGGATGTCTTTGCTAACATCGCCTACGGACTGCGCGCCCACCGGTGGCCGACAGAGCAAGTAGGCGCCCGCGTCGAGGAATTGCTGCGGATGCTGAAAATTGAACACCTCGTGAAGCGTCACCCCGCCCACTTGAGCGGAGGGGAAAAACAGCGAGTTGCCCTGGCCAGGGCATTGGCGATCTCACCGGAAGTACTGCTTCTGGACGAGCCGCTTTCCAGCCTGGACGCGCCGAGTGCCAAGTACCTCCGCATCGAGCTGAAGCAGCTCCAGCGCAAGCTGGGAGTCACCACGGTCTACGTGACCCACGACCTCCAGGAAGCCGAGGAGATGGCTGATCGTATCGCCATCATTCAAAATGGCTGCCTGGAACAGGTGGGGGCTCCAGACAGAATTTTCTTCAATCCGGTCAGCGAGAAAGTCGCTGACTTCATCGGGGCTCCGAATATCTTGGAATGTGAGTACTGCCGAAGCGCAGGCCCCGGCGTGATGGAGGTCGGCTGCGGCGGGCTGTCGGTCATCGTATCGCACGATGGCGATTCCATCCGTAAGATAGCCATTTTGCCCCAGGATATTTACGTTTCGGATATTAAGCCGCCGGGGCCTAACCTGAACCATTTTTGGGGGACCATCAGCGACGTCGAGATAAGGCCGGAAACTGTCAGGCTACGGATCAAAGCCGGCAACAACAACCTGCTGGCTGAGATGCCGCACCATACATTCGAAAACATGAATTTGACCGATGGGCGGGAAGTGTTAATTATACTGAGGATTCGAAGAATAAAGGCTTATGAATAAAAAAGTTTACGACTTACTCAAAGAGAAATTTGTTGGAATCATAAGGGGAAGTAATCTCGAATCGGGAGAGGTGACGATCCAGGCGGCCACGCTTTCCGCCGAGGAGGCGATTGGCAATCCTGAAGAACGGGACTATCCGCTGATTACCGGTCGGGAGCGCATGATGCAGGCTGAGTTTCGCGGCTGTTTCGGCCAGGCGTTCACCGACATGTACGGCAATTTCAGCGCACGACTATCCGACATCGTTGGCATGGAACTGGAGAACAATTTTCGTAGGGCAGTATTTATCTCCAGCCTGAACGCAGTTTCCAGATATCTCAGGCTGACGGATAAAACGCGGCACTGCAAGGACAGCCAGCCAAAGCAATGCAGTCTTGAACTGGTAAAAAATATCAGGAATGAATACGGAAATCCCAGAATAGCCATAGTCGGCTTTCAGCCAAGGATGATAGAGGCGATCTCGCAACGCTTCGGGCTGAGGGCGACTGATATGGACGAGCAAAATATCGGTACCGAAAAATTCGGAATTACTATAGGCAGCCAGGACAATACGGAAGCTAACCTTGACTGGTGTGATCTGGCACTGGTAACTGGCACTACCGTGGTGAACGATACCATCGACCAATTCTTGATATCCAAGCCGGTGATTTTCTATGGTGTCACCATCTCCGGCGTTGCACAGCTATTGGGATTGAAACAGTTCTGTTACTGCGGACACTAATGGTGTAATGGCTGGCTGGGCACTCAGGACTCAAATCGAACTTTTTACGTCCTGACCTAATTGTAAGACTGCGTGATTTGCTCCGAAAATCTGAGCCACCATCACCCAAACGTTAGAATTATATCAGGCAAAGGCATGAACCCACAACAGAAAGTTCGAGTCCCCTCAGGCGGGCCATTGTGGACACTTCCGAACTTCTATTTGAGAAGAAGCGGCTGATTCCGGCTATGCAGCAGTTGCTTGTATTGTCTCTACAGCATACGTCGTAATAACACGATGAATCGTGATATACATTCGGCACAAGAGAAATTTGCCTTGTATCCCAATTTCTATTAGCATTCGATTGATATAGAAATCGAAGATGAATGAATAGTGTGAAAAAAACGAGCAAACCCCTCATTGGGGGAATTGCGATGATGCTTTCCGGAGTCCTTGGTTTATTCGGGACTATGAATTATTGGATTGGGATAGGTGAGGCAGGCAGTGGTTTCGGTAAGGGAGATCATCGAGGACTGGCGCAAGGATTACAACGAAGTCAGACCGCACAGCGCATTGAATCACAGAACGCCCATGGAGTATGCTTATACAACGACTGGATTCTAAGCGACGGTGCAGCTAAATGCGGGGTAAGGTCAGGCACAATAAACTCTTAAAACGAAATAGGTATTGGTAATTACCCGATCCTTCAGATTCCAGGATAATATGATGTTTTATAGGTCTCTGTGAGGGCCTTCCCTTTTATGAGCCAGTTATACTGCAAATTATTGAGTTCTTACTCTATTTTACTAAGATAATATTCGCCGGATTATTTACTATTATTTCAGGATGTTCCTCATACGTCTGTATCAGACCGGTCACCCGAATTGTTTTATACCCATACTTTGATATCGGATCACCGAAACTTGATGTCGAAGATGCCATAATCACAGTCGAGAATCCCTTCTTGTAATCAGACAATTCATTCAAAAACACGTTTCCTTTGGATGATCTGAAGGGATTTCCAACAAAATACTCCACACATTTATATTGACCAATATTGTTCCAGGCGTCCTGCGCCGATATACAAGCTGTTGGTGGTGAAGGATCGTAAGCTGGTGGCGTATAAGGAGTCTGTGAGGTCTGGGGAGACTGCTGTGCGCAACCTGAAACGGACAATAATAAAACAAATATTGCTGCAATTATTTGCCTACTCGTTATCATTGACGTCCTCCCTATGATTATTGATGCAGTATTTCCATATTCCCAGGTTTTCTTTCACGGCTGATGATTGTGCATCAATTAACATCTTTTCATATTTACGGTCAGGGTAGATAATGAATACCTGCGCCCATCCTCTTCGGACTATCTCGTAATTAACAAAGTGCCCGTCTTCTGTGAATACATACCGTAATAACCTGCCGTATTGATCTTTATCAGTTGTATCCTTTTCCACCCTTAACCGTTTACCGGTCAGCAGTTTTACATTCTCATCTTTTGCTTCCTGGCCTCCGCATTCCGGACCAATTGTAGGATGATGTAATTCAGGTGTATCGATTCCTAAATATCGGATGCGGTCTCCAGTGTTTAGTATTATTGTATCGCCGTCAACAACTTCTTTGACCGTGTAATATGGATTCTCCGCATTTATCTTTGGAATTAATACGAAAACGAGTGTGACTATTAGGCAAATAGCAAGTACAATTGATCCAGACAGAATAAAAATGAACTTACTGCTGGCGCCCATACCCCCCGACATGATGACACGATTATACGCCTAAGAAATATACCCTTCAATGATTATTCCCTGTTTCCAGGCCAATAGTGGTGAGAATCTTCATGCGGGGAGTCAGGTCATCATTGGATCCTCTTTTGACTGGATTACAGCGGAAAAGGAAGCCCAAAATAAGGATAATGGTACAGGGATGAAACCGAGCAGCATCAGTCTCAATTCCCCAACTACTCTACCGAAAGCGGATGTCGCAAGTCGAGTCATGAGCTTGTCGTAAGTTGTGTCGCAAGATTGTCGTAAGTTCAGCCCGTCTCCCTAATCCGGTAAACGAGCTTGTTGGTCGCCCCCTCTGAAACCAAAAGCCCTACATCCACCATGACCTTCAGGTCCCGTTGCAGAGACCGGCGGTTGATCCCGGGAAAGAGATGCTCGAATTCCTGGATGGTCAGGCTGTTGCGCTCCAGGATGTGGCCGAGTGCCTTGGCCTGGCGATCCGAAAGGCTGTGTTCCTTGATGAGCACATCCCGGCGAATGGCTTGCTCCCCACGCTTCCTGATCTCAGAAAGCTGGGTGGTCAGTCCCATTATGAAGTATTCCAGCCATTCGGTCATGTCCATTCCGCGTTTGCGGACGCTCTGGATCGCCTGGTAGAAGGCGAGTCTGTCCTGGTCATAATACTCGCTGATTGTGAATAGCCGCTTGAAGTCGTATCCAGCGCGGTAGAGGCACAAGGTTGAAAGCAGCCGGGACGTCCGTCCGTTACCGTCCAGGAACGGGTGGACATGCACGAATTGGAACTGGGCGATGCCGCTCACCAGCACGGGATGGATCGCCTGTTCGCGGTTGAGCCAGTCCACCAGTTCGGCCATAAGTATCGGCACATCATGTGCCCGAGGTGGCGTGTAGACTATCTCGCCGGTGATGGAGTTGACCACGTAGTTCTGCATTTTCCGGTACTCGCCCGGAGCTGCGGTCTCTCCCCGGACACCGTCCACTAATCGCTTGTGGATTTCCCGGATAAGCCCCTCGGTGATCGGGCCACCTTTTTTTAAATACTCGGAGACAAACTCAAACGCCTTCCTATAGTTCAGCAATTCTCGCACATCTTCGGGATCAGCCTCAGGGATCAAGGTCCCATTCAGCAGTCGCTCAGCCTGCTCTATGGTTAGGCGTGTTCCTTCAATGTGAGTCGTATGGTGCGCTTCAAGGATCAATGCGCGGCGGCCCATCTCGCGCACCCAGGCTTCAGACAGAGTCGCGGCCTCCAGGAACCCCCGCGCCCTCTCGATGAGGGTCAGGCCGGCTGTGATTGGGTTGGTGATCGTGAAAATAGGTTGAAATTTCCTTGTCATTCAGTGTCTCTGAAATTCCGCATATTTATATCAACCAATTGCGACAACTGTGGCCTCCCCAACGTTGCTATATCGGTCGGGGACGCATGTGAAAATGACTATCTGGCACTCCTTGGCTGCTTTAGCTAGAACGGCCCCCATGAGACGCAATCGCTCCGGGTCCGTATAACCCAACGCATCATCCAGGATGAGCGGCGCTCCACCATCTCTGGCGATGATCATCGAGCAGGCGGATCGGAAAATCAGTGAAAGCTGTTCTCTGGTGCCTCCGCTCAAAGAGTCAAACGGTACTGTGACGCCCTTGACCGTTTGGCTATCGATTTGCAGTTCATCGCTGACGTCAACCTGGAAAGAGTCATCGAAAACCAGACGCCCAAGTTGTTCGATCTTCTCCTTGAGCGGGGCCACATAGGCCCGCCGAACCCTGTCACGCTCTTCTTGCATCGTTTCAAAAAGGTATTTTGCTGAGGATGCCCGCCGAAACAGAGATTTGTTGTCCATACCGATGCGTTCAAGGCTGATCTGGGCCGCGTGCAGTTTCTCGTGAAGGCCTTCCTCCCCGAGGATTTTGAGCCGCGTCTGCACCTCGGTCAGTTCCGTTTGAGCGGCATCCCGGCGATTCTGCGTCGTTCGCAGGGACCCCTCCGCCGTCTCGGCCAATGCCTTAACCCGCTCGTGATTCTTTGCCTTCAGCAATATCTCGGCGGCACGAACGCTTGCATCCTCTGAAGCCATGGCATGGACAGCGTTCGCCAGAACCGTCTTTAAAGCGTCATCGGGAGTTCCTTTTTTTGCCATGTCGAGGTTTTCGCGTGCTTGCTTGAGATATTTGGACAAAATATTGAGTTGGACTCGCATTTCTTTGTGCTTGCTGTGCAAGTTGTCCCTTACGCTCCGTGCGGTATTAAGAGACTCCATAGCCGATTCCCACTGACCGACCGTCGCCTGCAGTAACGTCTCAGCGCTTGCCCGCTCCTTTTTCGCAGAGTCCAGGTCACGACAAATGATGGGTTCGGCCACTCGAATGGTAAGATACTCGGGCACTACTTGTTGCAGGCCACGCAGTTTATTATCCAGTTCCTCGTAGGTCAAATCACGGAGATTATTCTTCTCTACCTGCGCCTTGGATTCCACATGCCGCGTGGCTTCGGTGCGTTCTTCATACGACTTCCGCGCCTCTTCAGGATTTGACACGCCTGCTTTGGAGCAGGCATTATCCAGAGCCTGCCGCGTCTCTTCTACCTTCCTGGTCATCCCCTCGGTACTGGAACCGGCCATGATCTCTACTTCCAGCACGCCGGGTAAGGTCAACCGTGACCTGTCAGCGACCGAGATACTCCGTTCTTCCCCCTTGCCGAGTTTGACCTCGGCATCGTCAATGGACAGTCGGCATTCGGCCAATCCGCGCAGGAGCACGCTGGGCGCACCGATCTGCAATTGCGCGTTAGCGGTCAGCAACCCGCGTTCAGCGTCCTGAATTGACTTCAATGCGCGGGAGTCCACCTTGTTTCGGTCCAGCAGCGCTTCTGCCTGGGCGGCATCCCGACGGGCTTCGTCAATACGTTCCTTGCGTTCCTGGAGTTGATCAAGATGCAGTTTATTGTTGTAATAGTCGAAATCAGCGCGCCGGAGGATGGCATGTGCATCCACCGCTTTTCTCTTGCTGTCAATCTTATCAAAAGCATCCTGTGCTGTCTTAAGCTCGGCCTCAGCCTGGTTTAACGTCGAAAGCGACATTACACTGGATTCTTCGACATCGCCATATTCCTTTGCGGCTTTGGTAACCGCATCGGCGAGACCTTGGCGTGTGTCCTTGTCTCGGTTCGCGACCTGCACAGATTTCTGCGCCGAATCCAGCTTCAAACGAGCCAACGAAAGGGCATTCTCCAGGGTACCAATTTCCTCAAGTGAAGTTGCGTGGTCAGCTAATGCCTTCGTCAGTTCGTCTTCCTGTTTCTTCAGTTGGCCTACTTCTTGCTTAAGAGCGGCTGCACGGTCGATATCATGGTCAAGGTCGCGGATTGCCTGCTCGATACGGGCAACTTCCGATTCGGCACCCGTCTGCGCCTTACGGCACTCTGCAAGTTCTTTCTTTTCTGTGTTCCGTTCCGTAAAGGATTTAAGGTACTCCTCACGCACCTTGTCGAAAAGTCCTTCTTCCCGTGGATCGGCGGGACGCCCACCGGCTGCCTTATCGAGCGCGATCGAGAGCGATGTCTGTCTCGTCAAGTCAGGCTGGCGGATGGCGTAGCCCTGTTGAATCGTCAATGCCTTCCAGAGGTCAATGTCGAGAGTGTCGCGGAGGATGGCCTCGGCGCGTTCGTGCGCTTCGCGTCCCGTGTAGTTCTCGGGCCTGGGTTTGGTGATAGTGAGGTTGGTCTCCGGTCTCTTGAGGAACCGCTTGAGGTAGGTGAAGGCGTAAGGCCCGCTCTCTGCCTGCAACTCGATCTCTGGCCCTTCATCGTGATGGACCGGCTTGATAGCTTCGATGTTCCGGTGCCTGCTTGAATCCGGATACTCAAAGAGAAACCCAATAGCCTCGCACAGGCTGGTCTTCCCCGCTTCATTCGGCCCCTTAATGAGAGTGATGCCAGTGGCCCCGAACCTCACTTCGGCGGCAGGAACGCCCCGGTAATTGGCTACTCGAAGACGAATAAATTTCATGCCGTTCCCCTCGCCAGCCGAAGCATAAGCATCAAGGCTTCGCGAGCCACCGTGGCTTCATCTCCACCTTCAGCGATTTTGCTTCGGAGACGCTGCACTGTTCCATCGGCAAAGCCTGAGAATCCAAGGTTGGCAAAATCCGTATCGTCCGGCAGCACGAGAAGTGCGCCTTCCCGGACATCTAAGGCACCGAACACGTCCTTCGCAGCCAGAACGTGATTCTGGATCTCTCCGTACAAGGCCAGTGAAAGTGAGCCAACGAGGTTTAACCGAACGGCAGTGCGCTCCTTGTTCTCGATTTCCTCGAATGACTTCCGTAACGCGTCCACATCGTCGGCGGTATTGAGATCAACGCGTTCGCGTTCGATGAACCGCCAATGACCGATCTGGATGCTCTTCGTGGTCACGCTATCGTCACCGATCTCCACGACGTGGACATACCCGGATTGTGTCTCCCCAAAATCCGTGGCCTCGGGCGTCCCGGAATACCAGATGCGGTCACCACCGCCGACCTTGGTCAGAGAATGACGGTCGCCAAGCGCCACGAAGTGGATCTTTCCTTCAGCGATGGCTCGTTCGAGCGCGGCAACCGAAATGATCCCTGTGGATTCCATATTCGGCGTAAGGATATCGACTGCCCCATGACCCATGCAAATGCGCGTAATCTTGTTCCCAGGCGCAAGGGCGTTGATCGCTTCCTCGATGGGATTGGCGACTGGACGCTTGGACATCCACGGCGCACCCACCAATTCCACTCCCTCCGCTATTAAAATAGGGGCCGCGCTTTCAATGACTCGCACCTGCGCGGGTTTCCGCTCGATGAAGGTGCTCGAACGGTAAACAGAGGCTGCGTTCAGGGGATCATGGTTCCCAGGCAGGATGAACACCGGAACCGAAACATCCTTGAGTGCCTCCATTGCCCGGGCAACTGTCTTCCGGTCCACCAGGTTGGATTCGAAGGCATCACCGCATACCAGCATAAACTGGCAATTCTGATCTTTCGCAACCCGCCCCATGGTCCGAATGGAGTCAAAGCGGGCTTGGCTATACCTTTCCTGCGCACCCTCTGAAAGGAAATGACGAGTCATCCCCAACTGCCAGTCGCTCGTATGTAGGAAACGTATCACGATATTCGTCCTTTCAACAATATTTTATCTGAAACTTACCAGTATGGGTAATACTTACGGTGAGGTCAGCTAATCTGATTTTGGGCAGTTACCATGTCAATCTACGTTAGTCCTAATTCGACATTCCTCAGCCTACGGTCCAGTCGATGTCCGGCTGCCTTTCTTTCTTCGTGTTTTTATTACGTCTATGACCTGTTTCAAACTATCAATGTCTTGACCTAATTGAGTGGCATTGGGAACAGGAGCATTCTTGGCCGATGAAGGATCGTGGGCATTAACGACATCACAACACAAGTTGTGCAAACGAAGTATTTCGTTGCACTCATTCTCATCAAATCCAGCCACAGCACCAAGTTTTGTTACCTTAATCCAATCTCGATAACGTTCAACTACGCCATTGAATACGACATCTTGAATCACCCTCTCAATAGTTGCACGAAGGTTATTGTACTGATTGCGAATATTCTCGCGATCAGTCTCATTAGGATAGGCAGGCCATTTTTTCTCAAGGGTCTTTTGTGCTTTCTCAAGGCTATCAAGCCGTTCTTTGTATGACTGGTGCTCCCAGGGAAGACCGTCAATAACATGGCCGGGATGGTCGTTCATCCATTCCAGATAGCACATCCGATGATCAACTTTTTGTTGGTCAATCTCATCTCGCAACTCACCGAGGAAAGTTGTGTCGTGTGTTAATACAATTACCTGGCGATCCTTAGCCTCCGCGACAAGGCGTTGCGCAACCTTCTTGCGCCAGTGGTGGTCAAGCGACGAAACTGGGTCGTCGAATACAATTCCGCCATTATGGCCTGATAGATTTATCTCAGCAAGAAATGATCCAATAGCAATAGCGCGCTGTTCGCCGTCGCTTAGAACTTCATCGAGCCTCATTGCGGTAGTCAGGGGATGATCAAGCACCAGTTTATGCTTTAGCTTCCCGTGCTCAACTCGTTCATTGAGCTTGACATGTACTTTACCCACGCATAGTGACTTAAACTCGGTATTTAGTGCGTTCTTTAATGCGGATGTAACTGCCTGGTTTGCGAACTCCTTTGCTTTATCTGAGATCGCTCTCGTTTTCAGGCCGTCTTTGCAAGCTGTTAGTTTCTGCTTATTTTGCATCCGCTTAATCAAATCCAATACGGACTTTAAGCGTGGTAATAAGTTCGCCCTAGCACGCAGTTCCGCGCGTTCGACTTCAAGCGCTTCCTTCTGCTTCGCATCACTGGATAGGGTGAGATCAGCAGCCTGCTCTAGGAAGCTTGACGAAATGAGTTTTAAGCCTGGACGCGGGTCATTGTCAAGTGACGGTGACCTCTTCCATATATGCGCCTCCATGGTGGCCAACAACCATGTTTTGCGGGCTTGAACTTTCTTATCAAACTCTTGAATTCTCTGAAGGAGTGCAGCGTCCAGTTGTGTGATCTCTTGCGTTGTTGCTGTATCCAGGCCAAAATCGAGGGACGTTGCCCTTAGGTCTCGTATCTTGGCCTCACGATGTTGGCGTTTCTCATCCGCAATCTTGGCAATGTCCTGTTTCACAAAATTCTCGAAGCGACGTATACGTTTGGCTGCCTCTATATCCAGTGGCTGCTGGCACAGGAGACATTGAGCGGAGTCCTCTATATATGGAAAGGGTTTGCCGCGGTATGCAACCTCAGTCGAGAAGCGTCGTGCTGCATCGAAAAGATTTTTCCACACCAGTTCGCCAGTGCCAGAAAGTAGCTGCTCATTCGCTTGGAACTCTTTTGCTGCGACGATCTCAGCCTTGGATGTTGTTTCGGCCTCGTTATCGCAGGTTTTAAAAATCTCCATGCCAGTGTCGTCAACCCAAGAGACGGCCGAGTCAATACGTGAAACCAATCCGTCAACTCGCTGCGCCACAAGGCGTAGTTCCATGGCCTTGGCCTGAGGATCTTTTTCAGCCAGCATCTTATCCAATGCAGCAAGACGTTTTGTTTCAACGTCTGTCATGGTGGCGATTTCCTGAACCTTCTGTGGGTCAGTTGTTGCATTCAGGGAAGCAATCATCTTTCCCACATTTGTCGTGCCCTTCAGATCGTCAAAGGGAGAAGTATCGATATCGACCGTATCTATTTCCGCGTTCAAACGTTTAGTCAATTCGGGCAGAACGCACTGCCCGAGGTTCTCCACGATATCGAGGCCGTACGGAACATATGCCACGTCCTGTTCGCTGTCTAGGTAAGCCCTGGCGCAACGTCCGTCAAACACGGAAATAGTGGAAAGTTCGTCAGGAGGTGTTTCGCCCCGTTTCCAGAGAAGCGAAGCTGCCTTGCCTTCGACCTCGATGTCGAATGTTGCTTCTGGGGTGTTCTTAGCGGTGTTGGGATCGAAGACATTGGGATGAATCGTTTCAGAGAGATCGCGCGCGCGGCAGGCTCGCTTCAACACGCGTGAGTAACCGGACTTTCCAGACGCATTGCCGCCATAGACGACGGTAATTCCATTCGACGCGAACTCGAGTTTCTGTCCAGTTTCAATCAGGTTTACATGCTTTAGATCACGGATTGCCTTAATGATAATGCGCTTGGTTCCACCTCCTTGGGCAGGGATATGATCTCTAGCAAGAGGGACAGGCTGGCGGTTTTGAGGATCGATTAGGCCATTCGCAGCTTTCATCATTCCATATAGATCGTCAAAATCCTGTGAATCGAGGTTCTGTTTTTCGAATAGCCGGCGGAGGGCGTCGCGCTGCCATGGTTTCAGTTCAGCAGTGGCCCATGAAAGAATGTTATCGAGTAAAGACATCTTGTGCCTCCCAACCATTCGCTAGTATTCATGATTATGCTTATATGAATTATACACCCGTTATAACGGCATTTGAACATTGGCTTTGATGTAGGGCATTCATCAGATACCCAAAATGTATTGAAGTGGACAGGTCATAGAGACCGGGGCGGATATCGTGGCCACAGCCTGCCCCTACTGCATCCAGATGTTCACCGACGACATCAAGGCCAAGGGCGCCGAGGAGACACTGTTTGCCAAAGATATCGCGGAACTGGTCGCAGAATCAACGGAACTAAAATAGGCACGCATTAAAAAGTCAACGAAAGTGGCCGGTACGCAGCGCGTACCGGCCACTCTGCTATTTCAATGGTCAAGGCAATTTCGAGGTTTCCCTTTACAGTTTAAAATTTGTCTGCTTGCTTTTGAATTCAGGCATACGCTTTTCCATAAAAGCGCGCCCGCCTTCCTCGGCCTGGCCGGAGGCCATGATGTACTCGACCAATTCCGGTTCCAGCGGGTAGAGGTCGGCCATTTTCGCCACCGAGGCGGCGTTGACCTGCTTCTTGCAGATACGTATGGCCAGCGGCCCCTTGGTCCGTATTTTCTGCGCAAGTTCAAGACAGGCCGGCATGAGCTGGTCGTGCGGCACCACTTTATTGGCCAGCCCGATGCGCCAGGCTTCCTGCGCGTCCATGGGGTCGCAGGCCATGATCATTTCCTTGGCCCTGGCCGGCCCGATGAGGCAGGTTAATCGTGGTGTAGCGCCCCAGGTAAAGAATATGCCCAGCGCAGTTTCAGGTATACTAAAAAACGCCTTTTCTGAAAGTATCCTGAAGTCACAGTTCATGGCAAGACACATGCCGGCGCCGGCGGAGACGCCGTTAACAGCAGCAATGGTGACCTGCTCCAGGCTCTCCATGGCTTGCATGAAATCCTGGCCGAAGAGCTGCCACACCCGTTCGTTGGGCAGTTCAGGGTCGTAATGCTCCTGCATGGACTGCATGCTGAATTCTATCCCGGATGAGAAGCCCTTGCCCGCGCCGGTGAAGATAACAAAGCGTGTCTGCAGGTCTGTCCTCAGCTTGCCCAGCAGGTCCTTTATCTCCAGCATCATCCGCTTGTTCAGCGCGTTGAGTATCTTCGGCCGGTTGAATGTAACGGTCATCAGGTCGCCCGACTTTTCAACTATCAGTGTTTCGTAGTTCATGTTATCCTCCTGCTTTAATCTAAAGGTTCAACCAGTGGCTTGTAAACCTCGCGACGTCGGTCGCGAAAATATGGGAAGGCCGAGGCAACGCGTTCAAAGTTCCATCTCTTTGAGATCGGGCGCTAAAATAAGTTTCGGCTCTGTCAAGGCCTGGATCTCTTCTGCAGACCAACCCGGGGCAGTTTCCTTAAGCACAATGCCCTTGTCGGTAATCTCCATAACGGCGAGATCTGTGATTACCAGATCGACGCTGTTACGGGCCGTTGCAGGGAGGGTGAGTTTCCTGACAATCTTGGGCTTATCGTCCTTAGTTGTATGTGTCATAATAACGATGACTTTTTTGGCGCCCCAGGCCAGATCCATCGCTCCGCCTATCATAAGGGAAACTTCTTCTCCTCCAACGCTGTGGTTAGCCAGGTCGCCCTTTTCAGAAACCTGCAAGCCACCCAGGACGGTGTAAATGCGGCCGCTACGGATCATGGCAAATGATGTGAGAAAATCGAAGTAGCTCATACCCGGGGCCTCAATAAAGAACCTGCCTCCGGCGTCGGCCCTGCCATAGTCAGCTTCCTGCCAGTTATCCTCGGTCACCAGCGCACCGTAGCCCAGAGAGCCATTCTCCGCTTGGAATTTTACACCGTCGGGAACGCACATGGCTAAAAGCACGGGCATACCCAAACCCAGGTTGCAGCAGTCTCCCGACTTCAATTCCTTGGCCGCTCGCATGGCGATCACTTCTTCATCTAAACGTTCTTTCATTTTTGTTCTCCTTTATCTGAAACCCCCAGAAGAATTCTGCGCAGGATAACATCTCCCATGATGAACTGCATGAGTTCCCTTCTATGTTTGTCACTCCCTACATCCCCTTCCTGCAGCTTCACTATCCTGTCCACATAGACACCCGGCGTGACAATCGCTTCCGGATCGAGTTCTCCTTCCTCCACCACTTCATCAACCTCGACAATGGTAAGCTTTGAGGCCATGGCTATGATTGGATGGGATCCGCGAGAAGCCCCGTAATATACCAGATTGCCGAAGCGGTCTGCCTTACGTGCTTTGAGAAGACCAACATCCGGCCTGATCGGCTTCTCCAGAAAGTATTCACGGCCATCGATGACTCTCTTTTCCTTTCCGATTTCAACATCAGTACCGACGCCGACGGGGTTATAGAATCCGCCGAGGCCCATGGCGGCGGCATGCAGCCTTTCAATCCAGATGCCGTGTGGTATGACCTCTGTTTCCAGTTGGCCGCTCTTCACATAATCGTCGCAAAAACCTTTATCAGCCAGGCCGACTGCACGTGCGCCGCCGATGCCCGGCGTAATCACCTTTTTAAGTTTGGGCAATAAAGAAGTGGGCCCGGGTAAGAATTTCTCAAGCGCGCCGTGAGGAAAGAAATTGGGGCAGAGCAATGTGATATCCTTGATATTTGAGCGCATAATGGCGGAAAACAGGTTACATGGTGTGCCACAGAATCCCCACGTATGAGCTGCCATGATCACACCATCGGGGATGTCTGCCAGGGCTTCATCAGCGCTGGCGAATACTTTTCCATCACTCTTCAAAATCGCTACCTCCTAAAATAATTAAATTTGTTTATTCGCAAAGTTTCAGCTACAGATTTTAAGGCGCAGATCATCGCATAGATTTCATGGCTGTCGGCCGAGCTTCAGAGTATTGGTGTGCCATCCAACTTTATAAAGCGGCTTTCCTTTTTCCAGGAGCGCCGGGTTGAAGGCAAAATCGACTATTCCATAACCGAACTTTACGCCCACAGAGACGCGTTCGCTAATCCCGACCATACTCAAACCTGAGATCCGCTGACTGTCTTTTATATGCATTCCCCACATACGTCCGCCATTGCTGGGCATAATACTACGTAGCTATGCGATTGTCAATGACATCCTGCCTCAATCTCGAATTCCCAATTACTCTAATCAAAGCGGATGTCGCAAGTCGAGTCGTGAGCTTGTCGCAGGTTGTGTCGCGAGTTCAGCCCGTCCCCTTTGTCTAATAAATGAGCGTGAATCATTAAGGTAGTAGACGGTTGAAAAAGGGAGAGAGTTTGGCTCCTCGGGTAGGATTCGAACCTACGACCTAGCGGTTAACAGCCGCCCGCTCTACCGTTGAGCTACCGAGGAATACACGTTACGTTGGCCGTACCCCGTGTTTCACGGGATAAACGAGATATTATAACATTGACTCTCCAGCGAGAGCAAAAACGTCATTTCGGGGCCGGGCCCATCAGCTTTGAGAATATGCCCTTTACCTGCCGCATGGTCTCGTCCAGCGTGCCATCGTTGTTGACCACGAAGTCGGCGTAGCCGGTCTTTTCGCTTACCGGCAGCTGCGTCCTGATCCTGTTGCGCGCATCCTCCTCGGGCATGCCCCTGGCGATTAACCGCTTGAGCTGGACATCAGGCGAAGCGAATACAACGATTATTTTCTCCACCAGCATGTGCGCAATATCCGGTCCCACCTCCAGGAGAAGGGGAACGTCCTTGATAATCAACCCGTCGGGGTCAACACGTTTTCTCTCTTCGACCAGCTTCTGGTCCTCTTCGAAAACTGCCGGGTGAACAATGGAGTTCAGCTTTTGCAATTTGGCCGGGTCGTTGAATACGATCCCGGCCAGCGCCTGCCTGTTTATGCTGCGGTCAGCGTTTAACACGCCTTTACCGAAGTAATCCACAATAGTCTGCCAGGCCGGTTTGCCGGGCTCAACCACTTCCCGCGATATCTTATCGTGGTCTATGACGAAAGCGCCCAGCTCCGCGAACATCCGCGCAACGGTGCTCTTGCCCGTGCCTATGGTGCCCGTTACCCCGGCTATAATCATCTGTGGTTGTTTCCGTTCGAGCCGCAGAACCTGCCTGCTTTGAGCTCGGCCATCAGTTCCCCTTCATTGCGAATGTCGTTCTCAAAAATGGTGATGCATTTGCCCAACTCATCCAGGTGATGGGCGTCACTGCCGCCGGAAGTCTGGAATCCCAGTTTGTCGGCAAGCTGGCAGGCGAAGATGTTGTTGCCCTCCATGTTGCGCCCGTTGAATCCCTCGAGGGCGTCGACTTTATCAAATACGGGACGCTTGAGCACCAGGTCAGCGGCGGTCTGGAAGTCAGATAAGGCATGGCAGGGATAGCCGCGGAAAGGATGTGCGGCGATCATGAAAGCGTCCGACTCGGCAGAGAGCCGGCGCAGCGTATTAATATCTATGACAGTGGTGAAATTGATGTTGAGGCCGAAGACCAGTATCTCGCCGCCCTCCTTTATCATAACCTCGACACCGCGGAACACCGGGAAATCATACTTGGCGCTGAGCTGATCGATGTCAGACATCTCCCAGGCGCGGTCGTGCTCGGTGAAGCAGATCCCGTCCAGGCCCAGTTCCCGCGCCTTAATAATAGCCGCTTCGGGGTCCAGCCTGCTGTCGGGTGACAGCTTGCTCGTATGTATATGCAGGTCGATCTTCAATCTACGTGTTCACCATGATATCGTGATGCTGGATGTCGTGAGAAGAAGAAATGCCTTCCGGCAACACATGCATGAATTGATATGCAGGCAAATTATAGCAATACTTGGAAAATTTGACTACCAACCGGGCCTTGTCTATTATTGCAGTGTCTACGGAGGTGTTGTGATGTCCGGGCAAAAAGTGATCGTTACCGCCGCTTTAACCGGGTCGGCTCATTTTCCGAGTATGTCGCCCTACCTGCCGCTGACACCCGCGCAAATTGTTGAGGAAGGTGTCAGGGCTGCGGAAGCAGGTGCGGCCATACTGCATATACACGTCAGGAACCCGGAAAACGGTATGCCCTCTCCCGATATCGACATCTTCCGCGAGGTGCTGACAGGCATTAAAAAAGATTCTGACGCTGTGATCTGCGTCAGCACCGGCGGCGGCATGGGCATGAGCACGGAGCAGAGGGCCTCCCCGGTTACAACCTTGAGGCCGGAGATCGCATCGCTCAATTTCGGGTCTATGAACTTCTCGGTATTTCACGTAGCGGAGAAGATCAGGGACTGGAAATATCCCTGGGAAAGATTGGGCATGCTGGCCAGCGAGGACTACATCTTCCCCAACACCTTTAAAACCCTGCGCGAGTTCCTGTCATTGTTCGCCGCCAGCGATACCAAACCCGAGATCGAGATATATGACCTGGGCATGGTCAACAACCTGGCCTTCATGATAGGGAGGGGGCACATTAAGCCGCCCGTGCATATTCAATTTGTCACCGGCACTCTTGGTGGTGTGCCCTCCACGGTGAACAGCCTTGTTACCCTGGTCAACGCGACAAGGGACGCCCTGGGTGCTGAAAACTTCACCTGGTCGGCTATCGGTGCGGGAAGGTTCCAGATGCCTATCTGTACCGTGGCGATGGCCATGGGCGGTCATGTCAGGGTCGGTATGGAGGACAACCTCTACCTGAGCAAAGGGGTGCTGGTCAAGAGCAATGCGGAACTGGTTGAGAAGATTATACGCATCATGAGGGAACTGGGCCTGGAGCCCGCCAGCCCCGCGGAAGCCAGGGCCATCCTGGGTTTGAAGGGTCTGAACAAGGTAAACTACTGAGGCTGAGAACCGGTTGTAAAGCCCCGGATTATTGAAATTTCAATCAATAATATATAAAGTGTAGAGGGGTTTAAAAAGCCCCTCTATTGTTATCGCCAGGAGGAACCGATGTCAGCTTACCGCGATATTGTTTATGATGTTAAAGGGCACGTTGCCGTTATCACTCTTAACCGGCCCGGGGCAATGAACGCCTGGTACAGGGGCATGAACGAAGAGCTCAAGAAGGCCGCTGTAGAGATCGATAACGATCCCAACGTCAGGGTGGTGATAATCACCGGGTCCGGAGAGAAGTCCTTTAGCTCAGGCATAGACCTGAAAAAAATAGCCGCGGGCGAGAACTTCATCACCGGCCCTGACATCCGTGATTACTACGACGGCATACGCAAGCTGCGAGATGTCTTCACCATGTATGAGAAGCTGGCTGTGCCCGTGATCGCCGCCATAAACGGCTACTGCCTGGGCGGCGGGCTCGAGCTGGCCCTGGCCTGCGACTTCAGGGTGGCGGTGGAATACTCGGTTTTTTCACTGCCGGAGGTGCAGTTGGGCATTATTCCCGACCTGGGAGGGTGCCAGCGACTGCCCAGGGCGGTTGGTATCGGCAAGGCCAAGGAGCTGATTTACACGGGAAAAAGGATAGAAGCGCCTGAGGCGCTGCGCATAGGTTTGATTCAGCAGATATATGCTAAAGGGAAGCTTATGGAGGAGACCTTTAAAATGGCCAATGAGATCGCCGGATACAATCCGGTGGTCGTGCAGGCGGCGAAAAGAGCTTGTAATGTTGCCATGTCTTATCCTCTGGAGATCGGGCTGAGCTTCGAGACCACCTCGTCGGCCTTCACCATGAATGACACACAGCACGGGCCGCGCCCGTTCTCCATAAAATAGATAACGAAAGGGTATTGAAAGGAGCGGATATGGCCAGTGTAATCGCGGTCTGCAGCAGCGATGCCAAAGGCATCAGCAAGAAGCCGGTTGACTCGGCATCCTTTAAGGTTGGTATTGGGATGGTGGGTGATGCGCACGCCGGCGGCGATAAAGTACGAGAAGTCAGCCTGCTGGCAGTGGAAAGCATCGGCAAGATGAACACCGGTGGGCGCATATTCCAACCCGGGGATTTAGCGGAAAATATTACCACCAGCGGCATAGTCCTGCCATCTTTGCCGGTCGGCACGCGCCTGCAGGTGGGCAGCGAGGTTAAGTTCGAGATCACGCAGATCGGCAAGAAATGCCACAGCGGCTGCGCCATTTTGAAAGAGGTCGGGAGATGCATCATGCCCAAAGAAGGGGTTTTTGCCAGGGTTATCAGGGGGGGTATTATCCGGCCGGGCGATGAGATACAGGAGATCAGCTAAGTTTCCCGCTTAACCGCTGTAACCGGCCCACCTTTCATGGTTCTTACTCCCGGCCTGAGCTTCTTCCTTGCCGCTGCCAGATTGCCGCTAAGGCGTTATCGTGTGAACGCCGGCCGGCCGGCAAGACTCTGCAGCCATATTTTGCCAAGCCCGTAGTGACGTTAATTTGACAGTAATTACTATTATTTATACAATGATAATGAGCATATGCTCATAAAACAGGCGGGTGAAAATATGACCAGGCCCAGAAAGTGCAGGCGCATAGCTTTTATGCCGGGATCCACCTATTTCAAGCCGGCGGGGATACCGATAAGGTTAATCGAGGAGGTCCAACTAACTCTTGAGGAAACCGAGGCCATCCGGCTGAAGGATATCGAGGGGTTGGACCAGGCAGGCTGCGCCGAGCGCATGAATGTCTCCCGGCCCACCGTCCAGCGCATCATTGAATCGGCGCGCAGGAAGATTTCAGATGCCCTGCTCAACGGCAAGTCCATCAGGATCGAAGGCGGCAATGTAGAAATGCTGCCTCAGCAGTATGTTTGTGAAAACGGCCATCAGTGGGATGTGCCGCTTGAACAGGCCGCCGCAGAACCGTTTCAGGCCTGTCCTGTTTGCAACAACACCGTCATAAGAGTAATGCCGGAAAACGATTTACCCTGGCGTCATAGTGGCGGCAGGCGCCGTAGGAGAGGATTCAACCGCTGAACAGGTCGATCAGCGAATACTGTAAGGATTACTATAAAGGAGGTGAAAAATGCCATACGGAAGAGGATTTGGAAGGGGGAGAGGCGCTGGAATGGGTGGCGGGTTTGGAATGGGTGGAGGTTTCAGGGGAGCCTATGCAGCATGGCCGTATATCGGCCGTGGCAGAGGAGGTCTGCCCAGATGCGGATACTTTTTTGCCAACCAGGCGTATGTACCGCCGGCTTACACGTACTACTCACCCTTCATGGCGGAAAATAACCTGGATGCAATGCAGAGCGCAGCCGCAAATCTGAGAGACCGGCTGTCGCAAATACAGGCCAGGATCAGCGAGATGGAACAGCAAAAGACAGCGTAGCGTACGGCAACGTACTTACCTGGAACTTTCGCGAAAACAAATTATACAGGAGGTTAAAAAATGCCAGGATTTGATGGCACAGGACCCAGAGGGATGGGATCGATGACAGGTGGAGGAAGGGGGTTTTGCAGCGTCCCGCCGGGCGGCGCGGGAATGGCTTACCGCAGCGGGGGATTTGCGGGCGTCTACGGGGCCGGTTATTCCGGTTCATCGGCGCAGGCGGAGCTTGAGCAATTGAGAAATGAATTCGCCCAGTTGCAAAGTGAACTTGAGGCCATCCAAGCGAGAATAAAAAGCATGGAAGCGCAAAAAAGCAAATAGCAACAAAAATAAAATGATAAGGGGGCAATAATCATGAAATTAGCTATTACCGCCACAGGGGATCGCCTGGATTCGGATATTGACCCGCGGTTCGGCAGGTGCAAATATTTCATCTTTGTCAATCCGGATACTATGGATTTTGAAGCTGTGTCTAACGCTGCTTCCGCCGGCGGCGCAGGCATCGCTGCCGGCCAGACCGTAGTTACATATGGCGCCAAGGTTGTATTGACCGGCGACTGCGGACCAAACGCCTACCAGGTGCTTTCGGCTGCCGGTATAGAGGTCTACTCCGGCGTTTCCGGAAAGGTAAAAGACGCAATCAAAGATTATAAGGCAGGTAAATTCAATACCATCGGTCAGGCCAGCGTACAACCGCACCATGGCCTGTCTGCCGGTTAGTGATAAGAAGTATAAAAACGTTAAAAAGGAGGTAAGGCAATGCCAAGAGGAGATATGACAGGCCCACCTCAGGGTGGTTCAGGAAGGGGCATGGGCGGTGGCGGTGGGGCAGGTGGCGGTAGGGGTGGTGGCAGAATGGGAGGAAACCGTTCCGGAGCGGGACCGGGTGGCGGCTGTGTTTGCCCGCAATGTGGCGCCAAAGCTGCGCACCAGGCCGGCATACCCTGTTATAACATAAGCTGCCCCAAATGCGGTGCAAAGATGGCCAGAGCCTGAATGATAATATCTGTTGCCAGCGGTAAAGGCGGGACCGGAAAGACACTGGTGGCCACCAGCCTCGCTATATCTATCAAGGCTAAGGAAAAGGTGCAGTTGCTCGACTGTGATGTCGAGGAGCCTAACGATCACCTTTTCCTCAGGCCGGTGATTACAAATAGCGAAACGGTCTGCATCCCTGTTCCGAAGGTGGACTATGCCAGGTGTACCTTCTGTGGAGAGTGTGCGCGGGTATGTGCCTACAAGGCCATAGCCGTGGTGCCCAAGAGTGTGCTTATCTTCGACCAGCTCTGCCACGGCTGCGGCGCCTGCAGTTATCTCTGCCCGGAAAGTGCCATCTCCGAAGAAGGCAGGGAGATGGGAGTTGTCGTGTCCGGACATGCCGGCGACATTGAATTTGTCCAGGGCAGGCTCACGGTTGGCGAAGCAATGGCTGTACCGGTCATCCGTAGCGTCAAAGCCAAGATCAAACGTGATAGACTTGTCATACTGGATGTTTCACCCGGCACTTCATGTCCTGTGGTGGAAGCCGTCGAGAATAGTGACTACTGTTTACTGGTGACGGAGCCGACGCCTTTCGGGCTGCATGACCTCAGGCTGGCAGTTGAGACAGTCAGGCAGCTTGGCGTTCCCAGCGGCGTTATCGTCAACCGGGCAGTCAGCGGGGAAACACTGGTGCATGACTATTGCAAGCAGGAGGGGATACCTGTACTGCTAGATATACCACTCGACATAGCTATCGCCCGCCTCTACTCTGAAGGTGTTACACTGGCCGAGGGCATGCCGCAGTGGCAGGCTGCATTCGTGGACGTATACACTCAAATAAAGGGGGCTTTGCGTGAAAGAAGTCGTTGTGCTTAGCGGTAAAGGCGGCACGGGGAAGACCAGCATTGCCGGCTGTTTTGCAGCCCTGGCAAGCAATAAAGCGCTGGCGGATTGCGATGTGGACGCGGCCGACCTGCATCTGCTTCTGCAACCTATCAATAAACAGAATGAGGAGTTTTGGAGCGGACAGGTTGCCTGCATCGACGAAACTACCTGCACCTTGTGCGGCCTTTGCCAGGAGCAATGCCGTTTCGATGCCATTCACGATTTCAAGGTAAGTCGCTTTTCCTGCGAAGGCTGCGGTTTCTGCGCTCGCATCTGTCCGGTAGATGCTATTACCATGCAGGACAACATGGCCGGGCACTGGTATATTTCCGACACCAGATACGGGCCACTGGTACATGCCCGGCTGGGAATAGCCCAGGAGAACTCCGGCAAGCTGGTAGCCATGGTAAGGCAGCAGGCCCGGAAAATCGCTGAGGAGGAAGGTTTTTCTACTATCATCACCGACGGCCCTCCCGGCATAGGCTGCCCGGTGATCTCGTCGCTTTCCGGCGCCGATCTGGCTCTGCTGGTTACTGAACCGACAGTGTCAGGCGTGCACGACCTGGGACGCGTAATCGAGGTCTGTCGCCATTTCAAGGTGCCGGCCGTAGTGTGCATCAATAAGTCTGATATCAACGAGCAAAAGTCATCACAGATCGAGGAGCATTGTGCCGGCATAGGGATCAGCGTAGCAGGGAAAATCCCCTTTGATACTGCGGTTAACCGGGCGGTGGCACGCGGCGTCCCCGTGGTCGAATGCGATGACGGCCCGGCCGCCAGTGAGATCAGGCATCTCTGGAAAAATGTTGAATCCCTTTTATCAGCAAATTAGTAATCAGGAGAACATCATGCCTATTTATGATTATGCCTGCGCCGATTGCGGACACTATTTTGAACTTATGCACGAAATGGGCGGCGCCAGGGAGCTTAAGTGCCCCTCCTGCGGGAGCAACTCTGTGAGTAAACAGATTTCAATGCCCGGCCTGATCAGAACCGCCAATAAAGCGCAGGGCGGGCAGACATGCTGCGGGCGCACCGAGCGCTGTGATGAGCCCCCCTGTTCTTCAGGAGGACAATGTCAAAGGTAAAAGCACGATAAAATAAATTAAGGAGTTTTACATGAAATATGCAATACCTGTAAACGGAGGAATATTATCGGCCCATTTCGGTCACTGCGAACAATTTGCCCTGATCGATGCCGATGAAAAGAGCAAGACTATTATTAGAAAAGAGCTGGTTGCCTCTCCGGGGCATCAGCCGGGGTTTTTGCCGCCATGGCTGGCCAAGCAGGGTGTACAGGTGGTGATCGCCGGCGGCATGGGTGGCAGCGCCATTTCTCTTTTCCAGCAAAGCGGCATCGATGTACTGCTGGGAGCTCCGGCTGCCGATCCTGAAAAGGTAGTTATCGACTACCTGAAGGGCAACCTGGTGTTAGGCGACAACCGCTGCGAGCACTAATCGCGCGGCTAAAGGAGCACGTCACCAAAAGGGATTGAATAGAGGGCATTCTATGCGTGTCAGCAGAGAAGAATATCAGCAGATGCTTGAATCAGAGCTTGGCAAAACCTACAGCGCCAGGACAGTAGACCACGCCCTGAAGCCGAGAAATATGGGAAGCATAGAGATCGCCAGCGGGTACGCCAGCATCACGGGCCCGTGTGGAGATACAATGGAAATCTGGTTAAGCGTTGACAACAATATCATAGAGCAAGCCACCTTCATGACCGACGGCTGCGTAACCACTATAGCCGCAGGAAGCATGACCACGGAAATGGCTAAAGGCAAGCCGGTGGAAGAAGCTATGCGGATAGGCCAGCAGGATATACTCGATGAACTCAATGGGCTGCCCGAGGAAAGCCTGCACTGCGCCCTGCTGGCATCCAACACTCTCAAGCAGGCGATCCTGGATTATTACGAGTACAGCCGCGATAAGTGGAAACGCAGTTATAAGAAACAATGGTAAAGCGTGATATTACAAGAACCGAGTATACAGATTCCCCTTTCGATTCCAGGGCGGCTGATTATGACCGCTGGTTTGATGAAAAGGAAGGTAAAGTCATTTTTGCCACCGAGGTCAAGGCAGTTCAAGAGGTATTGCCTATGTTGCCGAAGCCGTGGCTTGAAATCGGAGTGGGCAGCGGCCGCTTTGCGCAAGCTCTGGGTATCAGCACCGGCCTGGACCCTGCAAGCAGGCTTCTGGATATAGCTAAGGGCCGCGGCATTATGACCATGCAGGGTAAAATAGAAGACCGGTTTTTACCTGCGGAAAGCTTCGGCGCTGTTTTTCTCATCATGACATTGTGTTTTATCGATAACCCTGTTATTGCGCTAAGTGAAATTCACCGAGCCCTCAAGCCCGGAGGCAGGATTGTGCTGGGGGAAGTACCGCGTCCCAGCCCGTGGGGCGAATTATACCAGCGTAAAAAACAGGACTCTCATCCACTCTATAAACATGCAAATTTCTACAGGTGCGAAGAATTAGTATCTTTGCTTAAAGATAGGGAGTTTGTCATCAGCGCGACAATTTCAACGTTGTTTCAGAAACCGGGGCGGATAACCACGGTTGAAAATCCACTGAATGGTTGTCATGCAGACGCGGGCTTTGTGGTAATTGTAGGAACTAAAACAGAATCATCTTTTTAGGAAGGCTATGAATGTCAATATTAAACGGATCGTTGGTTTTTGTCTGATTTGAAGGCCTGGAGTATAATTCAGGATTGCCGGAGTCATGCAGGGATCAAGTAGAATCTTCCAGTGCATTCTGCACGGCTTAATCCGGTAAAATTTATAACTTTATGGTGATCGAAATAGACAATTTTGACCTTGAACCCAGATATACTTCTAACGAGGTGCCGGGCAGATGTCTGAAGTGCCTGGCTGAGAAAGAACTGACCAACTGCCTGTTCGCGTTGCTCAGTGAGCAGTCCGACGATGAAGAGCTGCAGCAGCGTTATGAAGCCTTAGTGACATTATTGGAATGTCCCGATTTTGAAAGGCTGCGCAGCCAGGCCGAGAAGCTTCTTTCAGAGGGCAAGCAGGTTAAAGTTAAGGTAGATTATGACAAAGGCAACTTACATTGTGAATTGATTGTTGAATAAAAAGAATAAATAATACATGCGTTACTTTCAATCACTTACGCCGTATTTTCATTAATCTGAAGACAAGGAGTTAGCAACGTGGCATACAATGAACAGGTCAAAGGCAGGCTCGACGAAATTATTATCCCTCATGCGCTGCGCAGCCTCGCTTCAATGAATCTTATCCGCGACATCACGATAACCGGAGCGGCGCTTAAAATAACACTGGCCTCAACCGCTCTCGATGAATATTCACAGCAGTGGATATCGGACAAAATCAGAGAATCCCTGGTCGGGCTGCCCGATATAAAGGACATCGATATTGACTACGTGGATGCAAAACCGGCTGAATTGAACAAAATCAAACATGTTATCGCCGTCATGAGCGGCAAGGGTGGCGTGGGCAAATCGCTGATCAGCAGCCTGGCAGCCGTTGCACTGAGAAGGAAGGGTTATGAGGTTGGCATCCTTGATGCTGATATCACCGGCCCGAGCATCCCCAAGATGTTCGGAACTATGGAGCGGCCGGGGGGCAGTGACAGCGGGCTGTTACCGGTTACTTCAAAATCCGGCATTGAGATGATGTCTATCAATCTTCTTTTACCCAGCGAAGATGAGGCAGTAATATGGAGGGGTCCACTCATCGGCAAGGCGATAACGCAGTTCTGGGAGGAAGTGTTGTGGGGTAATCTGGATTACCTTGTGGTCGACCTGCCGCCGGGTACCGCCGACGCGCCTCTCACAATTATGCAACAGCTGCCCGTAGCAGGAGTCATCATAGTTTTCACGCCCCAGGATTTAACAGCGATGATAGTAAAGAAGGCAATTAAAATGTGCCAGAAAATGGATAAACAGATTTTAGGCGTGGTTGAGAATATGAGCTACCTTTACATTCCTGAAATTGATAAGAGGATAGAGATGTTCGGGAAAAGCAGCGGTGACGATATGGCAAGGACGGC
Source organism: uncultured Dehalococcoidales bacterium (assembly GCA_964554375.1). GTDB lineage: Bacteria > Chloroflexota > Dehalococcoidia > GIF9 > UBA5629 > CAIMUM01. The sequence goes on from CAZKOL010000013.1 coordinate 32,245, forward strand.
AAATGCTCCACTATTGGCTCAATTTCCCATTGATCCTCAATTGGCGAGTCTCTGCGATTCAGGTGATGTCGAACGTTACGATACTGAAATCATGAATAAATTCGGCCAGTCCCTGTTTGAAGCTCTAAAAGAAAAACAATTGATATGATCTGCCTGAAAATAGTGCCGGAACTCAACGAATGCATCGAAACCAAAGCGAGAAAAGAATATCAGCGTGTCTGTGACCTGGTGATGCAAGGGAGCGACGAGGCCGGTTTAATCCAGCGATTAGAACTTCTGCGTGCTTTCCTTGAGTCCGCGGATTTCCGTACATTACGCAGCGATTCGGAACGGCTGCTTGCGGAAGGCAAAAGAATAACATTCGCCATATCACAGAGATCCGGCAGAGCAGTGTGCAAGATGGAGGTCGGGTAAGAGTATGATGAGGAAGCACACCGGATAACTCCCGCTAAAATACTCATTCAGTAATACAAGAAAGGAAGTTCGAAGTCCTTCTAATTCATATAGCTTAATAGCTAAACGAATGGGACCTCAAGATATCTGTGTTTACAGGCACGGTCACCATAAACAACGTGCGATAAAAATCGACGAACCTGCGGCGTTGATGTATGAGAAGCTTATTTCTTGCCAGACCGGGATGATAAGCTTCTGGTACGGCAGGACTTCGGAATATGCTATGACTGGCTGCCGAGCCAGGATTCGAACCTGGGCAAATGGATTCAAAGTCCATCGTGCTACCACTACACAACTCGGCAGTTCGATTGTAAGGTTATCACAGACATTTTAAACCGGTCAATTTGAAAAACTAAAATATTTTTACTTTTTGCCTAAACCTCTGGGCCCTGGACTGCGTTTTATAAGTATCAAGCAGAAAAATAAAGCGCAGGAGCGGGAAAATGACAAAGAATAAGATGGCAGAGATGATCAACAAGGACGGGAAGCTGTTTGCACTGTTTACCGGGATGCTGCTGGATGGGATATTGCTGATCACACTCGTGGTATATGCCGGAACGTGCTTTGCGTTTTAACCCGGGATAAACGATATATCAGTCGACTTGGTTGCCGTCGCCCTGCGAAGGGTGGCGGCAATTTTTTATTACCATGCAAGATCAGTTATTTCTTGAGATCTGGTGCCGAAGGTCGGACTCGAACCGACACGAGAGTTGCCCCTCAACAGTTTTTGAGACTGCCGCGTCTACCATTCCGCCACTTCGGCCCGGCCGGTCTGTAAGTGGTGCCGAGGCCCAGAATTGAACTGGGGACACGTAGATTTTCAGTCTACTGCTCTACCGACTGAGCTACCTCGGCGCGAACGATATTGTAGCCTCTAATCCAATATTCTGTCAATTCCGCTACACTCGCATTTTCCCCGCCGGTAGGCAAAAGGCGCCGCATTTAGTAAGATATAAATAATGTATCAATACAATTGCCCGAATTGCCGCGCACCGGTGGCCGCAGGCGAGCCGGCCTGCCGCAAATGCGGGCAGCTTCTGACATGGGCCCCGGCCGACGTGGGACAGCGGGGCGACCACAGACAGGCGGATTCAGATGCTGAGCCCAAAGCCAAGAGATCCTGGTTGTGGACGCTGCTGGCGCTGATACTGGTTATCGCTCTGGCAGGGGGTGGTATATACGTCCTGATGCGCATGGCGGAAAAACCGCTGGTTGCGCCGGCTGTGGAAAACGTCACGCCTGAAGCACCTCAGGGTGTGGTTATCCCCGACGTGAGAGCTCCGCTCATCAAAAATATCAGTGTCAACAATATCTCCTACAATTCGGTTGAGATAAAATGGAACACCGACGAGCCGTCCACCAGCCAGGTAATCTGGAGGACCAGCGACAACAAAATATCCGTTACGGATGAAAAAGAGGCCCTGGTCGATCAGCACGTTGTCGAGCTAACGGACCTCAAGAACAAGCAAAGATACTATTTCAAAGTCAGGTCAACCGACCAGGCGCACAACGTGGCAATATCCGACGAAGAATCCTTTGATATAGGGTTGTCACAGGGTGTGGCCGGCATCAGCGTGGTGGGCGACAGCATGAAGACGGAGGAACCCCAGCCATCGGTTTTTAGAACGATAATCAGCGGAAAGGTGGTCAATACAGGTGAGGCGCCGATTCGCACCAGGGATATCGAGGTGTGGATAAATATCACGGTCGCGGGGAAAGCCGGGACCACTGAGGTCAAAGCCGATCTCGATCCGACCCCCGATATCCTTAACCCTCTTTATGAGATCGGGTTCCGGGCCGTTGTCCCCGACAGGACGGACCCAAATTACGTCATTAATTCTAAAATAGTCGGTCAGCAGGACTGAAGAGCCCGGCAGACGTCAGGAGCGGCTGCTGCGCGATGCGTCCGCGATCATGACGACAATCAGCGTGCCCACGATCAGGATGAATACGGGTATCATCACTAAACGGATATTGGGATAATCCGCCGTCCAGTAACGGAACCAGACTTTGCCGATGATATCTTCAGATGGCACCAGCCAGCCGGTGTGAGAATCGTTGCTGTGATTGCGGTTGTCCCCGAGAACGAAATACTGGCCCTCCGGCACCATGCGCTCGGGCATAAAGTAAGTGGGCGCCGCGTTGATATAAGGCTCCACCAGCTTTATCCCGTTAACGAAGACCGCCTTGTTCTTGATCTCAACCGTATCGCCGGGCGCCGCTATCACCCTTTTGATAAAACAAGAGGGGTGCTGCGAGAAAAAGGGGTCGAACGCCGGCTTAACATCGTTGCCCGGGGCGTAAAAGACTATTTCATCCTTCTGGTGGGGCTGGTTGCCTAAGGCATAGCCCAGTTTGTCGACTATGATCAAGTCACCTTCGCGGAAGGTGGGAAGCATTGATATGTTGAAAACTTCAAAACTCTTGATGGAGATCTGCAGACCGACGAAGATGATGGCGGCTATAAGCAGGGTGAAGATGAACTCTCTTAATACCTTCAATTGCGGGTTCCGGACATTTGATTTGGGTAATTATATGCTATAAGCTATGTTTGTGCTAATCAGATAAACTTTTTACACATCTATTTCGTTTTGTATTTGATTCTGTATAGCAGTCGAATATACAGCAATTATTATTCAGGAGGTATTCAGCAAAATGAGGAGAACGGCAATCATTCTGGCAGCAATCATGTTGGTCATGTTATCCGTGGTGGGGTGCGCACCGAGCCCGGCGGTCGTATACCAGGGAAGTGTTCCTGCCGGCGGGACGGGCATCAGTTCGGGCGGGATCATCGTAAGCCAGCAAAACGTCGGCCTGTGGGTAAACGCCCTGGGCAAGACGACCGGAACGCCCGATGTATGTATCCTGACTCTGGGCGTCGAATCGCAGCAAAAGACTGTGGCGCAGGCGCAGAAAGAGGCTATCGATGCCATGAGTAGCATCATGCAGGTGCTAAAGGACAGCGGTATCGCCGACAAAGATATGCAGACAAGTCAGTATAACATCCAGCAGGTCACACGCTGGGACGATAATCAGGATACTTACGTCGTTATTGGTTACCGGGTCACTAATGCGGTTACCTGTAAGATCAGGGATATCAGCAAGGCCGGTTACATCATAGATAAGGCCGTGGTTGCCGGAGGCGATCTGATCAGGATCAATGGAATAAACTTCACGGTAGACGACCCCACCCCTTACTACAAGATAGCCCGTGAAAAGGCGGTGCAATATGCCATGGAGAAGGCCAAGCAAATTGCACAGGCATCCGGGACCAGGCTGGGTAAGGTGCTGTATATGTCCGAGGATACCAGCTACACGCCGCCCATGGTCGGGAATTACTCCATGAAATATGCAGCGTTGGAAGCTGCCCCGTCCCCTACGCCCATCAGCGCTGGAGAGATGGAATTCCAGGTGACCGTAGCAATGGTCTACGAAATAAACTAAATAGAGACAAACTGGCTTCTTTACCTGTCAGGTAAAGAAGCCAGTTATTTTTGCTTAGGGAACGGGGGGATGTTAAAATTGACCCGTATTTGAACCTGTAACGGACGACAGCCATTCAATGACAGGCATGCCTTCCGCTGATTACTTATAGCGGTTCAAATTACAGGATGTTATCACGGATATGTTGAGCCGGCCCCTGGATTTTATGGCATATGCCCTTTCCCTGGCCGAGTTGGCGCTGGGTTACACCAGCCCGAACCCGGCTGTGGGAGCTGTGATCGAAAGGGATGGGCTGGTCGTTGGTTTGGGACACACCCAGCAGCCGGGGATGGAACATGCCGAGATCATGGCGCTCAACCAGGCGGGTGAAATGGCCCGGGGAGCTACGATGTATGTGACTCTCGAGCCGTGCTGCCACCATGGCAGGACCCCGCCCTGCACCGAGTCCATCATCAATGCAGGCATCGCAGTGGTCAACATCGCCGTGGCCGATCCCAATCCCTTGGTTTCGGGAAAAGGCATAGAATGTCTGAGGGCTGCCGGCATCAAGACCAATATCGGGGAATACGAGCAGAAAGCCAGGGAGATAAACGAAGGTTATTTCAAGTATATAAAAACGGGCGTCCCCTTTGTTATCGCCAAGTTTGCCATGAGCATCGACGGCAAGATAGCGACCCGGACGGGCGATTCCAGGTGGATAACCGGTGAGGAGGCGCGTAACTATGCGCACGGGCAAAGGCACAGCGTCGATGCTATCATGGTGGGCGCCGGAACCATAATTGCCGACGACCCCCAGTTGACCGCGCGCGGATACAGCGGCAGGTGCGGACGCGCCAGGCTGCAGCCGCTCAGGGTGATAGTGGACGGAAAGGGGCGCGTTCCGGCCACGGCCAGGGTATTTTCAGAGCCGGGAAAAACGCTGGTGGTGGTGGCGGAAAAGCAGTTCAGCAGGGAAATACTTAAAACGAAGCGAGAGGGCACTGAATATATCGTACTCAGGTCGGAGAACGGACTGATCGATATCGCCGAGCTACTTAATACGCTTGGACAGAGGCAGATTACCACAGTCATGATCGAGGGCGGCAGCAAGCTGCTGGGTTATGTGTTTGACCACCACCTGGTCGACAAGGTGCTGGCTTTCGTCGCGCCCATTATAATAGGTGGGGAGGAGGCCAAAACCGCAGCTAGCGGCAGGGGCGTGGATAAGGTGGCGGACGCGCTGCAGTTAAAAGATATCAAGATAGAGAGATTCGACAACGAGTTCTTAATCAGCGGGTATACCTGAAGATAGAATATGTTTACAGGGATCATCGAAGAGATCGGTTCGGTGCAGCAACTCAGCGCCAAAAGCCTGGCCGTTCAGGCTAAGGACGTGCTGGCTGGCACGGCCCTGGGAGACAGCATCTCGGTCAATGGCGCGTGCCTCACAGTGATAGATATCGCCAAGTCAGCTTTCACGGTGGAGATAATGCCCGAGACCAGGAGGCTGACCAATATAGGTGATTTGCATGTGGGGGACAGGGTCAACCTGGAACGCGCCCTGTCTGCGCAGGGCCGATTCGGCGGGCATTTCGTGCAGGGTCATGTGGATGCCGTGGGCAAGGTGGCGTCGCTGGTTCCTGAAGGTGAAGCCATTATACTGAGTGTCAAAGCGCCTGAAGATGTACTAAAATACATGGTGAAGAAATGCTTTATCGCCGTAAATGGCGTCAGCCTGACTGTTACGGAATGCGATAAGTCACAGTTCTCCGTGTCCCTTGTATCTTACTCAAGGCAGAAGACCAACCTGGGGACATTGAAGCACGGACAGAAGGTCAACCTGGAAGTTGACATAATGGCCAAGTATATCGAGAAATTTTACCAACCCGGCAAGCAAGAGGGTATAATCAGCTTGTTGGACCAGTATGATTATCTGAAAGCGAGGTAAACTTAATGGCACTATCACCGATATCCGATATTATACAAGACGTCGCCGCCGGCAATTTCATCATTATTGTCGATGATGAAAACCGCGAAAATGAGGGCGACCTGGCCATTGCGGCGGAGAAAGTCACTCCACAGTTGATCAATTTCATGGTCACTCATGCCCGCGGGCTGGTTTGTATGCCCATTATAGGCAAGCGGCTGGATGAGCTGCAGATCCCGCCCATGGTACAGGAGAACACGTCTAAATACACCACGGCATTCACCGTATCGATAGAGGCGAAAAACAAGACCACCAGCGGCATCTCGGCGTTCGACAGGTCTGCAACTGTGAAGGCGGTACTTGATCCCAGGACGCGGGCGGAGGATATTGCCCGTCCGGGCCACATATTCCCACTCAGGGCCAAGGAGGGTGGTGTGCTGGTGCGTGCGGGGCACACTGAGGCTGTCGTTGACCTGGCCAAGCTGGCCGGGCTTTACCCGGCGGGGGTTATCTGCGAGATCCTCAATGAGGACGGCTCCATGGCCAGGCTGCCGCAACTGGAAATACTTGCTGAGAAATATGACATTAAGATCGTCAGCATCGCGGACCTGATAACCTACAGGAGGAAGTACGAGAGACTCGTCCAGAAAGTGGCCGAAGCCAAATTCCCTACCAAGTACGGTGATTTCACTATCATGGCATATAAGAGCTCCGTCGATACCGACGAACACGTGTCGCTGGTACTGGGGGAGGTAGCAGACGGCAAACCCGTTCTCGTCCGCGTTCACAGCGAGTGCGTGACGGGAGACGTCTTCGGCAGCCTGCGATGCGATTGCGGCGAGCAAGTACAGATGGCCATGAGCATGATTGCCAAGGAAGGCAGGGGCGTTTTCCTGTATATGAGGCAGGAGGGCCGTGGCATAGGATTGCATAATAAGTTGAGGGCCTACGAACTGCAGGACATGGGGCTGGATACCGTGGAGGCAAATCTCGCCCTGGGCTTTGAAGCCGACTTGAGGGACTACGGCATCGGCGCCCAGATACTGGCCGACCTGGGGCTGCACGATATACGCCTGCTGACCAACAACCCTAAGAAGATAATCGGGCTGGAAAGCTACGGGCTTAAGGTCGTGGAAAGCATCCGCCTGATATCTACGCCCACCGAGTACAACAAGAATTACCTGAAAACCAAGCAGGAGAAACTGGAGCACCTGCTAGCCATCGATGATTAGCAGGCTGGAAATAACCGAGGAGGTCTCAGATGTCTAAGAACTACCAGGGTATGCTGTCAGGCAAGGGTCTCAAATTTGGTATTGTGATCTCACGCTTCAATGAGATAATAACGGGCAGGCTGTTGGAGGGTGCGCGGGACTCGCTGTTCAGACACGGTGTTAATGAGCAGGATGTGGACATCGCCTGGGCGCCAGGCAGCATGGAGATACCCCTGGCAGCCAAGAAGATGAGCGAGATGGGGAAATATAATGCCATTATCTGTCTTGGATGCGTGATCAGGGGAGGTACACCCCATTTTGAATACGTGGCTGCGGAAGTTAACCGCGGTATTTCACGGCTGAGCCTCGACACCGGCATCCCGGTCATTCAGGGCATTATCACCGCGGACAACATGGAGCAGGCCATAGACAGGGCCGGCGCCAAGGAAGGCAACAGGGGCTTCGCCGCCGCCAACAGCGCGATTGAAATGGCAAACCTGATCAAGAGCTTCGGCTCTTAGGTGTTAATCCTCTATCCTGTAGACTTTGTCGCCGTGCCGCACCTTGTCTGATACTTTGATCCCAATGGCATCGCCTGCTTTAGCGGCGGGGACGCTCTGGTTGTTTATTTGCATGGAACTCACCAGCACCTCCTGGTCGGTGGTATGGCCCTTGATGTGAATTTTATCACCGACCTTGAGTTCACCGGTCAGCTCAATTGCCGCCACCACCGGCCGGGCGAAGAAATCCACGATCAGGCCGATCTCTACTTCTGCCACGGTTGCACCTCCGTATTCGACTCACTCCTCTCTGTTGTGCTTCTAGTATATTTGTACAGGGCCGATAAATCAAGGTTTCCTCACTCTGAAGGGGCAAGTCTGAATATTTGACAGTAGATATGACATTGGGCTAAATTATATCCTCGTCCTATGGTTCACAATCCGCGGCCATGATCCGGTTTCAAACATAGTGCTTTTATGATGATGGAGGTTTAATTATGCTTGCAAAAGTCATACGCATGATAATAGTAGCGCTTTTTACCCTGGCGATGATATCAGCGGTATTTGTCAGCGGTAATCCCGTCATGGCTGCAGCGACTGGGGCCGGGTACACCACCGCGCTGCCCTTGTCAGCAGCCGAGGGTCAGAGCGTGGAAAAGCTGGAACTATCATGTCAGTACCCGGTGCTGAGCAGCAACACAGGTTTGAATTACTCATACAGCATCAATATCAGCTATACGGGGGGCAAGGAATCCAAGGTCTTTAATCTGACAGCGGTGGTCCCCGATGGTTTCGGCTACATGATCACCCCAGGTTACGGTGAGGGGCAGGAAATAGCAGCCATCCGCCTGGACGGCAGCAAGGGCTACCCGGAGACTGTGAAGCTGACGGTGAGGCCCTATGCCTGGAAGGTGCTTGCTCCGGGCGAATACCCCGTCATATTCGAGGTTGCTTCCGGCGATCTCAAGGCCGACATTGAGATTAAGGCCATCGTCGCCGCCAATTATAACTTTAATCTGACAACCCCGGACGGCCGTCTCAATACAGAGGCAACCGCGGGTCAGGAGAGCAATTTTACTGTAGTCGTGGCCAACACCGGTTCGGCTGATCTCGAGAAGATTGGGGTCAGTTGCCCGGCCCAGAGCAGGCCCGGCGGCTGGACTGTTACCTGCAATCCTGAGAAGATCGATATACTCAAAACGCGGGATACCAAAGAGGTGCAGGTTACTGTTAAGCCGGCTGAAAAAACCATAGCCGGCGATTACATAATCACCATACAGGCCGAGCCTGAATCGAAAAACGCCTTTGCCAGCCTTCAGATCCGCACCACGGTGCTCACACCCACCATCTGGGGATGGGTCGGTGTGGGCATAGTCGTACTGGTGGTGGTGGCGCTGGCAATCATATTCATCCGCTTCGGACGCCGCTAACAGGCAATCATGAGCGACAACCTGGTAATCGAGACACGCGATTTAACCAAGGCCTACGGTAAATTTACGGCCGTTAAAGGCCTCAACCTTCGCATAGAGGAGGGTGAGGTTTTCGGCCTGCTGGGACCCAACGGGGCGGGCAAGACCACCACCATACTTATGCTAATGGGCTTCTGCGAGCCCACTTCGGGATCGGTGCGTATTATGGGTTACGATCCGGTACGCGAGCCGATCAGAGTCAAGAGCGTGGTGGGTTACATGCCGGAAAAGATCGGTTTTTACGACGATATGACGGCCCGGGAAAATCTTGAATACACGGGCCGCCTTAACGGCCTTGCCGGCAGCCGCCTGACCGCCAGGATCAATGAGTTGATTGACACAGTCGGCCTCAGGGACAGAGCCGACCAGCTGGTAGGGAAGTACTCGCATGGCATGAAGCAACGCCTCGGCATTGCCGATGTAATGATCAAACAGCCCAGGGTAGCCATTTTCGATGAACCGACCTCGGGGATAGACCCGGAGGGCACAGATCAGATTCTCAACCTTGTGCGGACAATGGCCAGTCAGAAGGTCACGGTCATAATCTCCTCCCACCAGTTGCATCATTTGCAGAAGGTATGCACGGGCGTTGGCATCTTCTCCAGGGGACAAATGATTGCCTCCGGATCCGTCGATAAACTGGGCAGGGATGCCCTGAGGAAGGGCAACTATAATATCGTCCTGCCCATAGCTCAACTCACCGACAGGGTTCGCTCCGACATCAGCAGGATTCCAGGTGTTTTCAGTATTGACAGTATCGCAGACAGCACAATCGTTTCGGCGGACGAGGACATCAGCGGGGAGATCGAGCGAGTGGTGTTTGAGGCAAGCGGGCTCAAGGTGCAGATGAAGGTCGAAGAGTTCGAACTGGAAGATATATATATGAAATATTTTGAAGGCTCCGGTACCGGAATATGAACGGCCTGTTAGAGATTTTCAGAAAGGAGCTGGCTGATAGCTTCAACAGCAAGAGGTTTATCATCCTGTTCGTGCTGGTATATATGGCCGGCATAGCGACCATCTATATAGCCGCCCAGAATATCCGGACGGCGGTCGGCGATTCGACCAGTAACATCTTCCTCAACCTGTTCGTCGTTTCCGGGAGCAACATGCCCTTCTCTTTCCCGTTGTTCATGTCTATTTTTATTCCTGTCATCGGCATAGCCCTGGGCTTTGACGCGGTAAACAGCGAGAGGACAAGCGGCAACCTCAGCCGACTCCTGGCCCAGCCCATCTATAGGGACAGTCTGATCAATGGCAAGTTTTTGGCCGGCCTGACCATGATCACCATTCTCATCGTGAGCGTGGTAGTCATCATAGCAGGTTTGGGTCTGCGCCTGATTGGCGTGCCGCCGGAGGCGGAGGAAATACTGCGTCTGTTTATTTTTGTAATCGTGAGCATACTTTACGGGGCTTTCTGGATGTCCCTGGCTGTGCTTTTCTCTGTGCTGTTCAGGAAAACCTCCACTTCGGCGCTGGCCTCTATCTCGGTTTGGATCTTCCTCTTCCTTTTCATGGGGATAATCGCCAACCTCATAGCAGGGGCTGTTTTCCCCATAAATCAGGATTCCACGGTTGTTCAGGTGGCGGATTACGACAACCTCTACCGTATGCTTAACCGTATCTCTCCCGGGACCCTTTATGCCGAGAGTATCCAGGCCATACTTGTCCCCATTATGGGCAGCACCAGTCCCACCATGATGATGATAGGTATATATTCAGGGCTGATGCCATCGCCATTGCCCCTCAGCCAGAGCCTGATGCTGGTCTGGCCCCAGCTGGTGGGGCTGGTCGCGCTGTCGGCCATTTGTTTCGCCGTGGCCTACATCAAGTTTATGCGCGAAGAGATCAGGTCAACCTGAGATGATATTAAAAGCTCTGACCGTGGGGTTTATAGCCACCAATTGCTATATCGTAGGATCGGATACCACCAGGAAGGCCATGGTAATCGATCCCGGCGCGGATTCCCGGGCTATAATGAAGGCCATCGATGCAGATAGACTATTATTATCGCTGATCGTGATAACGCACAGTCACTTCGACCACACAGGGGCTGTCAAGGCCATCAAAGATGCCACCGGCGCCCGGTTCGCCGTCGGGGCAGGCGCAGATAAATCGTCGCCCGGCGCGTTCATCAAGCTGGTGGCGGCCATGTCCGGAGGGTCGGCCAAAATACCTGAGCCCGACCTGTTTTTGCATGACGGGGACAAAATCGACATCGACGGCCTGCACTTTGAAGTGCTTTATACGCCCGGCCATAGCCCCGACGAGATCAGCCTTTACGGACACGGCATACTTTTCAGCGGAGATACGCTTTTCAACTCCGGCATCGGCAGGACCGATTTCCCCGGCTGCAGCTACGAGCAGCTCGAGCACAGCATACAGACCAAACTGTATACCCTGCCCGATCAGACCGTCGTGTACCCGGGTCACGGGCCTGCGACTACCATCGGGCGTGAAAAAAGGGGCAATCCCTTTATCAGGTGATTGCCCCTTTTGCAAAAGCTGGTTGATGTGGGTTAGACGAAGAGCGGGCAGAGGACCAGCGTGATAGTGGCGAGCAGCTTTACCAGCACGTGAAGTGACGGGCCGGCAGTGTCCTTGAAAGGATCACCGACTGTGTCGCCGACTACGGCTGCCTTGTGGGCATCCGAGCCTTTGCCCAGGATATTTCCCTTGTCATCCTTGAGCTGGTCGTCTTCGATCATTTTCTTGGCATTGTCCCAGGCGCCGCCGCCGTTGTTCATAAATGAGGCGAGCATGATGCCTGCGATCGTGCCGATCATGAGGAGTGCTGCCACAACCTGAGCGGCGTCCCACGTGTAGAACTTGCCGTCAGCCAGCGGTATAGCGGGGAGGTACTTGAACAGCAGTCCCACAACCACCGGCGCAAGCACGACCAGGAGGGCAGGCGCGATCATCTCTTTGAGGCCGGCCTTAGCGGTGATATCAACGATCTCACCGTAGTTGGGCTTCTCGGTTCCGGCCATGATGCCGGGATGCTCGCGGAACTGGGTTCGCACCGCGTCTATGATTTTGCTGGCAGTCTTGCCGACCGATTTAATGGCCCATGCGCTGAAGAGGTAGACGAGCATGGCTGCGATGAGACCGCCGACGAAAACCTCGATGTTAGCGATGTTTACGATGTTGAAAGAACCGGTCTCGCCGAACCGGAGGAAGGACACCCTGTCGAGGTAAGCCTGGAAGAGCAGGAAGGCGGCCAGGCCG
>CAZKOL010000014.1:0-40985 GCA_964554375.1 uncultured Dehalococcoidales bacterium
TAAATTATAGGCGCGACATCACTCGACCAGTGAGCTGTTACGCACTCTTTAAAGGATGGCTGCTTCTGAGCCAACCTCCTGGCTGTTTTAGCGACATCACTTCCTTTACCACTTAGCTCGCTCTTAGGGACCTTAGCTGATGATCTGGGCTGTTTCCCTCTCGACCACGCGGCTTATCCCGCGCGGTCTCACTCCCAGGATTCGACTTACGGCATTTGAAGTTTGATTGAGTTTGGTAACCTCACGGCCCCTAGCTCATTCAGAGCTCTACCTCCGCAAGTTAATAACCTGAGGCTGCACCTAAATGCATTTCGGGGAGAACAAGCTATCTCCGAGTTCGTTTGGCATTTCACCCCTACCCACAGCTCATCCCAAAGCTTTGCCACGCTTACGGGTTCGTACCTCCACCCAAGATTAGTTGGGTTTCACACTGGCCATGGGTAGCTCACACGGTTTCGTGTCTACTCCACGCGACCAAAATTCGCCCTATTCAGACTCGCTTTCGCTTCGGCTCCATGATGGAAATCACTTAACCAGGCCACGTAGAGTAACTCGCAGGCTCATTCTTCAATAGGCACGCCATCACCCGGATAAATCCAGGCTTTGACTGCTTGTAGGCACAAGGTTTCAGGTTCTATTTCACTCCCCTCAACGGGGTACTTTTCACCTTTCCCTCACGGTACTGGTTCACTATCGGTCGTTAACAGTATTTAGCCTTGGAGCGTGGTCACCCCAGATTCCCACAGGATTTCTCGTGTCCCGTGGTACTTAAGAATGCAACCAGAGCTTTTTACTTTTAATCTACGGGACTATCACCTTCTATGGTGGCCCTTTCCAGGGACCTTTGACTAAGTAAAAAGTTTTTTACTCTGCGATAGCTCTTGAGCACTATCCGCTGCACCTTGCAACACCCAGTCGACATAGGACTCAAGTCCACTAAGTCGGCAGGGTTTAGGCTCTTCCCCTTTCGTTCGCCACTACTCCGGGAATCTCATTCGATTTCTTTTCCTCAGGGTACTAAGATGTTTCAGTTCCCCTGGTATCCACTCATATAGAGTATCTGGCTTTTGGCCAGATGGGTTGCCCCATTAGGGAATCCCCGGCTTAAGATAGCTGGACATCTCACCGGGGCTTTTCGCAGTCGAGCCGCGCCCGTCATCGGCTGTTAACGCCAAGGCATCCACCCTGTGCCCTTATTATCTTTGACCTACAACAGCATGAACACAAGACCTTTCGGCCTGTATCCTGCTAAAAATTTGCAACTAGAACACTAGACACCATTCATCAATACACTATTCTATTGTTAAAGAACAAAACAGCCTGGCGTACTCACCAAGCTGTCAGAGTATACACCAAAAATCCGCTTAAATCAACTGTCGTTAATTGTCCGCATGCCGTATTAGTATATTTAGATATGAATCTTTTGTCAAATTGCGCCGGCAGGCGCCATCTCAATGATCTTGTAACCCCCGGCCCCCAGGTTGTAAACCTGCGTCCTCCCCACTCTCTCATATCCCTCAGCCTCGTGTATATGCCCGCAAAAAACATACTCCGGTTGCTTGCTCTGTATATATTCCAGTATCGTCCCGCTGCCGGCATGCCTGCCCACCCAGGACGGCGGAACAGTCACCGAATCCACCCTGTCAAGCACCCCATAGGGGGGCACGTGTGTAACCAGGATATCGAGCTTCCCAAATCTACTCAATACTCTATTGACGGCCTGCGTATCCCTGAGCGCCCTCTCCTTTATCACGGGGATGCCGTCCAACTCGAATTCCCGGGCCCAGCTTATATCCGTGAAATACTTGACCCCTCCTATCCTCAGTCCACGGAAAACGGCCAGGCGGTTATCGATGAGGCGCAACCCGTTTATCTTGAGCAGGTCATTGTACAGGTATGGCAACTCGATCCCGAACGCGCACGCAAATTTCCTGGTATCGTAGTTCGATATATCGGCGTTCCCGCGCACGATGTAGACCGGGCAGAATCCGGCTATATAGCCTGCCAGCTTGAGTGCCGTCCGGTGTGATTGGATGAAGGCATCTTTGAACCCTGCAGCGTAAGAGCTTCTCTCCTGCATACCCGGCTGCTTGATATCGAGGAACTTGAAGGCCAGCTTGCGCAGGTTGTCCGTCTGTCCCAGGTCCCCCGTCAGCAGGACAAGGTCAACCTTCTCCAGCCGCATGCTGCGTATCTTCTCCAGGTTGCCGTGGGGATCGCCGATGGCAGCAATCTTCATAATAGTGTATAAATGATCCGCCTACTCCCACTCGATAGTGGAGGGCGGCTTGCTGGTGATATCGTAGACCACGCGGTTCACGCCGGGAACCTCGTTGACGATACGGTTGGATATGGTGGCCAGTAAATTGTAGGGCAGCCTGGCCCAGTCGGCCGTCATGGCATCCTGGCTGGTCACAGCCCTCACCGCCACCAGGTAGCCGTAGGTGCGGAAGTCGCCCATCACGCCCACGCTGCGCAGGTCGGTAAGAATGGCGAAGGTCTGCCACATCTGGCGGTACAGCTTGGCCTTCTTGATCTCGTTCATCACGATCCAGTCGGCCCCGCGCAGTATATCCAGCCGCTCGCGGGTTACCTCACCTATGATGCGGATGGCAAGGCCGGGCCCGGGAAAGGGCTGCCGCCAGACCATGTCCTCCGGCAGGCCCAGCTCAATTCCAACGTTGCGCACCTCGTCCTTAAACAGGTACCTGAGGGGCTCGATCAATGTGAGCGCCATCTTGGAGGGCAGCCCGCCTACGTTGTGATGGGTCTTGATCTTGGCCGCCGCCTTGGTCTCGGGTGTCGCGCTCTCGATAACGTCGGGATAGAGCGTCCCCTGCGTCAGAAAATCGATCTTGCCCAGCTTTTTGGCCTCGCTTTCAAATACTTTGATAAACTCCCTGCCGATGTTCTTCCTCTTCTGCTCCGGGTCGATGACCCCTTTCAACTGGTCCAGGAAAAGGTCGATGGCGTCGACATAAACCACATTCATCTTGAGGTTCTTGCGGAAAGTCTCCAGCGCCCTCTCCGGCTCCTCGCGCCGCAGCAGACCGTTGTTGACGAAAATGCAGGTGAGCTGGTCGCCGATGGCAGCATGCACCAGCTTGGCCGCCACAGCCGAATCCACGCCCCCTGACAGGGCGCAGATGACCCTTCCTGCTCCTACCTGCTCCCTGATGGCCGCGATGCTCTCCTGTATGAAATTGCCGGGCGTCCAGGCGCCACGGCAGCCACAGACGTTGTAGAGGAAATTCCTGATGATCTGCTTGCCCTGCGGTGTGTGCGCTACCTCCGGGTGGAACTGCAGGCCGAATACCTTTGCGCCGTCGCTTATCACGGCGTTGGGCGAGTTCTCCGTATAGGCGCCGGACCTGAATCCGGGGGGCATCTCCATGATCTCGTCGCCATGGCTCATCCAGACCGTCAGAGCTTCCTCCATGTCCAGAAAAAGCGGTGATTTATCGTCGCTCAGGTGCAGCACGGCCTGCCCGTACTCGTGCCTGGCGCCGGGCGCGACCGTACCCCCGAGCTGGTGGGTGATGAGCTGCATGCCGTAGCAGATGCCCAGCACCGGCAGGTGGCTCTCGTATATGCCTACAGGCGTGAGCGGAGCGTTCTTTTCATACACGCTGGCCGGACCGCCCGAGAGGATGAAGCCCCGCGGGTGGATGGCCATGATCTTTTCCAGGGGAGTGTCATAGGGGAAGAGCTCGCAGTAAACGTTGCATTCCCTGACGCGCCGCGCGATGAGATGGCTGTACTGCGAGCCGAAGTCGATGATGGCCACGGCCTCGCGTGCGCCGTGCGGCATCTCGCCGGGTTTGAGCGCAGCCTGCACGCCCTGCATCTCCTTGGCGATCTCAAGGTAAGTGGAGACCTCGATATCATCGCTGGTGGATATTCGGTGGCTGGCCGCCTTATCTTTTCCCCCGCTCATTTGACAAAGTATATCACAGGCCAGCTACGCTGTGTATCCTGCCCGATATTTAAGCGGCAGGGTGATTTAGGGTACAATTTCGCTGTAACAGGGGACCTGAAAATGCATCATACCGATAATATCCCGGCGGACATCCTGGAACAGGTTAAAAAGTGCGCAGATGTAATACGGGCGGGAGGCATTGCGGCCTATCCCACCGATACGGTCTACGGCCTGGGCGCAGACATATACAACGATAAGGCCGTGTCAAAGGTTTTCGCAGTCAAGCGCCGTCCGCTCAATTTGCCGCTGCCCATCCTCATAGCCGATATTTCGCATTTAAAGGAGTTGACCGCAGAAATTCCGCAGCCGGCCACAAAATTGATGGCCGAATTCTGGCCGGGTGCGCTTACCATAGTCTTTACAGCATCTCCGTCTTTCACCAGCATAGCGCTGGCCGGCAGCAGAAAGATTGCGCTGCGCATGCCGGGCCATGCAATTACGCTGAGGCTGATCAAGGAAGTGGGTTGCCCCATTGTGGGCACCAGCGCCAACCTGCATAACCTGGCTGCCGCGCTGACTGCTGCAGAGGTGAGGGAGCAATTGGGCATTGCGGTAGATTTCATTCTTGACGGCGGCGCGTGCTCAGGAGGCGTGGAGTCAACTATAGTGGATGTTACAGAGAAAAAACCGGCCATACTGCGCAGAGGCGCCATTCCTGAAAAAGATATCTTGATCAGTTCCCGCAGCAAAAGACGTTGATATTAACCTGGCCTTCGGCCTTTCTGCCCCGGCTGTCTTTCACTGTAACGCTGACCGTGGCGTCGCTTCTTACGCCGGGAGCGGTCCACCTGATCCTATCCGCCCTGCCTTCTTCCAGACCTTTGCCCTGCATCCTGCCCCCTGTGGCGGACCACGTATACGTCAGGTCGTCGCAGTCGCCGGCGCCCGCTACCATGCAGATGATATCGGTTGTCATCCAGATGCGGACACGCTGCTTATCCACTATGACCGGTTCCGTATCTCCCAACTTTAATCCAACCTCCACGGTGGGGGTGGCAGTCCCGTCAGCATTGGTGAGCACCCTGATACTGATATTCTCCGTCGCCACACCTCCTTCACCGTCGGTAACTACCAGCGTGATGGGATAAGTCCCCATCTTACCGGGTGGCAGCCACAGCACATCGGGTCCACTGCCTGATATTTGTCCGGCCTCCGCCGTCCACTGGTAGGTAAGGTTATCGCTATCGGCATCTTTCGCAGCGCAGTCAATCTGTACATCAGTATTGCCAAAGGCATCATGCGCATAATTTACACTTTCAATTACAGGCGCCCGGTTGGGCTGCCCGACCTCCGCTGGCGGCGGAGAGCAGGCCGATTGAAGGTTAAGCGTAATTACAATTAATATGGCAATTAACCAACCTGCAAAATTGCATTGTTTCATAATTTGCGCCTCATGAAATTTAATTGACTGCTAATAAAGTACCCAGCCAGGGCAGCGAATAATAAATACCGATGCCTATGAATATAATAGCGACAGCTACGCGCATTATCTTTTCGCCGCGGGATATGGCATCGACCCACTTCGAGATGCCGGCCACGCCGAACGAGAGCAACATGCCGAAAAGAAGAACCGGCAGGCCTGTGCCCAGGGCAAAAAAGGCCGGTAACGTAACCCCACCGGCGGATTTTAGCGCCAGCGGAAGTAAAACAGCAAAAAACAGCACGGCGCTGTAGGGGCAAAAGGCCAGGGCGAAGAGCGCACCCAGGGGAAGTCCCCCGATCATACCCCAGTTGGCAACCTTCCCGCCGATATCTGAGAGTCGGTTCCCGGCTCTGCCGAAAGAGATCCTGTCGATGAACAGCATCAATAGTCCTATCACGATCAGAAAAGGCCCGAGAACTTTTTCGCCGATACCCTGCAGAAACAGGGATACGCCAGGTATACTCAAGCCAAGGTAGATTATCAGGGCGCCCAGCGTAGTATACGTCAGCATCCTCCCCAGCGTATACAGGGATGCCGTAGCTACGGCGTATTTGCGGTCGGTCAGATTCCGGCTCACGTAGGCCAGAGCTGCGATGTTGGTAGCCATGGTACACGGCCCGACTGTGGCCATCAAACCGAGAAAAAAGGCCGACAGGGCAGGTATGCCGGTACTTGCTGATAAAGATGATAAATCCATTTACTGGAGCCCTTTCAGGCTGTCTTCGATTACGCTTCTTACTTTACGGTCAAAGCTCGGAGCATTGTACCTGCAGTTCCAATTCCAGATATCCTGGATATCTTCTATATGGTCTTCGCCGTTTACAACCGTGTTAATGAACAATTGTGAGCCCACGGCGCCGTACTTTCGAGCGATGTCAGCATTCTGCTCCTGCTGTGCATTCAAAACCCGGTATGTTAACCTGCCGCTGCTGATTTCATCGCTAAAATCAGCCTCGATAATATGGTTAACCTGCTGTTCAAAACAGAGACAGGTCGGGCAGCGTTGGTTAACGTGAAAATAAATAACGTCAACCCGGTTAGGCATGGGGGATTGTGGTTGCTCGGCCACGGGAGTAACGTTATCTGAAGTTCCGGGACCCGATGCCGGATTTTGCCCGGACGGAGTCGGGGAAGGCGCTGGGGCATCAGGCTTGGCAGCCGCCTGGAGCGGTGTTGTAACGGGCTGTGGATTGGGATTTGAGGGCGAACTTAAACATCCGGCCAGCAGGATAATCCCTGCGAGCGATAGTGACAAGGTTAAGCCCTTAATAGAGTATGCCATTGCAGAATGTACTCCTTTCTTATCGATCAGCCTTCTGAGTCGAGCGCATTCTTTATGTAGCGCTCGACTTCAGCCCTGGACGGGACCTTCCCGCTCATGACAACTTTCCCGTTGATCACCAGGCCGGGCGTCATCAGGATGGAGTACTGCATGATCTCCTTCATGTCTTTTATCTCCTCGATCTTGATATCGAGTTTAAGGGCGGCAACAACTTCCTTAACCGTTTTTTCCAGGCTCTGGCATTTGGCACAGCCGGGACCCAGTATTTTTATATCCATTCTATTAACCTCCATATTATTGAACGATCCGCCCACTTTCTTTAGCCGTTGAACTGTCAGAAGACTTCTGATTATGAGCGAATCATAGCGCCGCGTTGAACAGGTAACCTATCACGATGATGCCAACTGCAATGACGCCGATAAAGATTCCGATGAGCTGCCATTTCAGCACCTTGCGCAGGATTATAATCTCGGGCAATGACAGCCCTATAACAGCCATCATGAATGCCAGGGATGTGCCCAGCGCTGCCCCTTTCTCCATAAGCGCCTGTACTATCGGAATAATGCCTGCAGCGTTGGAGTACATCGGGACGCCGAGCAGTACAGCCGCAGGAACAGCCCACCAGGCATCTTTCCCCATAAATGATGCCATCAGCCCTTCCGGTACATACCCGTGAATGACGGCGCCCACGGCAATTCCCGCCAGCACGTAAGGCCAGACCTTTCCGACGATTTCACGTACGGCGCTAAGGCCGTATTGTAAACGGGCTTCAAATGTAATGCGCTGCTCGGATACCGGGGAGTCGGCTATTTTAATGTCGAAGACCCAGCTTTCGATATATCTTTCCAGCTTCAGCCTGCCGATTACCCAGCCTGCGGTTATGGCGATGAACAGTCCCGTGACCACGTAGAGCAGCGCTATCTTCCAGCCGAACATGCCGAAGAGCAGGACGACGGCAACCTCGTTAATCATGGGGGCGGCGATAAGAAAGGTGAACGTGACCCCCAGCGGGACCCCGGTCTCCACGAAACCTATGAAAAGTGGCACGGCAGAACAGGAGCAAAAAGGAGTGACGATGCCGAGCCCTCCCGCCATCACGTTGCCCACATATTCCCGCTTGCCCGCAAGCATCTGCCGCGTGCGTTCCGGTGTGAAGAACGAACGTATGATGCCGACCCCGAATACGATAACGGTCAACAGCAGAATAACCTTGGGCGCCTCATAGAGGAAAAAGGCGACACTGCTGCCGAGATGACTGTCAGTTGGGAGTTGGAATACTGAATAGGTTAAGAAATTAGCAGCGGATTCCACCAGGAAGTACAGCAGTACCCAGATGGCCAGACTGGCGGATAGCAGCAGGATCAGTTTCCATTTGCAATTACCCTTTTCTTTGTCCGGGCTCACGGGAATGGCGGAATTACACCGGCAGGCGGTTTCGTTAATTTTCACAACCACCATTTACTCCAGCGATAGAGCACCCGGAAAGTCCTATCTTCACAGTTTTAGCCAATTTACGTTTATCCGATAGCGCGGTTTGATTATTCGTTAAAGCTTCCCTGACTGTTGCTACCAGATCGATATGATTTTTATCCATGCCCTCCCGGTCGATCGAATACATGGCCCATAGTCCCTGGCGCCTGAACTTGAGAAATCCTGCGTCACAAAGGGTAATGAGATGGCGAGAAGCTCTTGATTGCGTTATATCCAGCACCTGCATCACCTCGCAGACACAGCACTCACGTTCCAGCAGTATGTTTAAAATTCTCAGCCTGGTCTCGTCAGACATCGCCTTGAATGTTTTAGTCAGTTTCCTCATATATCACCTGATTATATTCGTTTATCCGCATGTAGTAATATAATACCGAATAGATAGGATAGAAGTCAATTTGGCCATAGGAAATGGGCTCATTGAATTGGAACGGACACCTCGTTGTAGGCCTCAAATACAGCCTTCACAATGGGGCCACATCCCTTTACTGTGAATTATCCCTCAAACTTGAAGCCCTGTTCCCTGAACAGCTTCAGGCAGGTATCCACTACATCGGGATCGTATAATACACCTTTATTGCTTGATATCTCTTCCAATGCCTTATCCAGGCCGAGTGTAGGTCGGTAGGGACGGTGTGAGCCCATAGCCTCAACAACGTCAGCGACAGCCAGTATTTTCGACTCCAACAGCATCTGATCGCCTTTCAATCCATTGGGATAACCTGAACCATCCAGCCTCTCGTGATGTTGTAAGGCCATGAGTGCGACGGGTTGGGAGAACTCAAGGTCTTTAAGTATGTCATAGCTGCCCTGCGCGTGTGTTTTGATCATTGCCCATTCGATATCCGACAATTTTCCCGGCTTACTGAGGATATCCGACGGCACATACATTTTACCGACGTCATGGATACTGGCCGCCATCACGAGATGCTCAACCCGGGTATCGTCCAGCTTCATCTCCCTGGCGATGGCGCCCGCCAGGGCGGCCACCCGCGCCTGGTGTCCTGAAGTATAGGGGTCCCGTATCTCCACGATTTTAGCCATAGTATTTATGACGTCGTGCAGTGTCTTTTGAATCGTCCTAAAATAAGCCTCGCGTTCATCCTCTGCCTTCCTCTGCTCGGTCATATCGCGGCTGTAAACCAGGGCAGCGTATATCTTCCCCGACTGGTCGGCAAGCGGTATTTTATAAGTGTCGTATATGTGCAGTGAGCCATCGGCCCAGGAAATAAAGTTCCTGGGGTTGTGCAGTATTTGCCCCTGAAAAGCCTGCTCGTCATCCTGGTGATACCCGGCGATGCCCTTATCCAGGTTGCCCAGGCACAGCTCCTCAGGGAAGAAATCGGTATCAGGCCTGCCTATCATGTCCTGGGGCACGACTTTCTGAGATTCAGCAAAACTCTTGTTGACCAGGAGATATCTGTATTTGAAATCCTTGACGTATATCCAGTCTGGCGTGGAGTCTATTACACTCTGCAGCAGTAACTTCGAGCGCAGTATCGCATCTTCCGCCTGCTTGCGCTCGGTGATATCCCTCATTACACCCACCAGGCCTATTACTTTGCCGTCAGGGTCTTTCAACGGGGATTCATTGATTTCAGCAGTGACCCTTGAGCCGCCTTTTGTGACGAATTCCATTGTATACACGGGCTGTTTTTGCCCTGTCTTGATAGCAGCCATTGTATTGGCTATCCCGTCCCTGCTCATGGGGTGGTCAGTCAGGAGGTCGGTCCATTTGATATTAATAAATTCATCAACCGTGTAACCGAGCACGTCAATGCAGTGCGGGCTTATATAGAGCGGCCTTGCATCCACGTCGAACATGTAAAACACATCGCCGCTATGCTCAATGATGCTTCTGAATTTAAATTCGCTCTCCCTCAGCGCATCCCCTGCGCGCTTACTCTCGGTGATATCCCTGATAATAAAAGTCCCGAGCCATTCTCCGGACACTTTTTTCATCGCCATAGATACTTCAACAGGGAAATCTTCCCCCTGTTTTCGCCTGGCTATGGTCTCGAGTTTATTGCCCGGCTCCGCTGCCTGGCTCTTTGCCCCAACCAGCTTTTGCAGTTCACTATTTATTAATAATGCGGATTCACCCGGGAATATGAAGTCAACTGCATTGGCGCCGATGGCCTCTGATGCTAAGTACCCGAAGATTTTGGCGGCAGCCGGATTCCAGGTTAGAATCGAGCCTTTATCGTCAACCGATATTACGGCATTGGGCGCCATTTCAACCAGGGTTTGATAATTGGCCTCGATGTAATTGAATGACCTGGCAAATTCGTTTCCCAACGGTATCCGTTTGACATTCGATACACAGTATGCGGCGATCACCCCGATAAGCAGGTAAACACAGCCCAGGTATTGCGCTGCCCTGCCGACCCAATTTAGGGGGCTGCCTATATTTTTTTGAAGGAAGACCGCACACAGACCAACTGTTATTAGTGTCATCGATAAACTGAACCAAAAAGTAAAATCAGAAGCTGCTCTAACATATATCCTTATAAAAATTACAGATGAAGCCGCAAACAAGACCGTTGCCGTACCGAGTACAAATTGCCTTAATACGGTAGGGCCTGTGCCCTGAACGAAGAAAAGGGGAACCATGCCTTCATATGCGGCTATAGCAAACAGTGACATGAAAATAAGCACAGCCAGGTAGCTGAATCCCAGGTAAAGCGCACGGTGATGCGTTAATCTGTATCTGTGCTGTTCTTGTATTGAGAAAATGGCGGCTATGCCAATCAAGATGGCTCCTATCAATGCACCCGTATTATGTATGGAAGGGGTGAGATTTGTGCCGCCGGGCACATTAACGATAGCTCCAGCTACCAGCGCACCGAAGCCAAAGGCAACCATACCGCACCCTATTAAGAAAAGCCTCCACTGGCCGCTGTCAGCATAACTCCGCCATGCCACATAGGCGATCGAGAACGGTATAATAGTCAGGAATAAAATATTGAGGGATAATAGCAAATAGGGAGGCTCAATAACTGTGCTGGTATCAATGCACGCAAAGATAATGATTAATACTATGAACAGAGGTAACGGCACCAGAGCCAGGCTTTTCAGCCATCCGAACCCCTGCTTACTCATTTCTCCAATACCCGGGGGACCTGGCCTCACTATGGCTGCCTCCGTTTTACTTATTCCGGATCAGACGCCTAATTCTAATGATATCTAATAACGATCATGATTACAATACGACGCAGACTATTATTAATTGTTGTTGCCGTTAACGCCGGCAAAGTTGATTTTGCTTGACAATAAATAATTACCTGTGATAGTTTACTAGAACCTCCAACATACCTGTACGTAACCCGTCAGGCGACCCGGGAAATATCGAAGTGGGGATTCTGTCATATGAAAAGCGATAGCGTTAAGAAGGGAATCGAGAGGGCCCCCCACAGGGCCCTGCTGAGGGCAGTGGGTGTGCACAGCGCCGACTTCAACAAGCCTTTCATAGGCGTTGTTAACAGCTTCAACGAAGTAGTGCCCGGACACACGCATCTGAATACCATCGCCGCCGCTGTCAAGACCGGCATCATCGGCGGCGGCGGCGTACCGTTCGAATTCAACACCATAGGTGTCTGCGACGGCATAGCCATGAACCACCCCGGCATGAAGTTCAGCCTGCCCAGCCGCGAACTGATCGCGGACTCGGTGGAGATCATGGCCGAGGCCCACCAGTTCGACGCCCTGGTATTCATCCCCAATTGCGACAAGGTGGTCCCGGGCATGCTGATGGCCGCCGTAAGGCTGAACGTGCCATCCATTTTTGTCAGCGGCGGACCAATGCTGGCCGGGAAACTGCATAAGGGAGGATCCTGCCGCACCGTCGACCTTATCTCCGTATTCACTGCTGTGGGCAGCGTAACACAGGGGGAGATAAGCGAGGTCGAACTCGAGGAGATCGAGATAGCGGCCTGCCCCGGCTGCGGGAGCTGCTCAGGCATGTTCACTGCCAATACGATGAACTGCCTGACCGAGGCGCTGGGAATGGCGCTGCCCGGCAACGGCACCATCCCGGCAGTCGATTCGCGCAGGCTGCACCTGGCCAGGCAGGCAGGACAACAGATAATGCCGATCCTGAAAAGCAACCTGCGCCCGCGCGACATCATAACCAGGTCGTCCATCGGCAACGCCTTCTCCGTGGATATGGCGCTGGGCGGCAGCACCAACTCGGTGCTGCACCTCATGGCCGTCGCCCACGAGGCGGGCATCAAGTTCCCCCTCTCGCAGATAAATGAGATAAGCGCCAGGGTGCCGCACCTGTGCAAGATCAGCCCGGCCAGCGATGCGCATATAGAAGACCTCGACCTGGCGGGCGGCATCCCGGCCGTCATGCACGAGATAGCCAGGCAGCTGGACGGCGCGTGCAAAACAGTTGCACTCAAGCCGCTCTCCAGCATTTACAGGAATGCCAGGGCGAGAAACCACGATGTGATCCGACCTTTCGCCAGGCCATATTCGAAAACCGGCGGGCTGGCCATCCTCTTTGGCAACCTGGCCCCCGGCGGAGCGGTGGTTAAAAGCGGAGCGGTAGACCCGAGGATGATGGTGCACAAGGGCCCGGCCCGGGTCTTTGAAAACGAGGAGGACGCCACCAGGGGTATCATGGCCAAGAAAATCAGGGCGGGGGACGTGGTCGTTATCAGGTACGAGGGTCCGCGCGGCGGGCCGGGCATGCGCGAGATGCTCACGCCTACTTCGCTGTTGAGTGGCATGGGGATGGACAGCAAGGTAGCGCTGATAACGGACGGGCGCTTCTCGGGCGGCACCAGGGGCGCGGCCATCGGGCACGTAGTTCCCGAAGCTGCCGACCGCGGTCCCATTGCGGCAGTACGAAACGGTGATATAATCAGTATAGATATACCTGCGCGGAAGCTGGATGTCTCACTTAGCGCTGCTGAGATCAAGCGGCGTCTCAAAGACTTACCTCCGTTTAAGACCGCCATCAGGGGCGGGTACCTCAAGCGGTACATAGAGAATGTCGGACCTGCCAGCGAGGGAGCGGTATTTAAGGATCAGGAGTAACCAGCAAAGATGATAAAGACCGGCGCAGAGATACTATGTGAATGCCTGATCAAGGAGGGGGTCGAGGTCATCTTCGGCTACCCCGGTGGTGTGCTGCTTCCCCTCTACGATACCATACCCAGGTACCCGCAGCTGCGCCATATACTGGTCAGGCATGAGCAGGGAGCAGCCCACGCCGCCGATGCCTACTCGCGTGTGACCGGCAAGCTGGGCGTCTGCCTTGCCACCTCGGGCCCGGGCGCAACCAACCTGGTCACCGGCATAGCCAACGCCTACCTCGATTCGGTCCCGCTGCTGGCCATCACCGGCCAGGTGCCTACCCATTTCATCGGCAAGGACGCTTTCCAGGAGATCGATATCACGGGCATCACCGTGCCCATTACCAAGTACAGCCAGCTCGTGCTGGACGTCAACGACCTGGCGAAGGCCGTACGCGAGGCGGCATACGTGGCCCAGGTGGGCAGGCCGGGACCAGTCCTGCTGGATATACCCAGGGACGTCTTTCAGGGCATCACAGAGTTCAGCTACCCCGAGAAGGTAGACCTGCCCGGCTTCAAGCCCAAGCTGTTCGGACACCCCACCCAGGTGAAAAAGGCGGCCGACCTGGTCAATTCTGCGGAACGCCCGGTTATCATCGCAGGCCGCGGGATCAATATATCCAGGGCCTTCCCCGAGCTGAAGGAGCTGGCGGAAAATGCTCAGATACCTGTGGTCACGACCTTTCTCGGCATCGGCTGCTTCCCCGAATCGCACGTCCTCAGCTACGGATGGCTTGGCATGCACGGCATGGGCTACGCCAACAAGGCTGTCCACAACGCGGACCTGCTGATCGCCGTGGGCATGAGGTTCGACGACCGCGCCACGGGAGGCGTCAGCACCTTCGCTCCGCTTGCGCGCGTGGTGCACATCGATATCGACGCAGCCGAGATCGGCAAAAACATCTCTGTGGATGTGCCCATCGTAGGTGACCTTAAGAATGTGCTGCAGGTGCTCAATAAACAGGTTGACAGGCGCGAGCACGGCGCATGGCTGTCGCAGCTAGATGAATGGCGGTCGCTGCACCCGGCAATGGAGATACGCCACCATGAGGATATATTGCCGCAGTACATCATCCGGCAGATTCACGAGGCCACCAAGGGCGATACCATCATCGTCACTGGCGTGGGGCAGGCGCAGATGTGGGCAGCGCAGTATTTTTACTATGACAGGCCCAACAGCTTCGTGTCGTCAGGCGGCCTGGGCACCATGGGATTCGAGCTTCCCGGCGCCATCGGGGCCAAGGTGGGATGCCCGCAGGAAACGGTCTGGTGCATCGCCGGCGACGGCGGCTTCCAGATGACGGTACAGGAACTGGCCACCATGGTGCAGGAGGATCTCGATATCAATATTGCCGTTTTCAACAACGGCTGGCTGGGCATGGTCAGGCAATGGCAGGAGCTTTTCTACAACAAGCGGTACTTCGGTACCCAGCTCTATAACCCGGACTTCGTCAAGATCGCAGAGGCTTATGGCATCAAGGGCGTCAAGGTCAGCAAGAAGATAGACGTGAGGCCGGCCATCCACAAGGCAATGGAGCACAAAGGGCCCTTCCTCATCGAATTCATAGTCGAGCCCGAGGAGAATGTTTACCCCTTCGTCCCGCCGGGCAAGACCATCGCCGAATTCCTCGAGCTGCCCAATCCGGCGGCAAGCCTCAAAAAGTAGCAGCCCAATGTCAGTGATGGAGATAGTTAAGTTGGACAGGAGACATATATTAGTAGCCTTGGTACAGGACCGGCCGGGTGTGCTGAACCGCATCGCCAGCATGCTGAGGAGACGTAATTTCAATATAGAAAGCATCGCGGTGGGCCATATCGAGCAGCCCGGCCTGTCACGCATGACCATAGTGGTGGAAGGAGATGACGCCAGCGTCGAGCAGGTCAGGAAGCAGTTGGACAAGGTCATCGAGGTTATCCGTATCGCCGATATCACAGGCGAAAGCCCGGTGGCCCGCGAGATGGCCATGGTCAAGGTCAAGGCCACGCCGTCCACGCGCAGCGAGATCATCCAGATCGTGGATATCTTCAGGGCCAACATCGTGGATGTCGCACCCGATTCGTTGATACTGGTGGTAACCGGCACTTCGGACAAGGTGGACACTCTGATCGAGCTGCTGCGTGGATTCGGCATCAGGGAGATGTCACGCACAGGCACCATCGCCCTGCCGCGCGGGGGCCCCGGTCCGCTCACCATTGAGGAGAACAAACCGCTCAGGCGCGTCGTGGAACAGGCAACGCCGGAGGAGGAGAACCTGCCCGACTGGTAGCCGCTTCAACATCGAATCCATAATTTCGCAGGAGGTAACATGGCAAAGATATATTACGAGAAGGACGCAGACCTGGCCTTATTAAAAAACAAGGTCATTGGGATTATAGGCTACGGCAGCCAGGGACATGCGCATGCGCAGAACCTGCGCGACAGCGGGCTCAAGGTCATAGTCGCCGAGGCCAGGGGGACGGAGGGACACAGGGCCGCCAAAAAGGCGGGCTTCGACGTTTTCGATGCGGCTGAAGCCTCAAAGAAGGCCGACGTTGTCATGATGCTGGTCCCGGATCAGTTGCAGGCTAAAGTTTACAGGGAATCGATCGCCGATCAGATGGCCAAAGGCAAGACGCTCATGTTTGCCCACGGTTTCAACATCCATTACGGCCAGATCGTGCCACCCGATTATATCGACGTATCCATGATCGCGCCCAAGTGCCCGGGTCACATGGTTCGGCAGCTTTACACTGAGAAATCCGGCCCGCCGGCCATCATAGCTGTGTACCAGGACGCTTCCGGCAAGGCCAAGCAACAGGCGCTGGCCTATGCCCGAGGCATAGGATGCGCCAAGGCCGGTGTTATCGAAACCACCTTCAGTGAAGAGACTGAGACCGACCTATTCGGTGAACAGGCCGTGCTGTGCGGCGGGGTAACTGCGCTGATCAAGGCAGGGTTCGAGACGCTGGTTGAGGCCGGCTACCAGCCCGAGATAGCCTACTTTGAATGCCTGCACGAGCTCAAGCTGATCGTGGACCTCATCCACCGGGGAGGCATGAGCTTCATGCGCTACTCGGTCAGCGACACGGCCGAGTATGGCGACTACACGCGTGGCCCGCAGATAATCAATGAGTCGGTAAAGGCTGAGATGCAAGAGATACTGGAGGAGGTCCAGAACGGGAGCTTTGCGCGGGAGTGGATACTGGAGAACCAGGCCAACCGGCCGGTTTACAATGCGCTCAAGCGACAAGAGGCCGAGCACCAGATCGAGGTGGTGGGTAAAAAGCTTCGCGCCATGATGCCCTGGCTGAAGTAACCATTCCAGGTATCCCCGCGACGGCATTTCGACAGGATATATTTATGAAAGGTGAGCGTGTCCTGATTTTCGACACTACCCTGAGGGACGGAGAACAGGCGGCAGGCACCAGCCTCAATCCCCAGGAGAAGCTGGAGATCGCCCGCCAGCTTGAGAAGCTGGGTGTGGACATCATCGAAGCGGGCTTTCCCATCAGCTCTCAGGGTGATTTTGAGGCGGTGCGCCTGATTGCCCGCGAACTGAGCAACTCAACCGTCTGCGCCCTCAGCCACGCCAACAGGGAGGCCATCGACCGCGCCTGGGAGGCGGTCAAACCGGCCAGGAAAGGCCGCATCCACATCTTCCTCTCAACCTCCAGCATGCACCTGGCCTACCAGCTCAAGAAAAGCCAGGCCGACGTACTCAAATTGGCCGGGAGAATGGTTGCGCATGCCAGGGGTTATCTCGATGACGTTGAGTTCACACCCATGGATTCCACGCGCACCGATCCCAAATTCCTTTTCGAGATACTGGAGGCTGTCATAGAATCGGGGGCCACGACGGTCAATATCGCTGACACCGTGGGCTATACCACCCCCGCCGAGTTCGGCAAGCTGATCGAGAATATCGTGAAGAACGTACCCAACATCTCCAGGGCGCTAATCAGCGTGCATTGCCACAACGACCTTGGTTTGGGTGTGGCCAACAGCCTGGAGGCCGTCCGCAAGGGGGCAAGGCAGGTGGAATGCACCGTCAACGGTATAGGAGAGAGGGCCGGCAACGCGGCCCTGGAAGAGGTGGTGATGGCGCTCAAGACCCGCGGCGACCTCTTTCGCATCGCCACCAACATAGACACCTCCCAGATATATAAAACCAGTCGCATGGTGAGCGAGCTTACAGGCTTCGTGGTGCCTCAGAACAAAGCCATCGTGGGCGCCAATGCCTTCCGCCACCAGTCCGGCATCCACCAGGACGGCATCATCAAGAAAGCCGGCACCTACGAGATTATGGACCCCCGGGCGGTGGGTGTGCCATCCAGCGCACTGGTGCTCGGCAAGCTGAGCGGCAGGCATGCCTTCAAGGAACGGCTGCTGGAGCTCGGCTTCTCGCTCGACGAAGCGGCCCTCAGCCACGCGTTCAAAGCCTTCAAAGATCTGGCCGA
Source organism: uncultured Dehalococcoidales bacterium (assembly GCA_964554375.1). GTDB lineage: Bacteria > Chloroflexota > Dehalococcoidia > GIF9 > UBA5629 > CAIMUM01. The sequence continues at coordinate 17,691 of CAZKOL010000014.1, forward strand.
CAAAAAAAAAGAGATCACCGACCGGGATATACAGTCTCTCGTAGGGGAGGAGCTGCGCACGGCCACCGAGGTATATCACATGGAGCACGTGGGCGTGAGCTGCGGCAACCACAGCATGCCGACCGCCACTGTCCGGCTGACCGGGCCCAATAAGGAGATACTGGCGGACGCCGCCCTGGGGACCGGCCCCGTGGATGCCGTCTACAAGGCCATCAACCGCATCGTGCGCGTGCCCAACACACTGACGGAATTCAGCGTGTCATCGATAACCGAGGGCATCGACGCCCTGGGCGAGGTGCTTATCCGCATCGAGAGCGAGGGAGCCACTTATACCGGCCGCGGATCCGATACCGATATAATCGTGGCCAGCGCCAAGGCCTATATGAATGCCCTCAACCGCCTGCTGGTCAGCAAGAGGTCTCACCGTGAGGAGGACGGGGATGAACCCTGAGATAGAGGCCGGCCTGCGCCTGCTGCTGGCCGCCGTACTGGGAGGCATCATCGGGTTCCAGCGCGAGAAGGCCAATAAGCCGGCGGGCCTGCGCACCCATATACTGATCTGCCTGGGCTCCGCGCTCTTTACAGTGGTCTCGGTGCTGGGCTTCACGGGGAACGTTGACCCGTCCAGGATAGCCGCGGGCGTGGTCACAGGCATCGGCTTCATCGGCGCAGGCGTCATCTTCCGCGGCATGCGCGGCGACAAGGTCATGGGCATAACCACGGCAGCCAGCATCTGGGTAACGGCCGCAATCGGCATTGCAGCCGGGGCAGGGCTTTACATTATAGCTTCGGTGGTAGCCATGGTAACTGTGCTGGTCCTCATGACACCGAGGGCCAAGGGATGATGATAAAGTGACACTGGCAGAGAAGATACTTGCGGCGCACTCCGGCAGGGAGAGGGTGAGCCCCGGGGATTTCCTCAGCGTCAGGTGCGACCTGGTGCTCTCCAATGATATCACCGCGCCCATCGCCATCAGGGAATTCGAGCGCCTGGGCATCCCGCGCGTTTTCGACCCCGCAAAGATCGTGATGGTTCCGGACCATTTCTGCCCCAACAAGGATATACAGTCTGCCACGCAGGCTAAAATGATGCGCGAGTTTGCCGGGCGGCAGGGCCTGGTATATTTCGAAGTGGGGGAGATGGGCATCGAGCATGTCATACTGCCTGAAAAGGGACTGGCGCTGCCCGGGCAGGTGATCGTGGGGGCGGACTCCCATACTTGCACCTACGGTGCACTGGGCGCCTTCGCCACCGGTATGGGTTCGACCGATATAGCCGTCGCCATGGCCACCGGCGAGATCTGGATGAAGGCGCCTACCACTATCAAGTTAGTTTACCACGGCAGGCCGGGCAAATGGACCGGCGGCAAGGACCTCATACTCCATACCATCGGCGACATAGGTGTGGACGGCGCGCTCTACTCCGCCATGGAATTTCAGGGTGAGGCTATAGATCATCTGTCCATGGACGGGCGCTTCACCATGGCCAATATGGCTATTGAAGCCGGCGGTAAGGCAGGCCTTTTCCGCGTGGACAGCACGACAAGGCGGTATCTCAAGGGGCGTACCAACGTCAAGTACCGGGTTTACGAAGCTGATGCCGATGCGGAATACTCGCGCGTAATCGAATATGACGCTTCCCAGATCGAGCCACAAATAGCCTTCCCTCATCTTCCCTCAAATACCAGGCCGGTCAGCCGGGCCGGACATGTCCCCATCGACCAGGCGGTCATCGGCAGTTGCACCAACGGCAGGCTGGAGGACCTGCGCCTGGCGGCACGGGTGCTCAAGGGCAGGAAGATCGACCCGCACCTGCGCTGCATCATACTGCCCGGATCACAGCAGGTCTACCTTGACGCGCTCAAAGAGGGGCTGATCGAAATATTTATTAAAGCCTGCGCGGCGGTCAGTACCCCCACCTGCGGCCCCTGCCTGGGCGGGCATATGGGCGTACTGGCCGCGGGTGAGAGGTGTATATCCACCACCAACCGCAACTTCATCGGCAGGATGGGCCACGTCAAATCAGAGGTATACCTGGCCAACCCGGCCGTGGCCGCGGCCAGCGCCGTGCTGGGCAGGATCGCCGGTCCCTGGGAGCTGGAATAGATGTCACACAAAGGAACGTGCCACAAATACGGCGGCAATATCGATACCGACGCCATCATTGCTGCGCGCTACCTCAATATGCACGATGCCACGGAGCTGGCCGCGCACTGCATGGAAGATATTGATCCAGACTTTCTGAGCAGGGTCAAACCCGGGGACATTATCGTGGCTGAAGCAAACTTTGGCTGCGGCTCCTCACGCGAGCATGCGCCGGTCGCCATCAAGGCATCGGGAATCTCCTGCGTCATCGGCAAGAGCTTCGCACGCATCTTCTTCCGCAATGCCATCAACACCGGTTTGCCCCTGCTGGAATGCGAGGAGGCCGTGGACAGCATCAAGCAGGGAGATATGGTAGAGGTCGACCTGGCAACAGGAACGATCACCAACCTCTCCAGCGGTCAAACCTTCAGGTCAAAACCCTACCCCGGCTTCATGATGGAGATCATAAGCTCGGGCGGGCTGGTTGAGTACACCAGGAAAAAACTCCCGGGAGCAAAGTGATTTGAATTTCGATATAGCAGTACTTCCGGGAGACGGCGTCGGGCCGGATGTAACAGACGAAGCCCGGCGCATGCTGGATGAAGTAGGCAAACGCTTCGGCCACCGTTTCACGTACAAAGCAGGACTTATCGGCGGGATAGCCATCGATAAATCCGGCAGCGCCCTGCCACAGCAGACAATTGACACCTGCCGCAGATGTGACGCGGTACTGCTGGGCGCCGTGGGCGGGCCTAAATGGGACGACCCCGGCGCGGCAACCAGGCCGGAGGACGGATTGCTGGCCATACGCAGGGAACTGGGGCTCTTTGCCAACCTGCGGCCCGTAAAGGTGTTCAGGGCGCTGGAGGATGCCACCAGCCTGAAACCCGAGGTGGTCCGCAAGGTGGACCTGATGGTGGTACGTGAACTGACGGGCGGCCTCTACTTCGGCAGGCCCAAGAAGCGCTGGAGCACATCGAGGGGAAGACGGGCGGTCGACTCAATGGCCTATACGGAAAAGGAGATAGCGCGAATACTGCGCGCCGGCTTCGAGCTGGCGCTTGCCCGGCGACGCAAGTTGACCTCTGTGGACAAGGCCAACGTACTGGAGTCATCGAGGCTGTGGCGGCAGATAGCGGGCGAGATAGCGGCCGAGTACCCGCAGGTCAGTATGGACAACATGCTTGTGGACGCCTGCGCCATGCGCCTGATCCGCGACCCGGCCTATTTCGACGTGATCGTGACCGAGAATATGTTCGGCGACATACTTACCGACGAGGCATCCATGCTGGCAGGCTCTATGGGCATGCTGCCCTCCGGCAGCCTGGCCGGTATACCGGGCGGCAAATCTTCCCATGCCTTCGGCCTGTACGAACCAATCCACGGCAGCGCACCGGATATCGCCGGCAAGGACCTGGCCAATCCCATTGCTGCCATTTTGAGCGCAGGAATGTTGCTGCACTACTCGCTGGGACTGGACAGGGAGGCCACAGCGGTTGAGCAGGCTGTGCTGCAGGCGCTCGAAGAAGGTTACCGCACCAGAGATATTATGACCGATGGCATGAAGCAGACAGGCACAGAGGAGATGGGAAAGCTGATTGCTGCGAAAATAAAAGGATGAGCCCTGTTTTATGAGACACGTTGATATCTACGATACGACCTTGAGGGACGGCGCACAGCAGGAAGGGATATCCTTCACCGTCGCCGACAAACTCAAGATAGCGCAGAAGCTGGACGAGTTGGGTATTCAATATATAGAGGGAGGATGGCCGGGAGCCAATCCCAAGGACACGGAGTTTTTCTCCCGGGCAAAAAGCCTGAAGCTTAAGAACGCATTATTAGTAGCCTTCGGCAGCACGCGGCGTGTGGACTCCGCGGTATCCGATGATGCCGGACTGCATGCGCTGGTACGGTCCGGCGCACGGGCCGCCAACATCGTGGGCAAGGCATGGGACATCCAGGTCAGGCGCGTACTGGAGACCAGCCTGGAAAACAACCTGGCCGTTATCGAGGAATCAATAGCCTACCTGAAATCGAAAGGTTTAATGGTCTTTTTCGATGCGGAGCACTTTTTCGACGGGTTCAAGTCGAACCCCCCCTACGCCCTTTCGGCCCTGGCGGCAGCGGCCAGAGGAGGGGCAGATTGCCTGGTGCTGTGCGACACCAACGGCGGGACGCTGCCGTCGGAAGCGGGGGAAGCCGTCAGGCAGGCGGTTAAAAAGCTTGGATGCCCGCTGGGCATTCATGCGCACAACGACAGCGATATGGCCGCAGCAGTGTCCCTGGCCGCTGTGCAAAACGGCGTCAGCCATGTTGAGGGTACGATCAACGGATACGGCGAACGCTGCGGCAACGCCAATCTTTGCTCCATCATTCCTGCACTTCAGGTCAAGCTCGGCATAAAGTGTCTCTCCGCCGGTCAGCTGTCGAGGCTGACGGATGTCTCGCGCTTCGTATCGGAGGTCGCCAACCTGCCGCCACCTTCGAACCTGCCGTATGTGGGCAGCAACGCCTTCCTGCACAAGGCCGGCCTGCATGTGTCGGCCATCGCCAGGTGGGGTGACAGCTACCAGCACATTGATCCCGCTTCAGTGGGCAACGGCCCCAGGATAGTGGTGTCAGAGCTCTCCGGGAAAAGCAATATCATATTCAAGGCTCAAGAGCTTGGCATCCAAATGCCGCCCCGGGGCAAAGAGGCGCGCAGGATACTCGAGCAGGTCAAGCACCTTGAGAACCTGGGCTTCCAATACGAAGATGCCGATGCTTCGTTCGAGCTGCTTCTACTGCGGGCACAGCCGGGCTATAAGCCCCCCTTCAACCTGGTCGACTACATGGTGGTGGTCGAGAGGCACAGGCGATTGCCGGCAGCTTACGATATCGGGAGCGAGCTACTGGCGGAGGCCACCATTAAGGTCAGGGTGGAGGGCAAGGTAATGCACACGGCAGCCGAGGGCAACGGCCCGGTCAACGCGCTCGACCGCGCCCTGCGCAAGGCGCTGCTGGAATTTTACCCGGGTCTGTCTAAAGTAGATCTCATCGACTACAAGGTGCGCATACTGGAGGGCAGCAGCGGGACAGGATCCCTGGTGCGCGTATTCATCGAATCTTCCAACGGCAAGGCGCAGTGGCGCACGGTGGGCGGCTCCACCAACATCATCGAGGCGAGCTGGCTGGCGCTGAACGACAGTATGGAGTATTTCCTGGTTAAGCTTGATAAAAGATCCCGAAAATAATTCGTAGGTGCGCCCGATCAATAATGAAAAGTCAATAAAATAGGGCGGCCAATCGGCCGCCCTATCATTATATTGACGGGTATATAGCTTATTCTGCTTTGATTATTGCAGCGATACCCTGGCCGCCGCCTTCACACATGGTTGCGCAGCCGTACTTGCCCTTCTTCTCCTTGAGTATCCTGGCAAGCGTGCCGACCAGGCGGATGCCGCTGGCGCCGAGGGGATGGCCGATGGCCATGGCGCCGCCGTGGACATTGACCTGGTCCCATTTCAGGCCGAACTCTTTAATGGCGCGGAGGGTAACGACGGCGAAGGCCTCGTTGATCTCCCAGTAATCGATATCCTTAGCCTGCAGGCCGGCGGCCTTCAGGGCTTTCTTGGTAGACGGGACGGGACCTTCACCCATGATGGTGGGATCGACGCCGGCAACGCCAAACGAAACGAAGCTGGCCATCGGCTTGAGGCCGAGCTTCTTGGCCTTGTCTCTCGACATGATGAGCAAGGCAGTGGCGCCTGCATTCAATGGTGATGCGTTACCTGCCGTGATCGTGCCGTCCGGCTTATAGGCCGGCTTCAAACCGGCGAGCTGTTCCAGTGTGGTGTCTCCCCTGACAGCCTGGTCATAATCATACAACTGCTTGCTGCCGTCGGGGAGGGTGATCTCAACGGGCATGATCTCGCCTTTGAGCCATTCCTTCGACTCGGAAGCCAGCTTGTGTGACCTGAGAGCGAACTTGTCCATCTCTTCCCTGCTAATACCGGCCATCTCCTGCAGCTTCTGGGCAGTGAAGCCCATGTTCACCGAGAACATGAGGTCGATCCTCTTATACTTCGGGTCGTTGATAAGCCCGTCCGGGTACTTGATGGCGCCGCCGCCACCCATGGGTATGTGCGTCATATGCTCGATACCGCCGGCCAAAACTACATCGGCATAGCCGCAGGCTATGCTCATAACGCCGGTCCTGGCGCCGCACAGGGCCGAGCCGCACTGCTGGTCTACCTGCTGGGTCGAAATCTCGAAGGGCAGGTTGGCATAAAATGCCGGGAATTTCCCGCCGAAGGTGAAGTTCTCGAGCAGCGGGTTGGCCGTGCCCGTGGTGGCCTCATCGATCTCCTTGGGATCCAGCTTGTTCCGCTTGATCATCTCATTCCAGAGCATAGCGAGGACCTCGTCCATCCTCCAGCCGTTCAAAAGATCCTTTTCGGGTTCCTTGGGGCGGGAGCGGGAAAACGGGGAGCGTAAATAGTCGATAATCACTACTTCTCTTGCAAGACCCATGGTTATCTCTCCTTATATAAAATTTCTGCCTAATTTTACATGTTTGAACTGATTATGACAAACGCCTTTAAGCGTAATTTTGCCGCGACATCCGGCGGCTTATCCTTTTATCACGCCCAGTGGCGCCGCCATAGCGATCTTGCGTAATATGCCTGCCCCCTGCGCAATTCCAACTACGCCTGTGACATCTTTATAGGCACACGAGGCCTCCTCCGCCAGCGATTCCAGGCTATTTGTTCTAACATAGATACCCTTTGCCGCCAGGTCGCCTGCCACATCTATCCCTCGCATTCCCCTCCTGGCCACACCCCTGCTCTGCAGCCTGCCGGCGCCGTGACACGTGGAGCCGAAGGTCTCCTGCATAGCCCTATCCGTGCCAACGGCAATAAATGAGCGCCTCCCCATATCACCCGGTATGAGCACCGGCTGCCCCACCGCCAGGTATTTTTCAGGCACACCCTCCTGCCCGGCCGGGAAGGCGCGGGTCGCCCCCTTACGGTGGACGCATAGCCTTAATCTCTTGCCATCGACAATATGATCCTCGATCTTGGCGATATTGTGGGCCACGTCGTAAACCTGCTCCAGGCCTATCTCGTCAACCCGCCTGCCTAACACCTTGCAAAACGATTCCCGTACCCAGTGCGCGATGCACAGCCTGTTGGCCCAGGCAAAATTGGCGGCGCACGCCATGGCTTCCAGGTAGTCCCGTCCCTCACCTGATTCCACGGGCGCGCAGGCAAGCTGGCGGTCGGGCAGTGATATACCGTACTTCCTGACCGCCTCGGCCATTACACGCAGGTAATCGTCGCAGACCTGGTGACCCAGTCCCCTTGATCCGGTGTGTATCAGCATCAGCACCTGGCCCTCGTGCGTAATACCCATGGCGGCGGCGGCAGTTTTATCGTATATCTCGCGGACAGCCTGTACCTCCAGGAAATGGTTGCCCGAGCCGAGGGTGCCCAACTGCGGCGCACCGCGCTTTTTGGCCCGGGCGCTGACCTTGTCCGGGTTGGCCATCTTCATGCAACCCTGCTCCTCCGTTACATCGAGGTCATGACTGTTCCCGTAGCCTTTTTTCACAGCCCACCCCGCACCCGATGTCAGCACCTCGTCCATCTCCTTTTCGCTTATCCTGATCTTGCCCTCCGATCCCAGTCCTGACGGAACATTATTGAAAAGGTGGTCGACCAGCTCCCTGATTTTTGGCCTGATCTCGCCTTCGCTGAGGTTAGTGCGCAATAGCCTGACCCCGCAGTTGATGTCATAGCCAACGCCGCCGGGTGATATGACGCCGTCGTTTACACGCGTCGCGGCTACGCCGCCGATGGGAAAGCCGTAACCCCAGTGTATATCGGGCATGGCCAGGGAACGGCCGACGATTCCCGGCAGGAAAGCCACGTTTGCCACCTGTTCGAGCGCCTGCTCCTCCCTGATCATATCCAGCATGGCACTGTCGGCGTAGACAAGTCCGGCTACCCTCATGCCGCTCTTGTAATCCTGCGGTATCTCCCAGCGGTAATCGTCGATCCTGCGGATATCTCCCTGCCATGCAGTCATTTTTGCGCCCCTATATATCAAAGATTATTCTGGCGGAATACTCACCGTCACGTTCGGTGATCTCGAGATTATGATAGGTGGCAGCCTTGATCTCCCTCTTGAACATGTGACTCTTCAGATCAACATACTGCCCGGCACACCTTGCAACCAGGCGATTGGCATCTATCAATATATCAAATTTGCTCAGAACCAGGCCCTCAGTATATATTATGTAAAGCAATTCGTTGAGCCATTGCACCAGCAGCGTTTCCCTGTCCCCTGCTTCCAGTTTGATCTCCCTAACAACGTCCTGGCGCAGCATATCCACATCGATCAGCAAAGACAACATGCCGGAAGAGGCATGGGAGAAAAGGGCAGGCAGGTCGTCACCACGCGCGATTATGCCGATATCGGCGGTATGCTCTATCACCTCGAACGGCAGGCCCATTGCACCCTCTATTATAAACGCAACTGCGGGCAGCCACACGGGCGGGTTTAAAAACCCGCCCCTTGTATTGTGTAGGGGCGTACCTTCAGGTGCGCCCGCGCACAGGTACATTGTTTGACTTAAAGCTTGGGGTGATGCTACCATATTTAGTCTTTCGGGCCGCTAGCTCAATTGGTAGAGCAGTTGACTCTTAATCAACCGGTTCACGGTTCGAGTCCGTGGCGGCTCACCAAGTCTCTCGCAGCATCATATCCTTATTCTCGGCGCCCTGCCAACTACTCTCAGCCTGCCTGCAGTAAGAAACAGCCATCATCTAAGTATTACCCACTATTTCAATATTTACCGGCCCGGTATATAATGAAATTAAGTTAATAATAAAGGAGGACATTATGGCAGTTGATAAAGGCAGGGTAGTAGGTCTCATCGGTTTCTGGTGCTTCATCGTAGGTCTGGTCATTGCCGTTGTAGCCGGACTGGTTCTACCCGGGAACGCGGTGGTAACGCTCATACTCGTCATACTGGGCATCGTAATAGGATTCCTCAACATCACTCCCAAAGAGACCCAGGCGCTCTTGCTGGCAGCGATCGCCCTGATCGTGGTCGGCAATGCATTCGCGCCGCTCAAGTTCCTGGGCATCGACACTTACATTGCCGGCGTTCTGGCCTATATCACGGTGCTGGTCGCCCCGGCAGCGGTCATCGGCGCCGTCAAGACCCTCTGGACCATCGGCAAGCCTGGAAACTAATTTCACTCTTTTTTGTACAGCAGAGTCCTCACACGATAAATAAAAGGCGGGAAAGCCTGCGCAGGCTATCCCGCCTTTTATTGTCCATTACTATTTCTATACCAAATCGAACCTTTTTATTGAACCAGGGGGCCTGGTGTCACACCACGGAAGACAAACCTGAGAGTGAATGTGATATGGCCACCCCCTGACAGGTACTGGGAGGATGGCGAGACGCCTTCGAAAACGGAGCTGTAAGGCCCGCCGGAACTGTAGCTGACCGAATACGTCCCTGCAGGGGCATTGGTAAAGCTCTGTGGCGCGTAACTGCCCGATTCCACGTAAGGGCCGGCCAACACGTATCCCACAGCGCCTGACCATGGCTCACCGTTGAGCGTGGCGTGGACGCTCACAGCCCCCTTGGCCTGCCCTTGAAAGTTGAGCGTGAAAATGATAGTCCCGTTTGGTCCCAGCGTCTGTGAGGAGGACGGCGAAACTCCCGCGAAGGTCGCGCCGGTGGGGCCGCCCGAGTTATAGCTAATCGAATAAGTGCCCGTCGGTTGGCTGCTGAAATCGCCGGGTATGGATGAGCCGGTGTGGTACTTGGGTCCGCTGATCGTGTAGCTGATCGACCCCGAGCCAAGGTCTGTTTGCCAGGGGGCGCCATCCAGAGTGGCATTAACAATGACAGACCCGTACGACTGCTGCGTCACGAAATTCATAGTATAGTAGATCGAGCCCCCCGAGGATAAGACCTGCTGTGCCGAAGGGCTGATGCCCGCGAGGGTCGCCCCCGAAGGTCCGCCGGAATTGTAATTCAATTGTATGTTTCCCGACGGCAGGCCGCCGATAGTGCCGGGAACAGAATACCCGCTCTTTTCCACCGGTCCGCTGACTGCATAATGGGAAAGGGTATAGTTTACCGGCCCCGACCATGCAGCCCCGTTGAGCGTGGCTGTTACGATCGCAGCGCCTGACACACTGCTGCTGCGGAATCGCAGCGTGAAATTGATCGTCCCTGAAGACGACAGGGTCTGTGTCGGTGACGGGTAGATAGTTTCCATGACCGTCCCATCCGGGCCGCCCGAGTTATAGGTAAGCGCGTAGGTCCCCATCTGCATATTCGGGAAGCTCTGGGGGCTGGAATAACCCGTGGCAAAGCCGGGACCGCTGATGGAATAGTTTACGCTACCCACCCAGACCGAGCCATCCCTGGTGGCTGTAACCGTGATGGTACCCGGCGTACCAACGGGCTGGACGCTGCCGGATGTGACGAAATACCATGGTGAGGTCCATGCCGATGACTCGGAACCCCTGAAAGCGCGTACCCGCCAGAAGTAGGTATTCCCCTCACTGAGTTTTCCGGCCGGTATAGCGTAAAGCAGATTGGTTACACCGGTGGCATCAACCACCATGCTCTGAAAAGAGCTGTCCGACGACACCTGTACCTGGTACGTGTCCGGGCTTACGCTGACCCAGGTGAGTACGGCCATCTGTGAATTCACTGTACTCGCATTTTGAGGCGACGCCAGCACAACTCCCAGTGGCAGGGAGATGCCGCCGCAACCCAGTGCGGCCACCATTATAAGCAAAAGACTAATGACTGCTACCCGCATGACAACCTCCTGCATTTTTATCTTCTGCCGACGATTGTAACACAGGGAAGCTACAGCGTAAAATCAGTGCGTGAGCGAAGTACGCCGTGGCTTTGCCACAGCACATTTGATAAAATAGAAGACACGTTTTACCCGCCCGGCGTATGGGGGAGTGTCGGAACTGGCAGACGAGCATGACTTAGGATCATGTGCCGCAAGGCGTAGGGGTTCGAGTCCCCTCTTCCCCATTGGCCGAATAAATAACAGAGGCAGGTTACAGCTATGGAAATGCAGGTTAGGAAAACAAAGCAATCCAGGATCCACAAAGTGGATTTCGCCGGATTGGGGTTCGGCGATGTATTCAGCGACCACATGCTGAGAATGGACTATAAGAACGATAAATGGGGCCCGGCCAGGATCACCCCGTACACACACATCCGGCTGCTGCCGTCCCTGACTGTGCTTCACTATGCCCAGGCGGTTTTCGAGGGGTTAAAAGCTTTCCGCGCCAACGATGGTACCGTCAACATATTCAGAACAGACAAGCACATCGATCGCTTCAACCACTCCTCCCATCGCCTGTGCATACCGGAGATCGATAAGAAGTTGTTCATGCAAGGCATACTGAAGCTGGTGGAAACCGATCGTGAATGGATCCCCAAACAGAAGGGCTATTCACTTTATATCCGGCCGTTCGTCATCGCCTCGGATAACAACCTGGGCGTCCACGTATCCAAGACATATAAATTCTTCATCATTCTTTCACCGGTGGGCGCTTACTACAAGGAAGGTATGAACCCGGTGAAGCTCATCACTGCCATAGAGCACACGCGCGCCGCCGAGGGCGGTACCGGCTTTGCCAAGACACCCGGAAACTACGCAGCCAGCCTGTATGCCGCTCACGAAGCGCAAAAAAAAGGCTACACACAGGTGCTGTGGCTGGACGGCCTGCAAAAGCAGTATATCGAGGAAGTCGGCACCATGAACGTATTCTTTTACATCGGTGATGAACTCATTACGCCGCACCTTGGAGGCACCATTCTGGCAGGCGTCACACGCGACTCGGTCATCCACCTGGCCAGAGACTGGGGAATAAAGGTCGTGGAGCGCCGACTATCGATGGACGAGGTCATCGCAGCCTGGGACGCCGGCAAGCTCAGGGAAGCCTTCGGCACGGGCACCGCGGCTGTGATCTCACCCATCGGCTCGATTATGCATAAAGAGAAAAACATAGTCATCAACGGCGGTAAAACCGGCGCACTTTCAACGAAGCTGTACGAGACCATCACGGGCATCCAGTACGGCGAGAAGCCGGATAAATTCAACTGGATCACCAGGATAAAATAAATCCATAGCGGGCGCGGCCTGGCAGCCAGCTGTAAATGGCAGCGTCCGCTATTTGACACATTTTAAACACAGCCTATATACTTTACACTGCATTTGTGAGGGCCATTAGCTCAGTTGGTTAGAGCACAGTCCTGATAAGACTGGGGTCTGTGGTTCGAATCCACAATGGCCCACCATTGAATCTGAAACAATACCCATTTAAGACAGCTCCCGAACTCTCTTGTTTACTGGCTATTAGCACGAAGCGTTAATCAGGTTCCAGATTAGTAATGGTCCACTAATCAGGTAATATCATTACCACAATTTAGTTACGATTTACTTGCCATTGTCCGAATTAGTCTATTTTTCACTTGTATAAGTAGTGAAGTAATTACATTAAATGACACGGCGCCAGACACATTTACTCACAATGTTTCAATCTGTTGCTTATATCAGATTGTTATAGTCGTAGTTCCAGTTGTTATCTCAAACCAGCCAGATTATACTGGCTGCAATCTCATTCCTCTCTGCGAGTTCATATTATGGATAGCAAGGGCACAGACCGAATAGAAACGAAGACATCAAGGACAGCCACGATGACATGTTTGTCCAGGGCAGCCTCATATATGGATAAGAGAGCGTGCTATGCAGGACCAGATGGTATTGCTTATGTGCTGGTTCCGCTTTTTTTTAAACTGCTCATTAAATCCGGGGGGATGTTCAAGCTCTTCAGCCGATATTTCTTTCCCAATGGTATCTACGAATACGTAATCGCAAGGACAAAATACTTTGACGCGGCATTCTCCCAAGCGGTTGAACAAGGTTTTGAACAAATTATTATCTTCGGTGCTGGGTTTGATAGCCGCGCGCTACGTTTCAACTCCTTGAATACGGGTACCAGAATCTTCGAACTCGATGCGCCAATAACTCAAACAGAAAAGCTAAAAGCTTATCAGGCGAAGAAGCTGAATATCCCGGAAAATCTTACCTTCGTACCTATTAATTTCAATCAGGAAAGCCTGGCAGATAAAATGGCACAGGCTGGTTTTATTACAAGCAGAAAATGCCTGTTCCTTCTGGAAGGCGTGACAATGTATTTATCTCAAGAAGCCGTAGAAAACACCTTCCGGTTTATCTCTGATGTTTCCCGGAGTGGAAGCTTGATCGTTTTTGACTATATATATGCCGGTGTTCTGCGAAAAGAAAATAGGTATTATGGAGAAGGGGAAATATATCGGACAGTAGCTAACGCAGGCGAGGCATGGAGTTTTGCCCTTGAAGAAAATTCGGTTGAAGGATTTCTTAGAGGATATGAGTTTTCACTTAATGATCACAGCGATAAACACAAACTCGAAGAAAAATACTTTCGGGATTCGAAAGGATTGGTTATAGGGAAGATTAATGGTACCCACGCTATTGTCACGGGTATTAAGATATGACCATGTAAAATATCATAGTCTTGGATATTGAGCAAGAATTGAATTACGTTGACTACAAGACAACAAGCGTTATATATAACTTGAAACTAATAGCTGTAGCGCTGGAATTAGCTTTTTACTCTCAAACAGGAGTTCGGGAACTGTCCAGAATGCCCCACCATCCAATCTAAAACAGTACCCATTAAAGACAGACCCCGAACCATTTCAGCGGCGGCGATACGTCGTCCGCTGGAACCAGTTGTTAGACGACCATTTTTTCGTCGCCCTGTCAGAAGCCCTCGAAGGCGTTTATGCTACGATCTGGCGAGATCGAAACGATCAAGGTTCATCACCTTGTCCCAGGCCGCCACAAAGTCCTGGACAAATTTCTTCTGCGCGTCCGCGCTTCCGTAGACCTCGGCCAGAGCCCGGAGTTGGGAGTTCGAACCGAAGATCAGGTCGACACGGGTGCCTGTCCACTTGACTTCGCCAGTCTTGCGATCGCGCCCTTCAAACACGTCCTTGGCGTTTGATACCGCCTTCCACTCTGTGCCAATATCGAGCAGGTTCACAAAGAAGTCGTTGGTTAGCGCTTCAGGCTTCTTGGTGAAGACGCCGTGATGGGTCTGGCCGACATTGGTATTCAGGACTCGCAGGCCGCCAATGAGAGCCGTCATCTCTGGCGCCGTCAGCGTCAGCAATTGCGCCGTGTCGACCAGTAACTCCTCGGCTGATACGGTATAGCGGGTTTTTTGGTAGTTGCGGAAGCCATCCGCCTTCGGCTCGAGCACGGCAAAGGAGGCCGCATCGGTTTGCTCCTGCGAGGCGTCCATGCGCCCCGGCGTGAAGGGAACCGTTACATCGTGACCAGCATTCTTAGCAGCCTGCTCGATGCCTGCACAACCGGCCAGCACAATCAGGTCGGCGAGCGAGACCTTCTTGCCGCCTGACTGCGCGCTGTTGAACGCGCTCTCGATGCCCTCCAAGGTCTTGAGCACCTTCGCCAGCTGGGCAGGCTGGTTGACTTCCCAATCCTTCTGCGGCGCGAGACGAATGCGGGCGCCATTCGCACCGCCGCGCTTGTCAGAGCCACGGAAAGTCGATGCCGACGCCCAGGCGGTCGAAACCAGTTCCGACACTGACAGGCCAGAAGCCAGGATCTTGCCCTTGAGGGAGGCGATTTCCTGCTCATCGATTAACTTGTGATTTACCGCGGGGATGGGGTCTTGCCAGATGAGCTCTTCAGCAGGAACCTCCGGGCCGAGATAGCGCGTGCGCGGGCCCATGTCGCGGTGCGTCAGCTTGAACCAGGCCCGGGCGAAGGCATCTGCAAGCTGATCCGGATTCTCGAAGAAGCGCCTTGAAATCTTTTCATAGACAGGGTCGAACCTCAAGGAAAGGTCAGTGGTTAGCATGGCTGGCGCTTGACGCTTGGACGGATCGTGTGCATCCGGCACCGTACCTGCGCCCGCGCCACCCTTCGGCTTCCACTGGTGCGCACCGGCCGGGCTCTTCGTCAGTTCCCATTCAAAGCCGAACAGGATCCTGAAGAAGTTGTTGCTCCACTTTGTCGGCGTGTTGGTCCAGGTGACCTCCAGGCCACTACTGATCGTGTCGCCGCCTTTGCCGGCGCCGAAGCTGCTCTTCCAGCCCAGGCCCTGCTCCTCGATGCTGGCAGCTTCAGGCTCAGGCCCAACATGTTTCGCGTCACCGGCGCCGTGGGTCTTGCCAAACGCATGGCCGCCCGCGATTAGGGCCACGGTCTCCTCGTCGTTCATCGCCATGCGAGCGAAGACCTCGCGGATATCCTTGGCTGCAGCGATCGGGTCCGGGTTGCCGTTCGGGCCTTCCGGGTTAACGTAGATCAGGCCCATCTGCACGGCAGCGAGCGGATTCTCGAGATCCCGGTCGCCGGCGTAGCGCTTGTCACCCAGCCATTTGTCCTCGGAGCCCCAGTAGATGTCCTTTTCCGGTTCCCAGATGTCCTCACGCCCTCCGGCGAAACCGAAGGTCTTGAACCCCATCGATTCCAGGGCGACGTTGCCGGTGAGGATCATCAGGTCGGCCCAGGAAATCTTCCGGCCGTATTTCTGCTTGATCGGCCAGAGTAGTCGGCGCGCCTTGTCGAGGTTCACATTGTCGGGCCAGCTGTTGAGGGGCGCAAAGCGCTGGCTGCCATTGCCTGCGCCGCCGCGGCCGTCGCCAATGCGGTAGGTGCCGGCGCTGTGCCACGCCATACGGATGAACAAAGGTCCGTAGTGGCCGAAGTCCGCCGGCCACCAGTCCTGTGACTTGATCATCAGTTCACGCAGGTCCTTCTTTACAGCCGCCAGGTCCAGACTCTTGAACTCTTTAGCGTAGTTGAAACCCTCGCCCATCGGATTGGACTTGGAAGAACGCTGGTGCAACATATCAAGATTCAGCTGGTTCGGCCACCAGTCCCGGTTCGATGTGCCTCTGCCGGTTGCTTGTTTGTTTGCTCCGCCCGTTACCGGGCAGTTACTATCTTCATTCATAGTGTTTGCTCCTTTGGTTGTGTGAGCGGTCTTCGGCTTGTTTTGCTTCTTCTTTTCCATTCCATCCTCCTACTACAAAAATCATTTTATTTGTGCCGCAACTGCTTTATTCAACATGTTTTCTGCCGTGATAAGCTTCTTATATTTTTCTTCGATTTTCTTTAAATTTTTCGCAAGAACTGCTTTGAGAAGATCACCCTCTATTTCCGCTACCTCAAGCCTATCGTAATAATCCATTGTTTCCTTAAGATGAGCGAGTACTATCTTGCCGGTCAATATTGGATGGTTGTTAGTTACGTTCGCATCTTCAAATCTAATACCATGCTCAAGTTCAACTTCAATGCCCTGCTTGAAAACCTCAATAGGGACTGGCATCTTCTTCACATTCACTACTTTCAAAATCGTAGTAGCTTCTTTTGTTGTAACATTAATATTCTTGAGTGTTGACCAATCCCTTATTCCGAGCTCTTTGCATACCCGTTTGACCTCAGCTTTCGATATGTATTCAGGCAGTTTCACTTATTAATACCTCCTTCATTAATTTTCATGTCTTTAGTCAATATCAGTGCTTTATGCCCCGTTGGCAATCTTTACATAGACCACGAAATTCCAGTTGGTGGTGTGTGATCTTGAAGCCCGTTTTCTCTGCAAACTTCACATTTAATTTAGTTTCTATCGGCTCATTCAGATCAAAAATCCGTCCGCATTGATTACATATGAAATGGTAGTGATTGTCCTGTCTGATCTCATATCTCCCGACCGTTCCGTCCACGTTCAACTCAATTACTGCCCCTTCTTCCTCTAACACCATTAAATTACGGTATACCGTCCCCTTGCTTATATGTGGTATTTTTTTGGACTTCATTATAAATCCAGTCTGCAGGAGGATGTGTCCTAACCCCTTCCAGCACCTCCAAGATGGCGATCCGCTGCCTCATCTTCCTTCTCGTATTATTAGTAATAATTCCTAATAGTTAAATTATAGAAATACTTAGTATATTAGTCAAAATAGAAGCTGGGATGGCATAACCTATACAGTCGACTGTAATGCCAATACCATTACTCTTCGCTGACATTTGGCTAAGTTTGAGATGCTATGAGTAATTGTTGCAGCGCTGGAATTAGCTTTTTACTCTCAAACAGGAGTTCGGGAACTGTCCAGAATGGCCCACCATACTGTACGATAAATAGAACCTCCCAGATTTCCACTTTGCTGGCCTGTTTTCAGCATCGGGAATTGCACTCTTTCATTAAGAATAGTCACAAGGTGCTTTTTATTGTACACTTATGATACTATTATTATGGATTGACTGGTCAATTAATGTAACTTAAGCGTAGGGAGGTGGCGCATGTCTGACTATAACGTAATCGTGATAGGGGCCGGCATCGGCGGGCTGGCTGTCGCCGGACTGATGGCAAAACAGGGACGCAAGGTCCTGCTGCTTGAGCAGAGCGATAGGGTGGGGGGATGCTGCTCTACCTTCGAAAGAGAAGGGTACCATTTCGACCTGGGCGCTTCCCTTATCGAAGATGTGCAGGTCATGGACTGGTGCTTCCAGAGGCTGGGCACGACACTTGCCCAGGAGGTTGAACTGATACCGCCTCACCTCATTTTTTCCGTGATACTGAAGGACGGCACGAGGATAGACTACCCTAAGTCCATCGAGGGATCAGCGCAGGAGATCGCCAAGATCGCCCCGGAGGATGTCAAAGGCTGGTACGCCTTCTGCAAATACATGAAGGAGTTCAACGACGCGGCGGTCGAGGGATTTTTCATCAAGCCGGCCAATACGCTGGGCGATGTCGTCCGCATGTTTCAGCAGACTCCCACGATGCTCAAGTACATGCCGCTCTTCAACGGCAGCTACCAGAGCGTGCTCAAGAAGTTCTTCAAGAGTGAAAAAATCCGCGAATCGCTGTCATACCAGTGCTTTTACGCGGGACTGCCGCCCGACATATTGCCAGGCCTGTATGCGGTGATACCCTATTCGGAACATGAGGGCATTTATTACAGCAAAGGCGGCATGGTGGCCATACCTGCCGCCTTCCATCGTGTGGGGGAGAAGCTCGGCATGACAACCAGGTTCAATACACTGGTCAAAAAGGTCATGGTGAAGGACCGCCGGGCCCTGGGCGTCATACTGGCCGACGGCAGCGAGATCACGGCCGACCTGGTGATATCCGATATCAACGCCAAGAAATTGTATCTTGAACTGATCGGCGAAGAACACCTGCCCTCCATGGTCCGCACAGGCGTAAAAAGCTACGAGTACTCGATGTCGACACCGACCATCTACCTGGGCGTGGATTACGATCCGCCGCTGAAATCTCACCATACGCTGGCCACCATCCCCATGGAGGAGATGAACAAGTACTGGTGGGACGAGTATGAGCAGGGACATTACCCGGCGCAGCAGTGGGGCATCATCAGTTGCACCACACGCTCCGACCCCGGCCTGGCGCCCAAAGGACACAACATCATAATCCTGACCATGGGGCCGGGACCCTATAAGCTGGACGGCGCCACCTGGGAGGCGGAGAAGAAAGGGCTCATGCAAAAGATCATCAGGTATTATTCTGAGAAGTACGTCCCGGGCCTTGAGGAACATGTCCGCGTGGCGGAGTTCTCAACCCCGGCGGATTTCGAAAAAAGGCTGCTCTCACCGGAGGGGGCCATCTATGCGCTGAGACAGGATGTGCCCCACTCGATCTGCTTCCGCCCTGCAGCCAGGTCCAAGTCCATTAAGGGGCTTTACCTGGTGGGCGCATCCACTCACCCGGGCGGCGGCGTACCGGTGGTAACCGCGTCGGCCATGAATGCGGCTGACCTGATCGAAAAGTACGAGAAGTAATGCAGGTGAAAGTAATGGATAAGAAGAAGAAGAAGAAACGAACCGGCTTTTTCGGAAACATCTTACGGCAACTCCGCTACATGATCCCGCGCTACTTCGTTTAACGCAGTCGCCGGCTGAGATCACGCCCTGACCAGGTCTATGACCGCGGCCAGGTGTTCCGGGTGGTCGGAGCCTATCAGGTATTTCTTTCCATCGCTGGCTGTGATCTTGACGCCGCGGTCTCCCTGCAGGTAGTAGGCCTGCATCTCCCGGTTAAAGCGTATTCCGTATCCCCCGAAGTCGCGCAGGGGCGAAAAAGAATGCACTTCCACTGCGGCTATGTCCGACGTTTTAAGCTGCAGCAACTTTATGCCCAGTACGCCGATCCTGACCGTAATGAAATCCCGCGTAACCTGTGTGCGAAAACCACCGTAGGCGCTTATCATACCCAGCGCGATTACAACCAGTATGACGGACAGCCACGCAAGCGCTGCCCAGGTGAAGATCGCTGCAACCACTAAAATCAGCGGCACTATCACAGCCAGCGCTCCTGCATATGGCGGGTTCTGCGACTCCCGGTACGCCAGGGGTTGACCCGACTTAATTATCCTGGTTATCTCGTCGGAGATCTGGCCGGTATCCTCAACAATTAACTTCCTCTCATAATGCCGGTACGGACGCAAGATTTCCAGTGCAACGGCAAGGCCGGTCCCCAGGCCGCAGGCCGTGACCATCGCAACCCAGGGAAAGGGAAAAACCGGCTGCGGCGATGCCAGCGTGTTGATATAGGCGACCTGCACACCGCACATGCTGCCGATGGCGAACTCGTCGAAGAGCGACATCCAGTTAAAGGTCTTCTTCTTTTCCTGGCGCGCCCACAGCTCGTCAAGCCAGGCTGAAAGGATGAGAAAACCTGAGGAGAGCCCGAGCAGAAGCGCGGAACCGGTCCAGGGAGTCCCATAGGCATTGGGCTGCCCGCTGAGATCGAAATGCACGGGGGCAGGGTCGGGCAGGGGCATGGCCTTCACCGTAAAAACTGCCGCCGCCAGAATTATCAGCAGTGCCGGCAGGTGGGTCCACAAAGGGTGAGTAAGTTTACATTTCACTTCGCAAAGTCCCTAGATGTGTACGTTCCTTACACTGACGAGTTTCTTTTAATGGCCGCAGAAAGTCAACAGGCTTGGGCCGCTTGTGTCCACATGTGCACTAGTTTCGTAGCATTTATATCGGTCTATCAGCAGGCACGATCAGCCTGCCTACACCGAGAATATATTCCTTGCCGCCAAGATTAATAACCTTTCCATACACGGATACCGGAATACCGGTGCCGTCTTTGCTCACATATTCTGTCTTATACTTTCCCTGTCTTTTAGATGTAGCCAATCTCAAGCGGATTTTGACCCTTTTCTTGTCTTCTTCGGTTTGAAAATCAAGAATATTCCGCCCTATGATCTCATCCAGCGTATAGCCCAGCGACTCGCACATAGCTTTATTGACATATTTAATATCCCCCTTCATATCGAGCATGTAGACCAAATCACCAACAAGCTCAAGCATCTCTGCCTTCATTAACAGTTCTTCCTGGATCTTTTTTTCCTCGGTTACATCACTGAAAAATGCCATGATGGCCGGCTGTCCCAGGTACATGACGCGCGAGCTGAAGGGCCTGATGTGCTTGATCTCGCGGGTCTTGCTTATGAATGGCCATATAACAACGTCGGTTATCTCACCCCCCGCCTGCACCATGGCGTAGCGGGCCGAGAGCTGGTCGCGGTACCTGGGATGGACCATATCCAGGATGGATTTATTTACCACTTCATCAAATTTATATCCTAATATATCGCAGGCCGCTTTGTTGGCCCATACCACGATCTCATCCTGCATGAGCACGACACCTTCCTTTATTTTTTCCACGTAGCTGTATACGATGAATTGTATTTCGCGTAGAGTTACATCCAGTGTTTTAAGCTGTTCGAGCGTCTCCTCAAGCAGCTTAATACGCTTGCCGAAGTCTTCAAGCTGCCAGGTAAACGGCCCGCCCATTTGGTCTTGAGGTTGCATTATTCTATCCTACACCAATAATTATGCCGGGGATAGTCTCCTCCGCCAAGCCTCAACCCTTGCCATGGCCAGCGCCGCCTTTTCAATGGAACGGAAGACCGGCAACCCCTCCCCAATGAAGGATGCCTGCACCTTGAGCATCTCCTCCATCCCCACCATGTCCGGGGCCGGGCCCAGCGCCAGTAAAACCGGCTTGTTTATCTCTTCATGGGCTTTATGTAAAGCCTCGGCGGCCGGTTTGAGGAAGAATTCGCTGGAGTAAATGCCCTCACCCCAGCGGGTCGCCGGGTGGAAACCCATGTGGTACATGATCATATCAATACGCGGCGAACCGCCAATCACCTTCAACGTTTTGTAGATCACGTCCGGGTACATGAGGTTAGTGGCATCCAGCGGATTGGTGAAGATGGCGCCTGCATCGGGCAATAAATCCTTAAGCTGCGCCTGCACGTCAGGTGTCAGCGCACTCAACTCGAGCCCTGCCTCCTCCATGTGGTCCCCGGCTTCAACGCTCGGCCCACCCCCTACACCCACAACGGCAATGCCTTTGCCGCGCGGATAAGGACGGGCATAGCTCAGGGCAACCAGGACGTCAATCATCTCCTGTATATCACCGACCTGTATGGCGTTGGCCTGACGAACGAGCGCCTGGAAGACTCTTACTGATGAGGTCATGCTGGCCGTGTGGCTCATCGCCGTCCTCAGCCCGGCCTCCGTGACACCGCCCTTGTATATCACTACCGGCTTTACAGCGGCCGCCCTCTCAAGCACACTCCGGAAACGGCTGCCCTCCCTTACACCCTCGATGTAGGCGGCTATGATCCTTGTCTCAGTATCGTTGGTGAAATATTCCAGCAATTCACATTCCCCGATATCCAGCGCATTGCCGTAGCTGATGACTTTGCTGAACCGCAATCCCCTGGGTCCGGCGTGAAGGGGCATGTCCTGGGAATGCCCCCCGCTCTGCGACATAAAGGCGATATCCCCCGGTTGCATGGGCATGCGGGTGGATGTGGTCAACCTGGCTTCGGGCACAAAAAGGCCCGTGCAGTTAGGGCCGATAATACGAAACCCGCCGTCGCGCGCCTTCTGCAGCATGGCCCGCTCCAGCTCGACGCGGCTCTGCTCGCCGCTCTCGCTGAACCCTGCAGTGAAGAAGTGCACCGACATGACTCCCTTCCTTGCGCAATCGTCGAGGACGTCCATCGATCTCTCGGCCGGTATGCATACGATAACATGGTCCACCGGGCCGGGTATGGCCGAAACCGACGGGTAGCAGATCAGACCATAGGCCTCACTGTGCCTTGGGTTAACAGGATAGACAGCAGGAAAACCGGCGTCCTTCAACGAGCCCACAGCCCAGGCTGCAAACGACATGTGATTTTCGGGAGATGCCCCAACTATGGCCACGCTACGCGGGTGGAATAGCTCATCCAGCGTAACTGAACTTGTTTTAGACATGGCACTTATAATAGCAATATGAGACAGCTTTATCAAAGTACCTGTTCGTATATGCTATATCGTCCGCATACCTGTATTTGACATGGCGCTGCCGCCTATTTAAACTTGCTGCAGTTTATTTTTAAACGGTTCGACAACGCAGTCATGATTACTGCTGTAACAGGAGCATCAGGCCATATCGGCGTCAACCTTGTCCGCGCCCTGATCGCCAGCGGCAGGGACGTTCGTATCATAGCGCATAACAGCACGCTCGGCCTGGAAGGTCTGAAAATTGAGCGGCGCAACGGCGATGTCAATGACGCACATTCGCTGGACAGGGCACTGGAAGGCGCTGAGGTCGTATACCACCTGGCAGCTTACATATCCCTGCTGATGACTGACAGCGACCGCTGCACATCAGTGAACGTCGAGGGCACCCGCAACATGATAGAGGCATGCCGACGCAATAACGTGAAGCGGCTGGTGCATTTCAGCTCTATCCACTCCCTCTGCAACGAACCGCTTGATATACCTATCGATGAGACCCGGCCCCTGGTCGAGTCGCTCGGGTCCGCGCCATACGACTTTTCCAAGGCTGCCGGCGAAAGGCTGGTGCGCCAGGCCGCCGGGGAGGGGATCAACGCGATAATAATCAACCCTACCGGTGTTATCGGCCCTTACGATTACAAGCCGTCGCATTTCGGGCAGGCTTTGATCATGATGACCGAGGGTAGAATCCCCGCGCTGCTGGAAGGCGGTTTCGACTGGGTGGACGCCAGGGACGTGGCCGAGGGCGCAA
>CAZKOL010000015.1:0-38263 GCA_964554375.1 uncultured Dehalococcoidales bacterium
TGATTAAAATATCGTGAAAAATTATACAGGCGGCTATAGTACAAAAGTCCTGGCGATGTCGCACTTTGCCAGAGGGAGCGCCTTTTCACTATAATTGTGCACCTGCAATTTTACAGGTTACGGTGCTTAAGTGAATGTAGTGGCGCTGGTCGGCATGCCCGGCTCTGGAAAATCAGAAGTAGCCCGCGTATTTCAAAAGCATGGTTATGCGAGTGTCAGGTTCGGTGACATCACCGATGAGGAGGTGAAGAAGCGCGGCCTCAAGCTGAATGAGGGTAATGAGAAGCTGGTCAGGGAGGGCCTGAGGGAAAAGCACGGCATGGCGGCCTACGCCATACTCAACCTGCCGCGCATTGAGTCCGCCCTGGAGAAGTCCAACGTGGTCATAGACGGCCTTTACTCCTGGGAGGAGTATAAATACCTTAAAGACAGGCTGGGTGGCAGGCTGCATATCGTAGCCGTCTGGTCGCCGCCGGAAGTACGTTACGCCAGGCTGAAGGGCAGGGCGATTAGGCCGCTCAACCCTGCGCAGGCCAGGGAGAGGGACTATGCCGAGATCGAGAACGTCAATAAGGGCGGCCCCATAGCCATGGCCGATTTGACTATTAACAACTGCAGTACGCTGGAATCACTGGTGGAGCAATCCAATAGTATAATAAAGGTATTGAAGTGAAAGAGATCATAAGGCCGTCGCTGGACGAGTATTTTCTCAAGATCGCCTCCGTGGTGGCCGAGAGGTCTACCTGCCGGCGGCATCACGTTGGAGCTGTTGCCGTTAAGAGTAAGCATATACTCTCTACGGGCTATAACGGTGCGGCTGCCGGGGTTAAAGATTGTTTGGAGCTCGGCTGCTTAAGAGATGAGCTGAATATTCCGTCGGGCACCAGGCACGAGATGTGCAGGGGCATCCACGCTGAACAGAATGCCATCATCCAGGCGTCGCTGCACGGCGTCAGCCTGGAAGGCGCAACGTTATACTGTACCCACTCCCCCTGCATACTCTGCGCCAAGATGCTGGCCAACGCGCGCATCAAGCGCTTCGTCACCTTCGGCAAATATGCGGATGATGGCTTTATAGAACTTTTCAAAGAAGCCGGCATAGATTTCGACCAGAGGCCCAGGCCTCCTTTTCAAGTCACACCCCTTGACTGAGATAAGCGTAATAAAGGTGAGGTCAATCGAATGCGCCAGTGTAAAGAAAGCGATAACAGGAAACTCTGTAACTGCACTTACGAGCCATGCTCGAGAAAGGGGATATGCTGCGAATGCATAAGGTACCACAGGGAGTTGGGTGAACTGCCGGCGTGCTACTTCCCCCCGGAGATTGAACGTACGTATGATCGATCAGTCGAGCGGTTTATTGCTCTCCACGGGAAAAGGCAGCGCTAAGCTTTTTGGAAGTCCTCGCGGCCCAGCACTATGAATAGCAGATTAATATTCGCCATTATCTGCACAGTTTTGGCATCGACATTAATACTGCCAGGCTGTACCGGAACAAATCCCTCTATCTCTGGTGCGAATTGCACGCCTTGCACCATTTTACCTGCGAACAGGCTCGTGTATGGTTTCTGGCCCTGTTGGATACATCCTGATTCATATCAACCAAACTGGAATTGTTTAGATTACGTCTGTTATTTCTCTTTGGATGCTAATTCCAACGGTACGTTAAATACGGACGATATTGAAACAGAATATTACACTGTCAGGGATACCGCTCATTCACACAAGGTAAATGTCCCTTTGGCCGTCACCTGTTTTGATCAAGACACCCAGGATGAAATACTCGCCTATCATGGGGATGAGCTGGTAAATAATATAGCGCGAAAAGTGCAAGACCTTGGCGCCGACGGTGTCAGCATAGACTTTGAAGATGTGAGAGATACTAATTCGCTGATTCATAGCTCCAATACAGGTTTGATGCAGAACTTCATGATGACATTGCATGACACTCTCAAGAACATAAACAGAGACTATCATATTTCGTTTTGCGTACTGGGGAATGTAGAAAAAGTGTATCAGAATAGTGCTTTATCAAAATATACGGATGCCGTATTCCTCATGGGGTATGAATATCACTGGTCAACAAGCCCTGAAACCGGAGCCATTTCTCCGTATAATGATCAGAACCAGCTGGATGTTGACGACTCAGTAGACACACTCAAAAAATATTATCCCCCGGATAAGATTATTTTAGGATTGCCTTTCTATGGTTATGATTGGCTCTGCTCGTCAGGTGAACCTGCTGCACGCACTGAAGGAGAAGGAGCTATAGTTTACATGAATTCAGCCATTGCTAAAGCTAATATACACGGAAGACTTTGGGATTCCGACTCGCATACACCATGGTACAAGTACCAATCTCAGAATGTGTGGCATCAATGCTGGTATGATGATGAAGAATCTCTGGGCTTGAAATTCGACTATCTTATATCTGCACAGCTTGCCGGTCCGGGTTTCTGGGCATTGGGCTATGAAGGGACTGACGCGGCGATATGGAATGTAATAAAACAAAAGTTCAGCCGCTAGTTTATTGAACTATTGGTGATTTTCAAGGTAATCTGGCTGGTGTGACTGCGGCATTATTCCGGAGCTTCGGCGTGAACTTGTGCTTCTGTGTTGACTGTCAACAATTCTGCCACAAGTACATCGATCTTCTGGGCGATGCCATCGTCGTGCAGGGCGTTACGGATTTCTTTCCTCGCTCTGATAAAATGCATTCCTTCCTTTAGTTGTACGGCGGCCGCGATCTTTTCTGCGTGTCCAGCCGCTTTCTCTAATGCTTTGTGCAACTTATTTGAATTATCAAAATGCGGAATTGGCAGCGAGAGCATCACCTTATCAAAATGGCGGGCGCCCCATTGTCCTCGGCTCTGAAGGTGCTCCGCACGTTTACGTGTGGTTTCACTGTTAAGGATAGCCAGCAGATAGCGACCCTCCGCAATGATCTCCACTGCCAGCCAGTATAATTCATGATCGATGACGCCTTGCCTATCAAATAGTAGAGCAGCCGCTGGTAATGTGCCAGATTTGGTATACACGACCCTGAGCCGTGCTATTGGAAACTGCGCCGAAAGCTGACCGTAATAGTCCAATTGCTGCAGAAGCTTCCTCCTCCCGCTGTTGTGCCGAGACCATATGTGCTCGGCCTCTGCCATCCAACCCGCCAAATACGCATATCCCCGCGATTGAGCCCCGCCAGAGTCCAATAGGCAATTTTGTTCGCTGTCCCAGGGAACAACGGACAGTATTGGCGTCAATACGCGATATGGCGCAATAGATTCCCCCGGATATAACGGATATAAGAACTCCGACTCTATGTTGCGCCTGAGTGAAGGTACATTCTTCCAGGGAGGTTTCTCCTGAACGGTGCGGCGGCTCTCAATCAAGGGATTAGTCGGATTTGCGCCCAATCTGCTAGTCTGCGCGCTCTGGACAGTAAATAACACTCGAGGATAGACTATAGCTCCATCACGGAAAAGATCAGCGTAACCTTCCGTCACTCTATCTGTGCGTTCGCTGGGCCACACATCATCATGCCAGGATAAATATTGTTTGGCTTCCTTCGGCGACGCATCTCGTCGCGGCAAATTACCGGCAGCAACTTGTACCTTGCCGGGTAACCGTGGTCCGGGAGCGTCCCCGGGTTTTGCAAAGAGAACGCAAGAAGGGACCGGGAAGAGAGGCTTTACCTGGTCGGAGAATACCCAGGCGTCAGTAAATTGCACAGTAACATAAATCAATCTGGCGCTTCTCTTCTGAGCAGCACCATAAAGCCCTTTCCTGAAAAGGGCGAATTGTCTGCGGGTCATCGCGGCATACGGCATAATAAAAGCGATGATGCCATCATCCTTAAGATAAAGTTCCACGCAACGCACAAAGAAATATGACGACAAATCCTGTTGCTGAGCAACCTCTCCATGCCATATACCAAATGCCTGGCACTCGGCACGGAAACGGGCCTGCAATCCGGCGTCCATATATCTATACGACAGCCAGGGAGGATTACCAATGACTACATCCACTTTTTGGCTGTTCTGTGAAAGCCACACAGGACGAACAAGATTGCGGGTCACAAAGCCCCAGATATGATCCCTCCCACTACGATCGAGTTCGCGGAGGGACTCGTAGGTCTGAACCAGGGTCTTCACTGTCTCTGCACCAAGAGGATACTCTCGATTCAACCAGGCTGTCAGACCTCCTGCCGGGGCATCTTGTTCGCTTAATTCCAGCATGCGTTCGATAACGTTGTCAAAGACGCCGGGATCTCGCGTTACCTCGAAAGGAAATTCCAGCGATTGAGGATTTTCAGGAATTTCAATGATCACATCACGCTCCGCCAGGAAACCGCGAGTATTCCACTGCAAGGCATCGCCAACGTAAATTGGGACGTTCAAGTTAGCCGGGCGCTGTTTCAAGCGCTCCGGTCCGAGCGCCAGCAAAAAGGTTACACGCGCGATTTGAATAGAGACAGGATGGACGTCAATTCCGAAAACTTGCCGGCACGCACGTTCAATTGCATCAGGCACAGGTATTCTTGCTTTTTCTGCGGCTTTCAGTAATAGACGCACGGCATGGAAAATAAAGGTACCAGAGCCGCAAGCAGGGTCCAGAACGCGTTGCTCCAACGGGTTCTGAATTGCCTTGGCGCACATTCTTTCGGCCAGCCAGTCTGGAGTGTAGTATTCACCTAAGAAATGACGCTGCTCCGGATCAATCAGAGATTCGTAAAGTCCTTTTAGGACATCAGTATGGACATCCTGCAGCCGAAAACGCCCGGCCTGAAGAGCAATGCGTCGCACCAGTCCCGGTCCCTCCGCCGAAGCTAGCAACCAGTCGAAGAAATCAGATTCCACAACGCCCCCTATACCTGCCTCAATAAAGCGACGTCCTGATAGTAATTCGGCGGGTTCCGATGTATCCACATTTAGCACTTTGGCTGCCATGGTCTTGGCGATAATAGTCAGATAGGTGTGTTGTAGGAAAAGAACATCTTCATTAAGCGCCGTACCGTATGCGCGGCGGATCAACTGCGTCCAGAGGTCGCGTTTCAAGGTCACATCGGGATGCTCGCCTACCTCTTTCCATATGGATTCAAGTTCGCGCCTTGCCACATTCCACGCCAGGCTGCCCCGTCCGAGTTCACGTTTAACTACTTCCGAGGTAGGCTCCAGGTCCTCATTTACTGCAACTACAGAGCTAAGCCACGACAGGATCTCACGAGGTTTTTCGGCGGATGGTACGAATGCTTCGAATTTAACAAGCTGGCCATCCTGTAATTCATAGGGAATGAAGGTGGCCCCGTCCGTAACCACCCCGACAAAATGCGCACCGGACTCCTTTTCTCGCTGGCCGAGATAATCCGGCAATTTGCTCTCAGCATCCGATTGCTCGCGACGCAAATCCGATTTAAACTCAAATAGCGTTCTTCCCAGCAATGCATCAATGCGTCCATGGACTTCTGGGACCCTTCGTTCAAAATCAAGCTCGGTGCTTTTGGCACCGAGACCATTAACGAGCAGATCATAAACTAACGCCCTGACCTTTTCATGCTGCGGGCGTGAAACTAACTCTAATACGATTTCTCGTAGTTGATCGGTAGACAAAGACACTCTTACTTCTTACCTCAGCACATGGCTATTTTCTACATGTTATCACAAACTCGATTTACGCCCATGCTTCTTATATGATATCATCAGGGTAATATATTCTCTAGCCCATCTTCCGATCTGCGTTAAGTGAGAATGCTGTATGAAAAATAGGTTTTTCGCAGAATCGAAGGAACAATCAAAAGTAAAATCGCAAATATTGGTAAAATATTTTTCCACATGGGCTAAAGTCATTATCCCCACAGCCAAGAAGCACGGCAATAAAATCGGTTTCTTAGATCTATTTGCGGGGCCGGGCGCGTACGAGGATGGTACTGAATCAACGCCCATTATAGTGCTCCAAGCCGCAGTTCAGGACAGCGAATTGAGTCAGATGCTCGTTACCATATTCAACGACATTGACAAAAGGAACGCGGCTTTACTGCAGAAGGCGATCAGAGGCATTCCAAATATCGCAGCGTTGCGACATCAACCGCGCGTTTACAATGATGCTGTAGGGAAAGAGATGGCTGATATATTCAGAGAAATGAATCTAATTCCATCTCTTATTTTTTTTGATCCATGGGGATACAAAGGTCTTTCTCTTATGCTCTTTGGGGCGGTACTTAAAGACTGGGGTTGTGACTGTGTATTCTTCTTTAATTACAATCGTATTAATATGGGAATTACTAACGATCGAATCAAGGAACATATCGATGCTCTATTCGGAGAGAAAAAGGCCACTGAACTTCGCAACATTCTGCCCAAAATGACACCAATGAAGCGAGAGTCAACAATACTGGCAGTCCTATTTCAAGCATTTCGAGAAATGGGATATAGGTATCTATTGCCATTTAGATTCATTGACAACAAGCGACATCGGACTAGCCACTACCTGATATTCGTCACGAAAAACTTCAAAGGATACGATATCATGAAAAGCATAATGGCGAAACAAAGTTCAAGTCACGTTCAAGGCGTTGCTAATTTTGAGCACGATCCGAGTAAGTTGGGGCAGCCAACGCTTTTCGAAATGTCGCAACCAATGAATGACTTGGAAGTGTCGTTATCAGATAAATTTGCAGGGCAAACGCTGATGATGCAATATATATACGAAACACATTGTGTCGGTACAGCGTATGTCAAGTCAAACTATAAGGATATCCTTAAGAAAATGGAATCTGAGGAAAAAATACTGGTCAATCCGGCCTCTAACGAGAGAATGAAAGATACTTTTGCCGATAACGTAATGGTCACTTTCCCACCAAAGGATCAGCAATAGATGGGACTCAAATCTTCTATAGAATGGACCGAAGCTACCTGGAATCCAGTAACGGGTTGCACCAAGGTCAGCTTGGGGTGCCAGCACTGCTACGCTGAAAGACTTGCAACAAGATTACGTCTTATGGGACAGCCGCATTACAAGAATGGATTCAGATTGACACTCCACTATGATGCATTGACAACACCATTATCTTGGAAAAAACCCACATTGATTTTCGTTAACTCCATGAGCGATCTTTTTCATGAGGATATCCCAACTAGTTTTATATTGAGGGCGTTTGACTCAATGAAGGCAGCAAGGTGGCACCAATTTCAAATTTTAACTAAACGATCTGGGCGTTTGGCGGAACTAGATCAAATAATAGAATGGCCTGATAATGTATGGATGGGAGTTACAGTTGAGACCGAGGACTACGCGTTTCGAGTCGATAGTTTGAGAAATACTAGGGCACATGTAAAATTCCTCTCCCTTGAGCCTCTACTGGGGCCGATCTCCAATTTAAATATTGCAGATATCCAGTGGGTTATTGTAGGTGGAGAATCTGGACCAAATGCTCGCCCGCTCAAAGAAGAATGGGTTGTATCCATACGGGACCAGTGCAGGTCGGCAGGAGTCCCCTTCTTTTTCAAGCAGTGGGGAGGAGCAAATAGGAAGGCGGCTGGACGAACCCTTCAAGGCAGCATCTGGGATGAATACCCGCCACAGATGAGACTTGCGTTCAGCGAATAAAGTTTACGTCGATACGCACTTACCACATTATCAAGTGGTACCTCGTCGCCTAGGGATTCTATCTTTCGGACTAACCCGTTTGTTTAGATGCGCTAAAACATTAATTGAAATTGAATGGAGATTTGTCTTAGGAATCTTGCGATTCTTTATGGCTTCCCTGGCAATCAGTCCCGGCCCATTAAATATTTCATCGAACGAGCCGTCATGATTAATCTTAATGCCCAAATAGTAATCAGGTATATGATCCGCGGGGAAAGTCAATGAATTCTTCATAGTCGCTTTAATTTGTACTTGTTTGCCATCTGGAGTCGCTGCGTCATGATGTTTATGAATGTCAGAGTATAAATCTATAACATATGCACCTTCGACAAGAATCTCGCCTAAATCGCCCACAAGGCGACCGTCAAGAGTAAATCGTTTCTTGGGATATGTATTTTGCAGACGCTTTACAATCCCCAGCAATTGTTTTATGGCGGTAGGGACCGTAGTATCCATTATCTTTCCTCCTTCTTCACTACATTTAAGGTTGTTTACCACCTGATATCGATATTAGACACTGTGCCCATGGATTCCCATATGGGTCCCAGCTCCGCCTTCTCGCGGTCAAGGCCGGCCTCTTCCGATTTTAGCAGGTAAAGCGACATCTGGAGCTGTTGCTTCCACTCGCCGGCACGGCGGGCCTCGCTGCTGCCGGCTGTGAATGTAGTGCCTTCTACCCACCGGTTAAAGTCCTGCACGTCCGCATTATAGGCCTTTACCTCGTTGTTAAAATCGGTCAACTTCGCTTCGAAGTCGCGGCTCTTAATGCTGTAATTCTCGTAATAGGCATACTCTGGAGAGGGATTGACGTTCAAGCTGATGAAACCGAGCTCCTTTCCCTTCTTAACGTAAGCCACACGGTCTCCATCGAGGGGGGATACACTGCTGCCGTCCCCGGAAGCTTCCGGTTTGAGCAGGGCCATTTCGTATGCCTGAGCGGTCTCACCCGTGGAATCTGTGTAAACCAGGCCGCGGTCGGTGGTATTGAACGCGTTGACGGCATGGCCGATTGACTCCCCGGCCAGGTCGATGCCCACCCAGGCGGCCCGTATGCCCGCTTTCTCGGCGTTGTTATGCATCTCCTGGGCAAAAGATCCGCACATGAAATCGGCGGCCACGTATTCCATCTCGTCCGTCTTATCTGCTTTCAGGAAGGCCACCACCTGGTCCCAGGTGGGGTCTTTGGCATCCGGGTTATTCTCCAGAATGACCCTGAACCCGTATGTGCCGTTATAAGGCAGCTGGCGGGTGGCGCCCTGGCAGGACGGAAGAAGAAGCACAAACGCTAAGGCCGCCGATAGTATAAGCGGTACACGCTGCCTGCTCACCTGCGCCTTCCTCGAAGGCTGTAGATACATCCGCAGTAGTTTTGCCGGTAAAGCTCCCAGCTCTTCGCCAGCTCCACCGCCCGCTTAAAGCCGTCCTTCTTCTTAAAGTCCCGTGACATGTAATTATCTCCACCAATCTCTATACCTATTCGGCTGATCTCCGCCGCCGATTTATGCGGGCTGATGGTCAGCGTGGAGGTAAAAGCATCAGCCCCCATTTCCTGCATAAAACCAAACGTCTTTTCAAGGCGTATGCGGTAGCAGATGGAACAGCGCGACCCCCCCTCGGGTTCATCGCCCAATGCTGCTGTTGCCGAATTCCAATTTTCAATGTCATACGGCCCGTCCACAAGGTCGAATTTAAGCTGCTCTGAGGTTCGCCGGGCGGCCTCAAGCCTCAGGCGGTACTCTTCTTCCGGGTAGATATTGGGATTATAGAAATAGCCGGTGACCTGATGACCTTCTCTCAAAAGCACATCGGCGGCGCCCGCCGCGCAGACGCCGCAACAGATATGCAGCACTACTTTCATCAGATTAATGTTTACGGGTTCGTCAGGATTTCTTGCCTTTTGTCCTTTCCGCCAGCCGCTGCTCGATCCTCTTGATAAAATCGGGGTCCGAGAAGCCCAGGCTCTGCGCCATGCCGGCGCATTCCAATCCGTCGGCCACGCTCATATTCATGCTCATATCGATATTGCGCTTGGCCAGGCCCACGCCGATGGGGCCGTTGACCATGATCTCCTTCGCCCAGGCAAGGCCGGTTTTCTCCAGGTCCTCGAGCTTGACTACTTCGTTGACCAGCCCCCAGCTTTCAGCCTTCTGGGCGCCAATAGTCTTGCCTGTCAGGATCAGCTCCTTGGCCCTGCCCACTCCCACTATGCGCGGCAGGCGCTGGCTGGCGCCGTCATCGGGAACAAGTCCCATAGCTACTTCGGGTATATTGAAAGTGGCCTCGGGGCTGCACAGCCGCATATCGCAGGCCAGAGCCAGCTCGCAGGCGATGCCGAAGCAGAAGTTATGGATTAGTGCGATGACCGCCTTCTCAAGATATTCGATCTCGTTATAGGCCCGTTGCGCCATCCTGACGAACTTGCGGATATCCTGCTGGCTCCCTCCGGCCTGGAAGGCGGTGAGGTCGGTCCCAGCCGAGAACCCCTTGCCTTCGCCCGAGAGCAGCACGACCTGGACGCCCGGCTGGGCTGCCACTTCGGAGAAGCACTTCTCTATATCCCAGAACATCTGGGGATTCATGGCGTTCCTTTTGTCAGGCCGGTTCAGCTTGACGTGCAGGATGCCGTCTTTTTCGACGCAGGCAAGAGTTTCGAAATGCATAATACTATCTCCTTAATAAATTATTATGGAACTGGTGTAATCTGGCCCCAAATCAGGCAGCCCCATTAAAAATAGCTGTCGCGGCCACGGTATGTCAAGCACATACCCGTTGCCGGACAGCTACTTGTCGGCGCCCCGCCTGCTGATCCACGGTGATAATCACCGTGGATCCGGCGTCGCCGGCCATTTAATCTGAATGGACTGCTTTACAGGCAGAGCGTCAGGCCTTTTTGCCTTTTACCTTATCCATAAAGCGCTGCTCTATTCTCTTGAGGAAGCTGGGATCCGAAAAGGCTGCGCTCTGTGCCAGGCCCGCGCATTCCAGGCCGTCATGGATGCTCATGTTCATGCTCATATCGATGTTGCGCTTGGCAAGGCCCACGCTGATCATGCCGTTGCTCATGATCTCTTTGGCCCAGGCTATGCCTGTTTTCTCCAGGTCTTCTAACTTGACGATCTCGTTAACCAGCCCCCACCTTTCGGCCTTTTCCGCACCAATAGTCCTGCCGGTCAGGATAAGCTCTTTGGCCCGCCCTACACCTATCACACGGGGTAGCCTCTGGCTGCCTCCACCGTCCGGCACCAGTCCCATATTTACCTCTGGAATGTTGAAGGTGGCGTCAGGGGCGCATATCCTCAGGTCGCAGGCCAGCGCCAGCTCCAGCGCTCCACCGAAGCAGTAATTATGGATAAGCGCGATGACGGGTTTCTCCAGCAGCTCTATCTCGTTGAACATGGCCTGGAAAAGCCTGCGTATATTGCGGCGCAGGTCCTGCTGGCCCATGCCGGCCTGGAAGGCGTTGAGGTCGGTGCCCGCTGAAAAACACTTCCCCTCCCCTGATAGCAGTACAACCTCCACAGAGGGCTGGGTTGCCACATCGGCGAAACATTGCTTGATATCCCCGATGATCTGCCAGTTAAGGGCGTTCCTCTTCTCAGGCCTGTTTAATTTGACATGCAGGATACCATCTTTCTCAGCGTATGATACTGTTTGAAACTGCATTTCTGTCTCCTTTTCAATATTTTTCATGCTAAGCTGTTGATATATTCGTTTTTCAGCCGGGGGTATCCGTATGCGGCTTTGGCGGTGTGCAGAAGAGTATGAGCACCGCGCCGATAAGTCCGCCTGCGCAGGCGATGAGCATGGCTATATCGTAGTTCCCGTTGATATCGTACATATAGCCGGCAAAGGCAGGCGCTCCGAACTGGAAAATCGAGTTGACCGGATTGGTGATCCTGCTGATGCTGGGGAACGAAGCAGCCCCGAAGTAATTTCCCACGATAAGCGGGGTTGCCACGTAGGTGGCCCCGAAGCCGAACCCCGCCAGCAGCGGGTAAAGATAGGCGGCCCACAGGTTGTCCTTCGAGGCGATGGTGAACAGTATCCCTCCCGCCAGCAGCGAGAAGCCGGCGATGCTGATGAAGTAGCGAGTCTCGATCTTCTCACCCACGAAAGATACGCTGAGGCGCCCGATGATGCTGCAGGCCAGGATCAGCCCGTAGATAAAAGCAGGTTGGAATATCAACTGCGCGTCCGAGGGGGAGAAACCCCGGTCGTGCAAGTGGGCGGGTGTCTGCGTCAGCACCGCCTGCCAGAGAAAAAAGAGGAAGGACGTTGTAGCTACGAGCAACCAGAGGGAATGTGTTTTAACCGCGTCCTCGAATCTCCAGCTAAACGCAGTATGATATGTCCTGATAGGGCTGTGTCTGGCATGGGCGATAGCCGCCTGTTCAACCGCAGGGTCCAGCCCGTCCGGGTGCTGTCCCAGGTCCTCGGGACGGTTGCGCACGGCGATAAGGGCTATGACGGCCCCGGCCAGGCAGGCCAGCGCTATAATATACCAGCCGACACGCCAGTCATTGCCGTAATCGATGATGCCGGCGCTGATAATCTGCGGGTAAATGAATCCGCCGATGGCGCCTCCGCCCAATACCAACCCCAGGGCCAGGGCCCTGTGCACGTTGAACCACAACAGCACCAGGGCCTGTGTTGGCACTACCGAGCTTAAGGATAGTCCCAGACCCAGGAAGAAACAGATAATCCAGTACAGGACCGGATAGGAGTGCCCGGAAAAGGTCATGCATACCTGGGCCAGCAGCGCCATCAACACACAGCACAGGGCAATGATTATGCCACCTATGGCCAGCGTCTTCCTCGGACCGAAACGGTTGATCAGCCAGGGGATGACGAGCGCACCCATGCCCAGCATGATGCCGATGATGGAGTAGCCGACATTTATCTGCCCCCGCTGCCAGCCCAGGTCCTCGGCCATAAACGTGTAGATGACGGGCGGCCCATAAAGGGCGAAGCCGATGGGGATGGAGTAAACCAGGCAGAGGATGGGAAGCAGCCACCAGCCGTAAAAGCCGCTGACAGTCGCTTTATTGGGCATTCGCTGATTCTCCTTTACGGCTAATTGATACTGAGGATGCAGAGAAACCATTATATCACGAGACTGCTTCTCAATACATGCAGGCCGATTGACACCAACTCATTAACTATAGTTGACAAAGCCGTTCACAATAGTTAAAAGGATCCGTATGCGCCGCCTGGCGCCGGCGTTTTCCGCGTGTCTGTCTCCAGAGCCGTCGCCGATTTCCCCAATGAGTTTTTGGCCTCGCGGATAGGGCGTATTGCCTTCCGCGACTTCTTGGCCCGGCAATTTCATAGAGCATGCCAACGCCTCTGCCCGGGCAGGCGCGGTACTGGCAATAGCGGGCTCATAACCATTGCCGAACCCGGCCAGGAGATGCCTGACGTCGTTCACAGGAGCCTTGATGTTCTCGACCCGAGGTGGACATCTCGCTGCCTTCAGGGGACTGGATCTGGCTGCTGCCCTCAATCGGATTCGCGGCTTGACAGTATGTCAGGAGAAATGACGGCTTCCACTTCGAACGTGAGATTCGTAAGCACTGCGGTAAAGAAACCTCCGGTCAGTATTCAGCGTAGTGACAGTTGCGCAAAAGCGCAACTGCAGGATAAGCATTATGGCGGATGCTGCGGTTTGCACCGGATGTTAAATTATAAGCAGCCTGGAGAAGAACCAAGGACAGGAGGTAAACAAAATGGCCAAGACAGTAGAGAAAGTTGAAACAGCGCCTGAAGTCAGCAAAGAGCGCGGGTTTAATTTCTGGACCGACAAGAAGCCGTGCTGGGAGCTCTGTCACTGCACCAACATGGTGAAAGGTGAGTGCCCGGCATTCAAGTACCAGTTCCTCCCCTGCTGGGAGATCGAAGGGACCTATTGCAAGCTGGATGACTACGGCGCAGACGGCAGGGATACCAGCATCTGCGAGGTCTGCCGGATTTACAAGAAGTACGGCGGAGGCAAGACTATACAATTGAAGTTGCTTGGCCGCGGCATCAATACTTCACTGAAGCTGCTGGCAGAGGTGGCGACGGTCTGAATTTTATCCGCAGTACGCGGGATACGGTTCCCCCCTCCTCGCGGAGGGGGGAACCTTTTTTATTGAGCAGACGGACCGCTGACAGTTGCGCTTTTGCGCAAAAGTAAATTAAGTGTTAAAGCGGATGGCGCTGCGCACCGGGCATGTTAAATTGTCAGTGTAAGAAAGATTACTGAGCAAACAACAAGGAGGGAAATAAAATGGCTGAGACTAAAGCAAAGGTTAAGAAAGAAACCGGGGTCAAAGAGGAGAAAGGCGTAAATTTCTGGACCGATAAGGCGCCGTGCTGGGAGCTCTGCAACTGCCCGGAGATGATAAAGAGCGAATGCCCCGTCGAGAAATACCAGTTCCTCCCGTGCTGGGAGATCGAGGGCACTTACTGCAAGCTGGATGACAGGGGCGCCACGGGCCGTGATACCAGCATCTGCGAGACCTGCAGGATCTATAAAAAATACGGCAACGGTG
The DNA here is from genome assembly GCA_964554375.1 of uncultured Dehalococcoidales bacterium. Taxonomy (GTDB): domain Bacteria; phylum Chloroflexota; class Dehalococcoidia; order GIF9; family UBA5629; genus CAIMUM01. Next base: position 14,172 of record CAZKOL010000015.1, read on the forward strand.
AGCCGATCGTACTGAAGCTCTTCGGCAAAGGCATTGATACTCACATCAAAGAGCTCGACAAGATAGCAAAATAAACGGCGGTTACCTGCAAAGCAAAAGGGGCGGCCCCACGGGCCGGCCCCTTTTCTATTGTGCCTTTTCCCCTCTCCCTATGACTGCGTTGCCGTGGGCATATTGATCTCGTCCAGCGCATCCCTGAGCTGTCTGAGGTTCACGATGTCGTCCCGGTTGTAGCGGAGCAGCAGGTCCAGGGCAGCCCGGTCGTTTGATTCTTTATACTGCTGCCACAGCGATATCGCATCCAGCCCGTTCAGCCCGTCGGTCTCCCGGGAAATCCCCAGATGTTTTAAGACTCGCTTGAAGCCGCCGCGCAGATTGAGGTCCCAGCATTGATACATTAGGTCAGTGTGAAGGTGCATGCGCTCCAGGTCCGGACCCAGGTGAGCTTGTATAAAAGGGATATCGAAGCGGCTGCCGTTATAGGTAAACACGTGCTGCGTACCCTCCATGGAATTCAACAGACTCTGACAAGATAATCCGGCATCGTAAAGCTGAACCAGCCTGCCGTCATCACCGTTGCAGAAATAGATGCCGATAACGGTGATCCTGCTTTCCTGTGGGTCCAGTCCTGTGGTCTCTATGTCCAGGTAGGCGTCGGGGAAGCCGATCATAACGAATCCTTGTTGTGATTATACAGCATTGCCGCACAGCTTTGTTTTAATGAAAAGGCAGATGGCGCCCAGGCCGAAAAGGATGGCCGCCAGGTCGCACAAACAGCCTATGAATGGGATGATGGAGACTATATAGACGACCAGCAATCCCAGGGCCAGCGCGCCGATCAGGGACCCAACCCGCGTGCTGTCGCTGTGCTGCCGCAGCATCCATTTGCCGATGAACAGCCCTGTGAAGATGTGCCCCAGGTAAACGGCCAGGATATAGAGGGCCAGGCCGGCCAGACCCAGCGGTATGCCGATGACCAGCATAAAGGCAATGACTACGGCGATCGGCACAAGGAAGAGAAAGAGAGCTCCGTAACCCAGGCAGTGCCAGGGTTTGCTTTTAAGCGTCTCTATCAAGCCGGGTATATATTTGCCGACTATTAGAATTATTATGATGCCGGTCAGCAACGCCGCGATGTATTTGAATACGGCAACTATTATGAGCAGTATCACTGCAAATATGACGATGGCTGAAAGGGCCCAGCCTACCATCAGGCCAGTCGATTCACCGGATGTCCCGGGCTGGGGTGGTGGAGATACATGCGTTGTCCGGCCCTGAACCACGGCCCCTTCGGCCTGCGATGCCTCATGTTCCGACCTGTAGGTCAAATCACCGGATATGCTGGCGGCCGGTTCAAGCTTGACGTCCTGGCATTCAACATCGACGTTGCCGCCCACGCTGCCATTGATAATAAGACCGCCGGCGCTGCCGCGGATGTCCTTCCCCACCGGCCCGTCCACGCGCACGGTCCCCACGGCCGCCAGTAAGTCACGTCCCACCGATCCGCCTGGCGTTATATATACCTGAGAAGCAACGGCCACCAGGTCGCCGCCGATATGGCCGTTGACATCGATGGCCGAAGCTGCTGCGCGGACTGAGTCCTGCACCTTTCCTTTGATCGTAATGTAATTGGCGCCGCCGTTGAAGTTGCCGTTGATTGGACCGTTGACAGCGATCCTGTCTCCGAAGGCGATGACATCTCCATTGACGGTACCGTCAATGGTTATACCCGAGCCGAAGAGGTAAAGGTCGTCGTTGACGACCTCATCCGCCGGGATAATCAGCATTTGGCCCTGCCGTATGTCGGCAGCGGCGGCCGGCGCTGTTAATATGATAGTAACAGCCAGCACAGCGGCCAGAAGTGTGATGAACCTGCCTGCCTTTATAAACATGGTCTGCCTCCCTTTAAGCGTATTTGATCAAAACCAATTCTTGCATATCTGAGGAGCCTATTCAACCGCGGGCGCGGAAACCCCGGCTATCAGCATCCCTTCCCCGTCCCGGCGCATTTTGACATAACTGAACTTGGCGAAGAAGAGCAGCACCCAGGCGGTCAGGTAGATGAACATCAGCAGCACGATGACCGAGCTTATGGGGCCGTAGACCAGGTTATACTGCGCGAAGTTCTTAACATACCATACGAAGGCGAACCTGACGATCTCAAAGCCGATGGTGGCCAGCAGAGCGCCCAGCCAGATGTGCCTCCACCGGGGCTGGTTGCTGGGGATGAAATGGTAGAGAAAGAGTATCACCCCATACGCCAGCATGGCGCTGAACAGCATGAAAACCAGCCTGGCGAAGAGGCTGGTTTGGGTGAATTTGAAAATCCACAGTTGCATATTCGACTCATGCGCGTATTGGATGGTGGTGGTCAGCCAGGTGAAGGTGAGCAGGGCTATAATTGCCAGTATCAGCATAGTGACATTGATAAGCTGGCCTTTGACAAAGGTCTGGCTTGATGGCACGCCCCAGGCACGGTTGAGGGAGTTGCGCAAAGCATCGAAAAAGGATAATGCGCTCCAGATAAATATCAGCAGCGCTATAATCCCCGTCGCCTCGCGTGCCTTGATCACGCCCTCCAGCGTACTTACGATCAGGTTCCTGGCCACAGGAATAAGGGCGCCTATGGCGGTAATAACCTGGTTTTCAATTTCCGCGGAGGACATCATAAAGCCGGCTATGGAAAACAGCGCCAGCGCGAAGGGGAATAATGAAAACAGCAGGGTGTAAGCCACCGCTGCCGCCAGAAGCCTGCTGTTATCGGCGCTGAATTCATCAAGCGTAATCCAGAACAAAGAGATAAACCGGTTGTTTTTTACGGCCGCCCAAAAATTCATAGCCCTCTCCTCAGATAAAAATAGGCAACGGCAGGAGTGGCTATATGTTATCAGATTTCACCAATCGGTTTCAGGCTGTGCGCACCGGTAGCGCTTTTTGCAGTAAAATTAACTTCACGAGACCCAAAAGGAGGATTGTCATGGAGGAAACACAAAACGAGCAGAATAAGTCCGCAGCCAATAACCTCGGCGATATGTTCGATGCCCTGGGTGACGCGATGGGCCAGATCTTCAACGACCCGAAGCTGAAGGAGAAGGCGCGCGACCTGGGCAAAGCAGCCAAAGAATCGGCTGAAACTCTGGGGGAGCGCTTCAAGGACGAAGAGGTGAAAGCTAAATTCAAGGACGTGGGCAGGGCGGCACAGGCCTTCGGTAAAAACGTAGCAGGTATATTTGACGACGGTACAGGTAAGAGCAGCAATGGAGATAAGCACGCGGCCGAGTGATGCCGATGTCTTTGCGAGGGCCGCAGGCCCGTGGCAATCTGCTGAATGGCAGTGTACTGTAGACCGGCGCACTATGACTCGTCTGCCAGCAATGTTTCAAGCTGTTTGATCAGTGGAGGCAGATCATTTTTTACTATCCGCCATATGATGTCACAATCAATATCAATATAACCGTGGGCCAGCCTGTCACGTGTGCCGATGATGAGAGGCCAGGGTATTGAAGGGTATCGTTCACGCAAAGCCGGTGACACCTTTCGGGCCGCCTCACCGATAAGCTCTATAAGCCGTGTGATGGCGAGCGCCAGCATAGCATCGGTATCCATGTCGGAGCGGCGGCGTTTGCCTGTGAAATCAACCGCCTGACGGGAAAAGTCAAGCATATGACGGATATATACCAGGTCCCTATTCTGCTGAATATTGCACCTTCGCTTCACGCACTACACGATCGCGAAAATAGCGGCTGAGGTCATCGCGTGTATGCATGTCCACTTTTCGGGACAGGATGGATGACAGTTCATCTTCGATAGAAACGATATCCCACCCCGGTATATGACCGGGCTCAAATTCCACCAAAACGTCAATATCGCTGTCCGGCCGGAAATCGTCTCTGAGTACGGAACCAAAAAAAGATAATTTCTTGATATGGTGACGCCGACAGAACGTTGCAAGCTTGCCGTTGGGTACTTCGATGTTGGAATTTCTACGGAAAGACGAAGATGAAAAAATCCCTTTGTCGGCCAGGCGTTTGAGATCAGTAAATATCGGGCAATGCCGGTTGACCTGATAATATACCAGTCTATCTCTTTCCTGGCGTGTAATTATGCCGGCGGTTGTGAGTAACTTCAACTCTCGTTGCACAGAGCCAAGCCCTGCCCCGGTCTCCCTGACGATTCTCCTCAGGTAAAACTGTTCGTCAGTATGGGAGTAGAGCAGCGCAAGTATCAAACGCCTTGATTTACCGAAGAGTGTTTCGGCTAACCTGTCAGGTACATTATCTGTAACCATTATGATTACAATTGTAACCTATTATACTACATGAAGGCAAAATATTTATGCTGGCTGTTACGTTTTACGGCAGGGAAATTGCTGCGTCGTTGAAGCTAATTGAATCGGATAAACTCGAATACAAACAACTAATTAAACCAACGGAAAATAATTGAATCAGGGGTCGCCGTAAAAATTTGAGCAAGAGCGAGAATGACTCCTACGATTGCTAATCCTATCATAATATTATCAGTGCGTTTGCGCTCATGTTCGTTGATTTCTTCGAGTTTGAGTTCAAATCCCCGCCTATCTTTTTCCATCTTCTGCTCGAACTCTTGCCTTTGTTGCTCTAATTGTAACATCTTGAATTCCTCATAATGTTCCTTTGGAGTCGCGAACTCTCTCCACGGATACCAAGATGAGCAATTTCTTGATTTTGTAATGACTCGATGAATACAAACATTCTCTCGATTAAGTTCCTCATCTTTGGCATCAAAAAGTTCATCCGCATCGTTTTTAAGATTGGCTTTACCAACAAAACACCAAGGAAAAGTTTTAATATTTGGTACAATTTCCGTAACCCCTTTTGGTCTTGGGTCAACGTATTCATTGAGTGTTCCAAAATCTCTCGCATACCTTGAGGCGGGATAGCACTCAGAAATACGCATATCCCCATCTCTACAGCCAAGGAATCCACAATTGATACATTTCCCTTCGCCATATTGGTCAAGCACCACGTTGCACCTCCACACAAAGGTGCAACTATTCTACCACTCAGTTGACGCTCCTGCTATACTCAGAGAATCATCGGATGGGAGGTAGGAAAATGGCAAAATCAACGTGTGCCAAATGCGGCGGGCAATCATTCGAGTGCATAGAAATACAGCCAGAAAGATCGCATTACGTTCTCATGTCTATTCAATGTTCAGGATGTGGAGGAGTTATTGGGATTCTGGAAAACATTAACATCGGCTCAATGCTTGAAGAATTAAAGAGAATGATAGTGAACACTTCACAACGCTAACACCATTAGCGTATCTTACCGCGTCATCTTCTGATAAAAACATTGCCTTTGGGATTGCCATATTCTCCGGGATCACAGCATAATAAAAGCCTTCGTAAATTGCCTTGTGTGGGTTCTTATTTGGGATATTCATAAAATCACCTCGAGTTTTAATGTGGGAGGGCAGAATGAACATTCAATTAATAGTGAACGTTGTAATACAAGCTATGGTAACAGCGGGAGCTTTATGCCTAGTACATAAACCTCCACTTTCAAAGAGCGAAAGAATAGGAATATATTTGATATTTTGGGCATTTGTTGTATACGCAGTGTGGAATAACTATTTATTATCAGGCGCAGATGTGCTAATGGTATGGATTCTCCCTATCGCATTGGGTATTATCGGGACTGTAGTATTAGAATGTAAAAAATAAACAACAACCCTATGGGGATGAAAGGGATGTGTAATAGAAATTCCCGAGTCAGCAGTATTTTGTCGCTTTTTAGATACGGAATAGGAGGAGAAAAATGGTTCAATGGCGATACTATTCAACTGTACCATGTGAAATAAAAGACCTGGATGACGCTTTAAATAGAAAGGGCAAAGATGGGTGGGAATTATTTGCATTAGTGGAGATTAAGGTTAAAACAGGAGAACGCCAAAGGTTTGTAGGTATCATGAAACTTGCTAAAAACAACGAGAAATAGCATCACCCCCCCGCTATTATGTCACGAGGGCTGTGTCAAGTATATAATCCCGAAAGAATAATACTTAAGAATCAGTGCTGCCGCGGGCGCCTTTCTGCGCTGCCTGGGTGTAGGCCACCACCGCCGCCACGGCTGCCGCCCGTTTACTGTCGTCGAAAACCTGCGACAGTTTCTCCTCCAGCGGCTTCTCCCTTGCCATGATGGCCTGCATATCATCGATCAGCGTCGTTTCCTGGGTAATGAAATGCGTTCCAAGCTCCCCGCTGCGGAAGCGAGCGTTCTCCATGACCGCCTTGTGGAAGGGTATGTTGGTCTTCACGCCCACTATCACGTATTCATACAGGGCGCGCCTCATACGTTCAATGGCCTCGTCCCTGTTGCGGCCCCAGGCCACCAGCTTGGATATCATCGGGTCGTAGTTTGGTGAGATGGTGTAGCGCGTGTGCACACCGCTGTCCACACGTATGCCCACGCCGCCGGGTGAGCGGTAGCCGCGCAGCTTGCCCGGTGAGGGCGCGAAGTTGTTGAGCGGGTCCTCGGCATTGATGCGGCATTCAATGGCCCAGCCGTTCATCCTGACGTCCTCCTGCTTTATGCCCAGGGGTTCGCCCGACGCGATCAGCAATTGTTCCTTGACGATATCGACGCCGGTCACCATCTCGGTCACCGGGTGTTCGACCTGTATGCGCGTGTTCATCTCCATGAAATAGAACTCGCCTTTGGAAAAAATGAACTCAATCGTTCCGGCGTTCTCATACTTGATCTGCCGGGCGGCCCGCACCGCCACTTCCCCCATGCGGGCGCGCAGCTCGGGCGTCAGGGCGGGGGAAGGCGCTTCCTCGATCAGCTTCTGGTGCCTGCGCTGGATGGAACACTCGCGCTCGCCCAGGTGGATGACGTTGCCGTGGGCGTCGGCCAGCACCTGGATCTCGATGTGGCGCGGGCTATCGATGTATTTCTCGATGTATATCTCCGGCAGGCCGAATGTGCTGGCGGCTATCTTGCTGGAGTTCTCCAACCCTTTTTTGAGGTCGGCCTCGCTATGCACGATGGTCATACCGATGCCGCCACCGCCGCCCGAAGGCTTGATTATTATGGGATAGCCGATTTTCACGGCCATTTTTTTCGCTTCCTCGAATTCGCTTACCGCGTCCTTCGTGCCCGGGGTGATGGGCACGCCGGCCTTGCTCATCTCCTTACGGGCGGCGATCTTGCTGCCCATCAGCTCGATAACATGGCTGGAAGGACCGATGAACTTGATGCCCTCGCGCTCACAGGAATAGGCGAAGCTGGGGTTCTCGGCTAAGAAGCCGTATCCCGGGTGTATGCCATCGGCCCCGCTTTCCCTGGCAACGGCAATGATTTTCTTGATGTTGAGGTAGCTCTCGATGGCCGGCGGCGCGCCTATGCAGTAGGCCTCGTCAGCGTATTTAGCGAATATGGCGTCCCGGTCCGCCTCGGAGTACACGGCCACAGTGCGGATGCCCAGCTCGCGGCAGGCGCGCATAACGCGTATGGCGATCTCGCCGCTGTTGGCGATGAGCACCTTCTTCAACATACGGCTTCTCTCTCGGATCCTGTCATTATGAGCCTGTGAATCCCGTCATTGCGAGGAGCCGCAGGCGACGCGGCAATCTTGTGTGCCGCTGATTCGAACGCCAGATTGCTTCGCTTCGCTCGCAATGACGTGTCTGGTTCACTCGATCACCATCAGGACGTCGTCCTTGTTCACGATTTCGCCATTAAAGGCGAATATCTCCTTGATCGTCCCCGAATAAGGACTATGCACGTCGTTCTGCATCTTCATGGCCTCGGTGACGACTACGGTATCTCCTTCCTTGACCTTGTCGCCCACCTTGACCTTAACCGTAAGCACCATGCCCTGCATGGGCGAGAGCACGGCGCCCTTGGGTATCTCTCTTGCCTTACTCTTGCGGTTGACGTCCACGGTATTGCCCAGTACTGGTGTTATCTTGATATTGAAGACTTCGCCGTCCACGTCAACGCTGAACTCGCTGGGTAAATCCGACCCCGCCTGGCTGGGCGTTGCGGCGGGCGACGGCCCGGCCAGCACCTCCTCCTTGCCTTCGCCGCGCAGGAACTTGACCGCTACCTGCGGGTAGAGGGCATAGGTCACCAGGTCCTCTTCCCTGTGCAGTATGCCCAGCTTGCGGGCCTCATCTTTCATTTTCGCCAGCTCAGGTTCGATGTGATCACCCGGCCTGGCGCTGATGATCTTGTTGTCCCCGGCCACCATTTTGCGGACCTCGGCATTGAGTTCTCCGGGCGGCCTGCCATAATAGCCCAGGATGTAGTCCTTGACCTCCTTGGTCACTTTCTTGTAGCGTTCGCCGTTGAGAACGTTGAGCACGGCCTGGATACCCACGATCTGGCTGGTGGGTGTCACCAGCGGCGGATAGCCCAGGTCGGCCCTCACCTTTGGTATCTCCTCGAGAACTGCGCCGATCTTGTCCAGCGCATTCTGCTCCCGGAGCTGGCTGATCAGGTTGGAATACATGCCGCCCGGTATCTGGTGCAGCAGCACGTTGACGCTGGGTCGTGTGGCCTCGGATGTCAGCAGCATGCGGTACTTGCCGGCAATGGCTGCGAAGTCCTCGCCTATCTCGTAGAGCAGCTCCAGGTCCAGTCCGCTGTCCCAGGGCGTGCCCTGGAATGCGGCCACCACGCTCTCTGTGGGTGGCTGGGAGGTTCCCCAGGCGAAGGGGGAGAAGGCGGTATCCACTATATCCGCGCCTGCCTCGGCGGCCGCCTGGTAGCTCATCGGCGCCATGCCGCTCGAGCAGTGAGAGTGTAAGTCGACGGGCACCTTCACCACCTTTTTAATCGCTTTAAAAAGTGACGTAGTCTGCGGCGGCGAGATGAGTCCCGCCATATCCTTGACGCAGATAGAGTCGCAGCCCAGGTTCTCCAGCTTATGCGCCATATCGGCAAAGCCTTCAATGCTGTGAACCGGGCTGATGGTGTAGCAGATCGTGCCCTGCACGTGTACCTTGTATTTCTTACACTCGTGGATGGCCAGCTCCATGTTCCTGATGTCGTTGAGCGCGTCGAATACGCGGAAGACGTCCACGCCGTCCTTGGCGGCCAGGCGCACGAACTCCTTCACCACGTCGTCGGCATAGTGGCGGTAGCCCACCAGGTTTTGCCCGCGCAGCAGCATCTGCAGGGGGGTGTGCCTGGCCTTGCTGCGGATGTCTTTGAGCCGGTCCCAGGGGTCTTCGTTGAGATAGCGTATGCAGGTATCGAAGGTGGCGCCGCCCCACATCTCGAGCGAGAAGAATCCAACTTTATCCATCTTCTCCACGATGGGTAGCATGTCACGTGAGCGCATGCGCGTGGCGATCAATGATTGGTGCGCATCGCGCAGCGTCGTATCCGTGATCTTAATAGCCATATTCCGGTCCTCTCTGATTTTACCTGCCGGCCTGACAGGGGCCAACCTCATAATGATAAGGATTTGCCGACGCCTTCGTCAATTTGTGGCAAACGTAGTATCGGGGTGCGGCGCCGGGTTGAGGGTATCTGTCTTCAGCGGGCGGACTTCAGTTTGCCCAGCATGAAGGCAAAAACGGCCATACCTGCCGTATCGGCCAGTATCATGGGCGCGGCTATGATGGCCACCAGGTTCAAGGCCTTGTCGAATGGCTGGGCCATCAGCAGCAACAGGCCCATATCCGCACATTCCATGAGGAAAGCGTAAAGTGTCGGCTTCCAGATGCCGAGATTGCCTTTGAGCAGGGCGTAAATGATGCCGGCGGCCAGGCCGCTGGTTATGGTGCCCAGTGCACAGGGGACAGCGGTGAACCCACCTATGCAGTAGCGGTGGACGCCGCCGATCAATCCGGCGCCCAGGCCGGCCAACGGTCCTCCCAGGAAGCCGCCGATCATCGGGCCGAGGTTGCGGATATTTGCTATGGCGCCGGATGTCTGTACTCCGCTGTAAGTGCCGTAAACGGCCAGCGCGCCGAAGATAACTGCCAGGATAAGCTGGTCCAGCAGATTGGGCTTCCCATCCAGCATGCGCCGGAAGAACCTGATCTGGAAAAGAAGGTAAAAAACGACGATGACCAGGCAGGCCTGTTCCAGCAGACGGAGAAGGATATACCAGATTGTAATATCCATGGAACCTCCCGCTATAATTTATTTGACCGTCATATTATAGTGCAGCACCCGATTAATTTGAAGCTGAAGGATGTTTTGCATACGATGCATCTTCCACCAGGTTTAACACTTTCCATCGGTGATGTAAACAGCTTAGCCAGCGTTTATTACGAGTTTGATAAGGCTGCCCGGTTTGGTTATGATTGATTTGCAGACACGGCAATCAAATACAAAATGAGCAGGGACATGTAAAGTGGAAGATAATTTGAATACGCGGGTCAAACGTCTGGAAACTGTGATATCCCTGGGTATCCCGGATAGGGCGCCTGCAGTCCCATTGATCGCCCAGTTTGCCCTGAGATACCGGGGTGTGCCGCAGAGCGATGCGTACAGAAATGCACAGACAACTATTAAGGCACTGGTGGAGACATTCGATGCATTGGGAGGTTGGGACGGGCAGCTCGCCGCTAACCTGATATGCATTCTTCATTTCGACACCGACTGGACGCTCAACATGCCCTACCTCAAGGATCTGCCGCGGGGAAAATGCATATGCGAGCTTGACAGCAGAACAGATATATTCAAGGCCAAGGAGATCTTAAAAGGCCATATGTGCATAATGGGCGATGTTCCGGCGACCCTGCTTTCGCTGGGCACGGAGGATGAAGTCGTAAATTACTGCAATAAGCTGCATGAGATAGTGGGCAGGGACGGCGGCTTTATTTTAAGCACGGGCTGCGAGTTTCCCATCGACGCAAAATTCGAAAATGTGAAGGCGATGCTTGAAAACGCGCGTCACCATACATATCCCGTCCATAATTAAGGGAGGAGCAATATAATGGCTGAGTACGGATTCGGGCCGGCTGCGAAGGGCGAGAAGCTGATTTTCGGTTCGCAGCGGCCCGGCAACCCGGGCAAGTTCATCCAGAGGCAGGTGGTGGACGACTGGGTTGCTTTCATGAAAGGGCAGGGCATTCAACGTGTCGTCTGCCTGCTGCCTGAAGAAGAACTGAAATATTATCCCCTGGAAGGCGGGCTGCTGGGCTTGTACGCGGAGGCTTTCGGGCCGGATAACGTATTGTGGGCCCCTACACCTGATATGCAGCTTCACACTGCCGAGGCAATCCGGCATATACTGTATTTTCTATACAATTCACTGGAGAGAGGCGAGAAGACGGTGGTGCATTGTGCGGCCGGTCAGGGGAGGACCGGGCTGGCGCTGGCTGCATGGCTTGTCTTCCATGACCGTGTATCGGAGCGCAAGGCCATCAGGATGGTGGAGGAGCAGAACCGCAACCCCAGGGAGGCCGTCCGCCGAAACAGAGTCGCGGAAGCGGACATGATGGCGTTGCTGGCCGTGGCCAGGGAACTGGATAAACCAAAATAAGAGAAAGAAATTCCAAATACCGAATTCCAAGCTCCAAACAAATTCTAATATCCAAATTCAAAACACGGGGTTAAGTTCCATTTTTTTCAATATGTGTATTGTTTGGAATTTGTATTTTTGGAGTTTGGAATTTACCGGCTTGCCGGTTGTTATCCTTCGAATTCCCTCCTGTACTTCTCCCATACCGCGCCAGCCTTAAAGGCTTCGATGCAGGCGCGCATCACGTCGTACTGTGCGAGATTGGACTCCATCATGGCGGTGATCACCTTTATCCAGTCTTCGGAGGGAGATACCTCGCCCGCGCTCTTATCGTACCGTTTGAGAAAGCGGTCGAATTTATCCTGCAGGCGCAGCTCCCGCACTTTCTTGCGGTAGATGACAGAGTCCTTCTTGAGTATGTCCTCAATCTGCTTCTGCCAGAGGGGTTGACCTGATACAGGGGCCTTCTCCCCCTCCTCCGGGGGGAAGAAAATATAGCGGGGGAACCTGTAGCGCGTAAGCAGCACATCCCAGGATAGCTTGATCCTGTTCTCCTTCTCCATGTTGATCAGCGCCGGTAATATCCTTTTGTAGATGAGGGTGTCCTTGTCGTTGCCGGATACGTCGTGGGTGAAATGGGCGATCAATTCCGTGAGGCGCACCTTGTCCGAGTTAAGCTTGGAGATGTATCTGAGGATTCGGTCTTCCATGACGGTCACCTCCTTTTCAAACGTTCCGCGCAGAGATCCTGGTTTATTTTAGCAAATCTTGGACACACATCGCTAAAAAGCTTTAAAATACGGCTTTGTGGACATCGGAGGGAAACCATTGAAGCAATTTGAGATTCTGAAGCAGGATAAGCCCAACGGGGACGGCGCTATCATGAAGTACCGGACAGGACGCGGTACGGACATCTACTGTCTGGGCATGCCGCTCTTCTATGATTCGGGCGGCGACTGGGACCTCGGCCCCACCTGGTGTTACGTGGTGACAGGCGATAAGCTCACCCTCATCGATACCGGCCAGTTCGGCAAGTTCGATGTGCTCGTCTCTATGCTGGGTCAAGCCGGATTCAATATCAGGGACGTGCGCCGCGTTATCGTCACACACGGTCACGAGGACCATGACGGCAACCTGCCCGAGATGCTGGAGGCCAGCGGCGCCGAGCTCTGGGCGCACTATGCTTTCGACAACATGATCGCCTACCATGAGGATATAGATGACGGCGCCGCCCATCCGGAGTTTCCCGGCTCATGCCGTACCTGCCTTATGCCCGACAAGTTCACTGCTGCCTGCCGACCCTACCACCGCAAGCGCAGCCAGCTTAAGACCGCATATCATATAAAGGAGGGCGCCTCTTCGCCCGACAGCCGTTTCCGCTTCCTGCTCACACCCGGGCATTCGCCCGATGCCCTTTGCGCTGCCTTCGAGGACGAGGTGGTCTTCAGCGGTGATACCATCCTGGCGAGCATTACGCCGCACCCCTCGCTGATGCTGGAATATTACTGCAACAGGCGCATTCTGCCCGACGGCTACGGCGGGGACAACGGCGCCTATGGTTTAATAGTCTATATAAGGTCGCTGGAAAAGCTACGAAAGCAGTGCCGTGATACGGAATTGCTCCTGCCGGGGCACAGGCTGTTCGAGAAAGGCCGGCCCAACTACCTCAGGCCGGCTGACAGGGCAGCCGAGATATTGCGCTTCCACATCGAACGCTGCGGCAACATACTGAGAATACTTAACGGCCGCGTGCTCGATCTCGATCAAATATCCATCGAGCTTTTCGATCCCAGACTGCGCAAGGGATTCGGCAAGTATCTTTCCCAGCGGGAGGTCATGAGCCACTTGGAGTTGCTGGCCGTCCACAGCGACATCGCCTGGGTCGATGGCCCGAGGTTCAAATCCCGCGCAACTGGCAGCGAGAACTATAAGAACTTCTTCAAGCAGTTCACGCATGAAATTCCAAAATCCAAACAATAAATAATTTTAGAAGTTGAATAAGTTGAGTACATAAGTAGTTTGGAATTTGGTTATTGGAGCTTGGAATTTGTTCCTCTGTCTGTAGAGGGAGCCAACGAGGGACGCAGTCCCTCTTGGGAAAAAACTTACCCGCTCTCCTTGGAAAGAAGAGGGGACAGCGGGAGAGGAGAAAAAATGATAGTAATAACCGCCACCATGCGAGCCAAAGAAGGTCAGGGCGACGAAATGGCAAAGGTCATCCTGGACTTTGCGCCCAAATTCCTCAAGGACCCGGGCTGCATCGACTACAGCGTCCACAGGCGCGCCGACAACCGCGACATCTTCTTTTTCTACGAGAAGTATGAAGACAACGAGGCGCTGACCTTCCATTCGTCAGCGCCCCATTTCAAGGACATGTTCAGGGCGATCAAGCCTTACCTCGAAGGGCAGGCCGAGATCGCCATGTACGAGAAGATATAAACAGCCGTTCGGTTTATTGGGAAATGGCAGCGTACGCGCCGCCGATCAGCAGACCCAGCAGCACTATGATGATGATGGGTATGATGGCTGCCACGATGACCGTGCCTACGGCCCTGCCGGTGGTGAAGTCGCAGGCCTGCCTGACCGCTATCACGGCAGCTATGATCGTCCATATCCAGGTCGCGAAGGGGATGATGGGACCGATGAAGGGGATGAAGCTGAATACATTGAGTACTCCCGGCGTGTAGGCGAAGCCCAGGGTCCTGAGCAGCTCTCCCAGGCTGGACTTGGTATTTGGTCCTTTGAAGAGTGAGGTGCCCAGCCAGAAGCAGAGCAGCGAGAAGATGAACCAGGCTATTAATGATCCGATAATGCCGGAGAGCAGCCCTATGAAGAAACCGGATACAGTCTCGCCGCCTTTCATCGCGCCGGTGATACCGGCCCCGATGCCGGCACAGACGCTGACAAGCACGACTACAAGCAATGCCTGCCCGGTGGCAGTGGAATCTGACTCCACCTCCTCGTAAAGCTGCGGTTCCAGCTTGGCGGCGCGTAACATGCGCTGTAACAAAGCTCCTGATGCCATAATCAACCTCCTAATTTATTACACTGCATATTATATCAGGGGTAACAATCACGGGTACACCGAATATGTCCTGGTTAATTTAATCTCATTTAATAATGGCTCTATATATCCCCGGTTACCTTTGTTCGCGCATCCCGGATACGGGTCTCAATGTCCCGCGGCGCTTCCTCCCTTTTTGTCCTTAAGAACACCAGGACCACCTCCCGCACTTTTCTGCCCGTCGCCTGTTGAGCCATCAGGGCATAGAGCCCTGCCTGCATTTCGTAAATATCTTTCTTCTTCTGCATTTCTTCTTCATTGTCGATCGCATCGGTCTTGTAATCTGCGATGACCAGGCCGCCATCTTCCTCGAAGATGATGTCCATGATCCCTTCCAGCAATCTGCCCTCGATCGATGTACTGACGAAGACCTCGCGGCGGTAATTGCCGGAAGCCACAGCCCGCCTTACGATAGCGGATTGCAGGCCGTTGCGGGCCAGTTCGGCCACATCCTGCCATTGGCCGGCGATGCCCTCAGCGGCAGCCTGTGCCTGGCTGAGGTCTTCCAGCCCATCGCCCGTGGCCAGGTCGATGCTCTGCAGCACGCTGTGCACGGCACGTCCCAGGCTGCTGCCACCGCGTCCCGTACGGTAATAGGACTCCCCGCCCTCGGCCTCCTCCTTGGCTATTTTGACCAGGTCGGTAACGGCTACGGCCGCCGGCTTGGAGCATACTTCCAATATACCGGCGCGCCGCTCCTTCCATTTCTCCAGGTCGGCCGCAGTATCGTCCTTCTCAGCATCCATGGCATCGGCGGCGGGACGATAAAGCGTCACGGCGGAAAGGTCGATCTCGTACCATAGACCGGGCGAATCGCTGCAGTGGCCCAGGATGGCGGCGGCGTCGGTTTTGTCGGACGAGTGGTAAAGGCTGAGCACAAGGTGGTCGCGCGCACGTGTGGCAGCCACGTACTTGAGCCTCACGCGTTCGGCTTCCTCGGCATCTTTCTCGATGTCCTTGAGCCCGTCATAGCCTGCAGTTTTGAACTCATAGCTGCCGCTGCCCAGCCGCATCTCGAAGCCCCCGGTAGATTTATCGAAAATCGCGTTAGCATGATGGCTGCCGGGCCTGTCGCCCAACCCGAGCATAATGACGATGGGAAACTCCAGCCCTTTGGCAGCATGGATGGTCATAATGCGCACGGCGTCCTCGTCTGCCTCGGGCACGGACATCTCCTCCATGCGTGATTTCTCCTCCGTGCGGCGGTCCATCCAATCCAAAAATCCGCGCAGCGAACTCCCCTCCACCCTCGCGTAGGACCGGGCCAGGTCAACTATCACCTGCAGGCGGCGCAGCTTTTCGCGCGGCCGGGTCCGTCCGTAGGCGGCCTGCGCCATGCGCCTTTCTGCAATAAACTCCTCTATCAGCCGGTCGGCCTGCAGCCAGCCCCGTTTTGTATGGAATATACGCAGCATATCGAGTGCATCTCTGACGATCCCTCCGCCCCGGCCGGGATTGGTGTAATCGAGTCTCCCGCCGCTTTCGACGAACAGCAGCAAATCAGCGTCGCTGCAGGCGAAGGCCGACGAACGCAGGGCGCCTATCAGCGACACCTGGTCGGCCGGCGAATCGATGGCCCGCAGGCAATTAAGCAGTTCCCTGACGTCCTGCGTTCCCAGTATGAAAGACTCGCTCTCAATGCGGTAGGGGACCTGCGCCTCCTCAAGCCGGCGCTCCAGCGCCGGCAGGCCGGTGCGCGACGGCATCAGTATGCATATGTCCCTGAATTCAGCATCCCGCAGGCCGCCCCCCGCCCTGATTTTCCAGGCCTCCGTCCGGATATGCTGCAGCAGCAATGACACGTCACGCGCTTCACGGCGGCGCATAAGATTGGATTTCTCGTCTTCAATGTAGCCGCCGATATATTTGACGCAGCCCGTCAACTGCGACCCCGGCGGAAGCGCCGCGTGCTCCAGCTTCATGTAAGGCGGCTGCACGCCCTCCTGCTTCACCATCCAACTGTCAAACACGTGGTTGACCCAATCGATGATCGATCTCTGCGACCGGAAATTGTGCGTCAGAGATGTGCTGGCGGCCGCCATCAACCCGCGCACCAGGTCCACGGTGGCGATATCTGCCCTGCGGAAGCGGTAGATGGACTGCTTGGGGTCGCCCACCACGAACAGCTTGCCCGGCAACGGGCTGAGCTTCTTCCAGTCGCGTTCATCAAGGCCGGAGCCGTCCGCCGGGGGACCGGAGGCCAGGTAAAATGCTATCTCGGCCTGGATGGGGTCGGTGTCCTGGAACTCGTCGATCAGGATGTGACTGTATTTATCCTGGAAATGTTTCCTCACGGCTGGATTATCGCGCAGCATGTTCCTAGCCCAGACCAGCAGGTCATGGAACTCGGCCACGCCGGACGCACGGCGCTCATCGGCATAGGCCAGCACTGCCAGCCTCAGCTTTTCCAGCAAGATTGCCAGCCCGGCCTGTTTTACAGACTCCAGCTCGGCCTGTTTGCTGTCCTCCAGGTCACTCAGCAATGACTTGAGTTCAGTGCAGGCGTTCTCACCGGCCGGCAGATTTCCCCAGTTCTTCTTATCGCCCCTGCTTTGTTTGAGCTTGCCGCCCCGGGCCAGAGCCATCATGGCGTAATCATCAGAGGGCTGCATGGCGGAAAGCATTGTACCCAGGCTGAGGACGCCCTGCATGTGCCGGTAGAGGTAATCCGATTCATCCAGGCAGAGGTTACAGAGTTGTTGCATCAATGGAAGCGACTCAACCACTTTTGCCACGGCCCGGCGCGGCGGCGCAGGGGGTATGGCGAAGGGTATGGTGATACGGTCATAGTTGCTCTGAAAGGCCGCGGCAGCGGCCCGCAGGTGGTCCGTCTTCAGCCCCAGCTTGATCAATCGCAGCAGTTCGACGGCTGTCTCCCCGGCCAGCAGTTCCTCATGCAGCCACGATTGCCATTTTTCCTCGAAGCGGATATCGGCCTCTATGGGCTCGGCGATACGGAAGTTGGGTGGCAGGCCCGCCTCCAGCGGGCGCTCGCGCAGCAGCGAGGCAGCGAAGCTGTGCAGAGTCTGGATGCTGGCGCCGTCCATGCCGTCAGACGCCAGACGGCAGCGCCGCCCGGCGTCTTCGCCGGCGACGGATGAAAGGGCGGATTCCTCCAGCCGGCGCCTGACCCGGTCGCGCAGTTCGGCGGCGGCCATCTCGGTGAAGGTGATGGCGGCCAGCCGGTCTATGGTAGCTACACCTTCTCTGATGAGGTTGACGATGCGCGAGACCATCTCGGTGGTCTTGCCCGTGCCGGCGCCGGCCTCGATGAAGAGGCCTTCATCCAGGCTACTGGATATCCTGCGGCGTGATCCGCGGTCGGCTGTAATCGATTCGTCGCTCATAAGTTCAAGGTTTCTTTAACATCGGTTCCTGCATTTGCAGGTAGCGCTGCAGTTCAGGGGCCCCGGCCTTCCTCTCCCACTGAATATAACGGTCACTGTGGCAGGCGCGTTTGAAATCGCACCATCCGCAGTTGCCGTGTTCCTGGTCCTCCGAACGTCCCGGGTTGGCGACAAATATGCCGTCAGCAATGCCGCAAATAATGATGTCCAGGCATTCCCGGAACCTGCCCTCGACCTCTGCCAGCGGCACTTTCATACGCTTGAAGCCGCCGCGTCCGGTGTTGTACCAGTACATAGCCTCTATTACACAATCCTCACCCACGCCGGCGCGAAGGGCCAGGGCGTAAACCGGCAATTGCAGCAGCGTGCCGCCCAGCAGCATGTCCCTTTTAAACACATCCATGTCACGGGCCTTGCCGGTCTTGTAATCGATAACCCAGGCTCTGCTGCGGCCGGGGTTGAAATCGATACGGTCTATCTTACCGCGGAAGCTGATGCGTTTACCGCCGGCAAGCGGCACCCGGGGTGCGGCATGGGATCTCACATCGCCGGCTATGCCGAAGCTGTACTCGGCGTACTCAGGGACTGAATTATTTTCGGCGCGCAGGGCGTTGTCCTCCCGCAGGAAAGTCGCCAGGTCGTGCAACATCTCTGTTTGAGCCGCCTCCCAGAGCAGAGGGTGGCCGGTGACGCCGCGCCTTGCAGCCTCTGCGAACTCCTCCCCGGCTATGCCGCTAAGTATTGCAGCATGACTGCGCTCCCAGGGTCCTCCGTGAACCGGCATGATGCCCGCGGAGTAGCACGCATTGATGAACCTTTCCAGCACTTTGTGCAGCAGCGAACCGCGCTCCATGGGATCGATCTCCAGCAGGTCCTCGGGCGGATCGAGCACAGATATATTGAGCACGTTCTCTAAAAAATATTTGAAAGGACAACCGGCCCACTTCTCCAGGCGCGTGGCAGAGAACCTGGCCCCGGCTTCTATTATCAACTTATTACTGCTGCCCCTGGCGCCGGACAGGTTGCCATCCCAGGCGGTGAACCGTGGGCTGTTGCGGGCTTCTTCCATGCTCAGAATGCGCCTCCCGGGGCTGCCTGGAGGATTGAGGAAGTGGTCTGCGGCCAGCCTGCCCGACTTGCTCCAGCGGGCCAGGCTGTGTAACTCATAATCGCGCGTGTCGCAGAAGGCCGTCTCCTTGGCCAGCTTCAGACCGTGCTCAGATGATTCAACCACGGTCAGCCAGTCCCGGCTGCCCATCGTCTGTAGTATGGAGGCGTTCAACGGACTGCCGCTTAACGCTGATGCTGCGGCAACGAACCACGGCGAGGGATACTGGGCGCGCTCACCCGCAGCCTCCGCCCTGGGGTAGGATAAAATGCGCTTGCGGCCTGCGGCCAGCGCCTCCAGGAAAAGCCTTCGCTCTTCCATCCTGCGCTCAGCCCTCAACGGCAGAGAGTCCTGCTCGTCCAGCGAGGCACGCAGGGAGTCGGGCAGGACGGCGTCGTCAGCGCTGGCCGGTGGGAAGGAGCCCTCTGCCATACCCACGATGTAGACAATATCGAAATCCATGCACTGTGCCAGCCTGAGTGGGCCCGTGAAGGCGCCTGTCCCCACCTTACCCAGCTTGCCGGTGGTGGCCGAGAGCATATCGTCCAGCATCTGACGGAAGGCGGACAGGGTAGTACTGCTGTCGATGGGGTCCAATCCCTTCATGTCGCCGATGATCTCCCGGACATGCTCCAGAGCCTCCCGGTCAGCCTCAGGCCAGTCATCCGGCCGGTGGGTAAACCTCTTCAACATTGCCAGGGCCCAGTCCGCGAACTCGCTCCAGCGTCTCCCGTCTGCAGGCGGCTTCTGCGAGGCAACCTCATCGACAAAGACTATTAATTTCTCTGCGGATTCGATCTGTCCTTTTTTACCCGCCATGCGGGCCGGGCTGGCCTCCTCGTCTGCCCGCATATCCTCCAGATCAGCTTTCTTGCTTTCAATGTAGCGTGCCAGCCTCTCTGTCCAGGAGCTCCGGCCCCTGACGACGCCGGCATCCTGGGATATCACCTCCCAGCGGACCAGCTCGAAGGATGCCGGGTACTGGCCCTTGTTCACCGTTACCGGCGACTCGGCTATCCAGTGCATCAGATGCGCGCGGTCAAGATCAGCGGCCAGCACGTCCAGTAGCCCTGTCAGCAGCCTTCCCGCAGGCGTATCGTGCAGCGGCCTGGATGCGGGCCCTGCCAGGGGGATGCCGGCGGCGGAGAACTGGCTTTCGATGATGGCAGCATAGGGGTCGTCATTACGGTAAAGCACAGCCACGCGGTGGAATGGCAGGCCTGCCTCGGCGTCCTTCATGATCCGGCGCACGATCCAGCGCACTTCCTCGGTTGCGCTGGGAGACACCAGCAGGTGGCCGGCGACCGTGCTTTCGCCATCGAAGGATGGGCGGGTTATAACCGAAACCCCGCATCGCCTTAGCTTCTCGGCTTCCTGTATTGCTGACTTATCGGCCGTCGCCTCCCCTGTAAGCGGAAGAATGATCTGGCACAGCCCGGCCTGACCCAGGGCTGAGATGAGGTCCCTCTCGGAGAGCGTGAAACGAGATATGCCGTAAAATATGATGAATCCCAGGTCGCGCAGGGCGCCTCCTGCCTTCCCCTGCTTTATCGCTGTGGCCGCAGCCCGGAAGAGATCCTCGCGCGAATAAAATTCCTTCAGGCGGTCTTTGTATTTCCTGTACCATTCTACGACCTGGCGGGTCAGATCAGAGGAAGTTTCCAGGCTGTGCAAACTGCCCTCAGACAGTCTGTTCAGCTCGCTGAAAGTCTGCCGCAGGTAAAGGTGGAACTGCGGGTGATTGGACACGGCGCCCAGGGGCGGCCTGGCCGACATATCGCGTGCAAAATGCCTTACTGCCGCCAGCTGGATCAACGGCGTGAGAGGGAATCTGCGCTGTGCCGCCAGCAACGGTGCGCCCAGGTACTCGGCCAGGCGCGGCAGCACCATAAAGCGGACGTTGATCAGCCCCCTGTCCTTCGCCATCTGCCGGCGCAGTGAAAGGTAGGCATAGGTCGTGGGCACGACGACCGTAAGAGGATAGAGCATGCCCTTTTTATGCTTCGTAATGAGTGTGTTTAACAAGGTTTATCCTTTTGTCCGGGTTTTCACAGCTTCCTGGAAAATGGGGGTTAAAAGCGCAGCATTTTGTATGGTGAGGGCAGCCAGATATACAGGAGCAAGAGCATGCCCATATATACCAGCCAGCCGAGGATACACGTGGCTGTGGCTTTGCCCGTGTCGAAATCAAGCGTCTGTTTGACGGCGATAACGCCGGATGCCAGTGTCCAGATGCCGGACAGCAGCATGATCAGCCATCCGATCATGGGGATGAAAGACAGGATACGCAGGACTCCCGGCGAGTTGGCCAGGCCCAGTGTGCGGGTCAGCTCGGCCATGCTGGCCTTCTCAGGCCCGCGCAGGAAGGTTGTGCCGGAGAAGAAGGTGATCAGAACCCAGGCATACCATCCGACCATTGAAGCCAGGAACCCGCTCAGCAGGCCCCAGAGGAACCAGATTGCGCCCGCCCCGCCTATCAGGGCGGCCAGGCCCAAACCTATGCCCGTGGCGGCGCTGGCTATAATGGCCACCATGATGGCGTGGGCCAGGGCGTCCTCCTCGGTCTCCATCTCCTCGTAGAAGCCGGAATCCAGCCTGGCAGCCCGCATCATACGGTTGAGCAGCTTTTTCCATATCTCCATGCCGATCCTCCTTCCCCTCGTGTGCCCGGGCTTATTATAGCAGTTTAATCTGCGCGGCACTGTGCCTGCGCGGGCTGGTCAGCTTGTTTCAATCGGACTTGCGGCGTTATAATATCTGCTGTTTTATGTGACCACCATCAACCGCCGCTATTTTTCAGAAAGGACTGACTATTCATGACTGAGTTCAACAAATTCTTCGCACCGCGTTCGCTTGCTTTCCTGGGGGCATCCACCGACACCAAGAAGTGGGGCTTCCGCATCTTGGCCAATATCGTTACCGGTGGATTCCAGGGCAAGATATATCCCGTCAATCCCAAGGGAGGGGAGGTGCTGGGCCTGAAGGTTTACAGCAGCATCGAGGAGATACCGGAGGCGCCGGACCTCGCCATCATCGTGGTCCCCCCGGTCCAGATGGTTGAAACCATAAAAGAATGTGTCGTTAAGGGTATAAAGGCAGGCGTTGTGGTGACCGCGGGTTTCGCCGAGGTCAGCCGGGACGGGGCAGCTGTGCAGGAGGAGATCGTGCGCTTGGCCAGGCAGGGCGGCCTCAGGCTGGTCGGTCCCAATTGCTTCGGCATACTCAGCCCGTCGGCCAAACTCTACGCGCAGATGCCGCCCATCTTCCCGCCGGACGGGCAGATGGCGGTCGTCTCCCAGAGCGGCAACGTTGGACTGACGATAGCGCGCCGGGCCATGTCCATAGAATTCGGATGCAGCCGTTTGATCAGCATCGGCAACGAGGCGGACCTGCAGGCCGAGGACTTCCTGGAATACCTGGCGGGCGACGAACATACCAAAGTGA
This sequence comes from uncultured Dehalococcoidales bacterium, assembly GCA_964554375.1. Taxonomy (GTDB): domain Bacteria; phylum Chloroflexota; class Dehalococcoidia; order GIF9; family UBA5629; genus CAIMUM01. The sequence goes on from CAZKOL010000015.1 coordinate 36,601, forward strand.
TCCTCAGCTATATCGAGGGTTTCAAGGATGGTCGCAGGTTTTTCGAGATAGCTAAAAGTACCAGCCTGAAAAAACCAATTGTGATGATCAAGGTCGGGGAGACCGAGGCAGGCGCCTCGGCAGCCAGGTCGCATACCGCCGCCCTCTCCGGCTCCGCCGAGGTATTCAACGGCATCAGCCGGCAGGCTGGCATAGTCAGGGCCAACAACCTGCAGGAGCTGATGAACCTGGGCTACGGCTTTCTCTGCCATCCCATACCCCGTGGGCGCAGGGTAGGCATCGCCACATTGGGAGGAGGATGGGGTGTACTGGCCGCAGACGCCTGCGCCAGGCTGGGCCTGGACGTGATCAAGCTGCCAGCGGACGTAATAAAGGAGATGGACTCGTTTCTGCCCGGGTGGTGGAGCCGCAACAATCCCGTGGACCTGGTGGCCGGGTCGGCCGACAACATCACCAGGGTGGTGGATATACTGGCCAGGTGCGAAGAAACCGACAGCGTTCTGGCCCTGGGTGTGCCCTTCCCGCACTTCGCCAGGGTGGCTCTGCCGACCAACGAGGACGAGAAAAAGAAGTTTTTCGAGTTTGTCGTGGAATCATATATCAAGTCCTTCCGCGAGATGAGGGCCATATCCGAGAAATACGATAAGCCCGTCATCATAGCGGCGGAGCTGCCGACCCCGCGCGGAGAGCGCGCTCTCGATATGGATATAATACGCTTCATTGCGAAGGAGAACATGATCTGCTACAGCATGCCCGACGAGGCCGCCATGGTGCTTAACTCCATGGTGACATACGGGGAATTTCTCAAGCGCGGCTGAAGTTCAAAGGCGACTGGATCGGGCCGATGTCTGTGCTATAATTCGGCCTGACGAATTTGTGGGGAGGTTTAGATATGTCTACACAGATGAGCGACGAGGAGATCCGCAAACTGGCTCAGCGCCGTGTTGCAGCTAAAAAGGGTTTTTTCAGCAATCTTTTCAGTTATATCGTGGTAAACGCAGTGCTGGTGCTGCTGTGGTACTTTGTCAGCGGGGCCGGGTATCCGTGGTTCCTCTGGGTGATGGGTGGTTGGGGCATCGGCTTGATCTTTCACTTCTTCGGCGTGTTTGTTTTTGCCAGGGAGGGAGGCGATTGGGAGCAGAGGCAGGTACAGAAGGAGATGGATAAGATCAAGAAAAGCCGGGGTTAGTGCTGTTTATTTGCCCAGCCATGACGGGCCTCTTAAGGCCAGCACTATAACTGCAAAGACCAGTGATACAAGGATGAAGGTGGCAATGACCAGTATGACGGCTATCTTGATAAATTTGTTGTCCATAGTATGATGACCGGATACACAATTATAGATGTCGCAGGCCAGGCTGGCAATGCCGTAAATATCATGTGGAAAATGTCGTTGCGAGGAACGAAGTGACGAAGCAATCTCACCGAAGTCGATTTACAGGAGGTTGAAATGCTGGAGACAATGGTCAAGAGATGGTGGCTGATCTCTCTGCGCGGTCTTCTCGCCCTTGCCCTGGGCATCATCATGCTGGTCATGGACCCGCTGACGGCCGCTGAACTGCTTGTACTGTTTATAGGCGTCTATGCCCTGGTGGACGGTATATTTGCTCTGGTGGTGGGCATTATCAACAGGCCGCCCCACAGGAACCGCGCCTGGCTGATC